>CAZZAO010000052.1:19793-34673 GCA_964652205.1 uncultured Anaerolineaceae bacterium | reverse complement strand
GGCTCCTGCCGAACAAAGAGACGTTCGGCACGCTACGCCGCAAGCAGCGAGGGGGAAGACAAGGCATGATCTTTCGTCTGCGGGCGTGAAAAGCCGCAGCCGGCGTCCGCTGACCAGAAGGGACTGCCGGTCGAGGATGGCAATATCATTTTCGCGGGGGCTGCGTCAAAATCGTCAGCTAGAGTCGTATTCAACAGGAAAATCATTATGCTGCATGTCGGAGTCGTGTTCCCACAGACCGAGAGCGGTACGGATGTTGCCGCTATCCGCGATTACTTACAGGCCGTCGAGGGCCTGGGCTACACCCACCTGCTGGCTTACGATCACGTCCTCGGCGCCAGCACGGCTGCTCGCCCCAACTGGAAGGGGCCGTACACCTCGGACACGCTCTTTCACGAAGTCCTGACCTTCTTCAGCTACGCGGCAGCGCTGACGTCCCGGCTGGAATTCGTCACCGGCATCCTGATTCTGCCGCAGCGACAGACGGCGCTGGTCGCCAAACAGGCCGCCGAAATCGACCTGTTAAGCGGGGGACGCCTGCGCCTCGGCATCGGCGTCGGCTGGAACGACGTCGAATATCAGGCGCTCAATGAGGATTTCAGCAATCGCGGCAGGCGTAGCGAGGAACAGATCGCAGTCCTGCGCGCGCTCTGGACGCAGGAAGTCGTCACCTTTAACGGCCAGTGGCATCATATCGACGCGGCAGGCATTAAGCCGCTGCCGGTGCAGCGCCCGATTCCGATCTGGATCGGCGGCGATGCCGACGCGACCTTGAAGCGCGTCGCCCGGCTCGGCGATGGCTGGTTTCCGCAGGTCCCGCCGAATGACGCAGGCCGCGCGCAGATGGCGAAGCTCCGCGCCGCGATGGCCGAGGTGGGCCGTCAGCCTGAGACCGTCGGCATCGAGCCGCGCCTGAGCCTGAACCGCGTGCCGCAGTCGGAATGGGGCGCGTGGGTGCGCGACTGGCGCGACCTCGGCGCGACCCACCTGAGCATTAACACGATGGGCCTCGGTTTCACCACGCTCGATCAACACGTCAGGCAGCTTCAGACCGCGCGGGAACAACTCGGCGAATGGCTCCGCCCATCACTGTCAAGGCAAACACATCAAACTTGACCGGAGTTTCAAGAAAGCTCATATCGGCTTATTCAGGGTCAACGGTAACGTAGGGGCGCAGCGCGCTGCGCCCCTACAAACCCTCATGACCTTTTATAGTCTGAGTTGTGATTTTGATGCGATTGCTCTGCCATCACTGTCGAAGTAGTCGTCTGACCTGCTGCTTCGCCGGATAGAATTATTTCGCGTCACCTGCGCTACACTGGAGCGCAGCGTTGACGCTGCCCCTGAGAGGTGAGATGACTGCTGTCGGTCAAGCTCAACCCGCGCCGCGCGGGAAGATTGCCCTGCGCTGGCTCGGTCGCCTGCTGATCGCGCTGGCGCTGATCGGCTTCGCGGCGCTGGTCGTCCGTTCGCTCGGCCTGTTTGCGCATCACGCCAGCGAGGTCGTCAGCTATCCTTATCCGCTCAACTATGGCGAAGGGCCGCTGCTCGAACAGGCGGCGCGGCTGGCGGCGGGTCAGGAAATCTATCGCCCGTTGAATCAGCCGCCGTACACCATTTCCAACTATCCGCCGCTGTTCATGCTGGCGCAGGTTCCGTTCGTCCGCGCTGATGGCCCCGCCTACTGGTACGGACGGGCGCTTTCGCTCGGCAGCGCGATTGCCGCCGCCGTCCTGATCGCCCTGACGCTGCTGGCGCTAACTCACGACATCGCCGGGGCGCTGGTCGCGGGCGTCTCGCTGCTGCTCGTGCCGTATCTGCTGCACTGGTCGCCGCTCAACCGCATCGACTCGCTGGCGCTGGCGCTGTCGTGGGCTGGTTTATTTGTGGTCGTCGTCGGCGGCAAGCGCGGCATCGGCCTGTGCGTCGGCGCGCTGCTGATCGCGCTCGCGGCCTACACGCGCCAGACCTATCTGTTGGCCGCGCCGTTCGCCGCTTTCGTCTGGTTGTGGAACCGGCACGGGGCCTATCGAGCCGTGATTTTTGTGCTGCTGCTGGCGAACTTCGTCCTGATCCCGTTCGGCCTGCTGCTGGTCGCCACCAATGGCGGCATCTTCACCCACCTTATCACCGCCAACACCAACACCATCGACGTCGAGCGCGTCCGCTTCTACGCGGCGGAAGTCGGCTCCAATCTGCCGCTGCTGTGCGTTGGCGCGGGGCTGCTGCTGGTCACAGGCGCGCGCTGGCGCTCGCAGGCGTGGTGGCTGGTGATGCCTTATCTGCTCGGCGGCATCGGCGCAGCGCTGACCATCGCCAAAATCGGCTCGGATGTCAACTACCTCTACGAGCTGTCCGCCGCGCTCTGCTTCGCTGCCGGGGCGCTGATCGCCGCGACGCGCAGGCTGCCGCTGCTCAAGGCCGCGCTGATCGTCGCCGTTGGCTGGCAGATGGGCGTTTACGTGCAGCCGCTCCAGCAGCGCTACGCCGACATCGGGCTGCTGCGGATGACCGACGATCAACGACATGAAATGGCGCAGTTGATGGATGTGGTCAAGTCCGGCCATAACGTGCTTGCCGATGAGGCGATAGGTCTGCTGCCGCTGGCGGGCAAGCCGATCCTGTTTCAGCCGTTCGAGTTCTCGCAGATCGCCCGTGACGGCGTGTGGGATCAGGCTCCGTTTCTAGCCGCGCTGGAGCAGGGCGATTACGACACCGTGCTGATCTACAAGCCGATGGCCTATCCCTCGCTCTTTCATGATCGCTGGACGACGGAGATGCTCGATATCTTCAACGACCGCTATCCAGCCCCCAGACGGATCGGCGAAACCAGCGTCTATTCGTTAGCCAGATAGCTCGCTTGTGCAAAACTGCTGACGAGCTTGTGTAAATCTTCATAATCTTTTCGTGGGAAGATTATGGTGTGCTCATCCGTCCATGCTATGCTTTCAGGTAGCCAGTCAGTCAGCCGACGGCGGTAGTATTCCAATTCAGTCGAGAGTATAATCAGCCAGCATGAGCAGCAACGGCGCACACCCGGCAAAGATCGTCGAAATTCGCGGCTTGCGAAAGTCGTATGAAGAGGGTGGTCGCACGCGCGTTGTCCTCGACAGCGCTGACCTCGATATCGCGCCCGGCGAGTTTTTCGTTCTGCTGGGGAAAAGCGGGAGCGGGAAAAGTACGCTGCTGAACATGATGAGCGGAATCGACCGGCCAGATGCTGGAACGGTCGTCATCCGCAAGATAGACGTCACCGCTCTGGACGAATATCACCAGACGCTGTTTCGTCGTGACCACATCGGCATTATCTTCCAGTTCTTCAACCTCATTCCTACCCTGACAGTTCTCGAAAATATCACCCTGCCGCTGGAACTACGCGGCGGCAATCGACGCGCAGCCGAGGCCAGCGGGCGGATGCTGCTCGAACGAGTCGGGCTGGCGAAGCGCGCCGATGCCTTTCCTGACCAGTTGAGCGGCGGCGAGCAGCAGCGCGTGGCGATTGCCCGCGCGCTGATCCACGAGCCGGATCTGGTGCTGGCCGATGAGCCGACGGGGAACCTGGACGAGGAGAATGGACGTCTTATCCTGCAACTGCTGCTGGAACTGACGCGGGAAGCCGGAAAGACGCTGATAATGGCGACACACAATCCCGAAATTGTTCCATTCGCGGATCGGGTCGGTCACATTCATGACGGCAAGCTGCTGATCGAGTTGAAGCAACAACCTGTCGTCAGCGGTTAAGGAGATTCAAATGGCGGCCTCTGACCCGAAATCGGTAAAGAACTTAATCGCCGAGCTGCGCGATGTCAATAAAGACAAGCGCCGCACGGCAGTGATGAAGCTCGGCATGGTCGGCGGCGACGAAGCGGTACGCACGCTGATTATGCTGGTGCAGAACAAGCACGAAGACCTGATCGTTCGCGGTCGCGCCGCTCTGATGCTCGGCAAGCTCGGCGATTCGCGCGCCGTCACGGCGTTGATCGAAGCGCTCGACGCCCCCGGCTTCCAGACGCCGCTCTACGCGGCGCAGTCGCTCGGCAAGCTCGGCGACCCGCGCGCCATTCCGTCGCTGGTGCGCCTGCTCGACACCGACCATGAGAAGTTCCGCGAGGCGGCCCGCGAGTCGCTCCAGCGGTTGGGCTACTTTGAGGCGATGGTCGACCGCGAGGACGACGAACCGCAGGTCAAAGTTAAGGGATAGGCGGCCCGCCGCTTCATCGAAGGAACCGGCAACAGGGTGACGATTGTCTCCCTGTCGATCAGCGTGTGTCTGGCGAAGGCGGGTGAAAACCCGCCTTCGTGCTTGTATGAGGGAGCCTCATGACCTTTCCCCTGCTTCTGCGTCTCGCCCGGCGGCACGTCAGCCGCCGATTGCTGCAAAGCGTGCTGTTCGTGGTCGGCGTGGCGCTCGGCGTGGCAATGGTGATCGCTATCGACCTCGCTAACGGCTCGGCCAGCCGCGCTTTCGCCCTCAGCACGGAAACGGTGGCGGGAAAAGCGACCCATCAGGTTCTCGGCGGGCCGTCCGGTCTGCCGACCGACGTCTATACGCAATTGCGCGTCGATCTCGGTCTGACCGCCGCCGCGCCAATCGTCGAGGACTACGTCCGCGCGTCGAGCCTCAACGACCGCGTCCTGCACCTGCTCGGCGTCGATCCGTTCTCCGAGCCGCCGTTCCGCAGTTATCTGTCGAGCGTCAACGTCGAAGGGCAGACGGCCAGCGCCGCCGAAGCGCTGACCGCCTTCATCACTCAGCCGAATACCGTCCTCATCAGCAAGCCGCTGGCCGACCACTACCATGTCAGGCCGGGCGACTCGCTCGAACTGCGCGTCAGGGACGGCACGACCTCGGTCAAGGTGGTCGGCCTGCTGCTGCCGACCGACAGCCTGAGCCAGCAGGCGCTCGAAAACCTGCTGCTGACCGACATCGCTACCGCGCAGGAGCTGGTCGGCAGGCCGGGGGTGATTACCCGCATCGATCTGATTTTGCCGTCCGGTTACGATACGTCGAAGATCAGCGCGCTGCTGCCGCCCGGCGCGACCCTGACCACGCCGCAGGCGCAGAGCGGGGCGATTGCCCAGATGACCGCCGCTTTCGAGCTGAACCTTCAGGCGCTGAGTCTGCTGGCGCTGATCGTCGGCGTCTTTCTGATCTATAACACCGTCACCTTCAGCGTCATCCAGCGCCGTCCGCAGATCGGGGTGCTGCGCGCGCTTGGCGCGACGCGGAGGCAGATTTTCGCCATGATTCTGAGCGAGGCGCTGCTGCTCGGCGCGATTGGCACGATCATCGGCCTCGGCCTCGGCATCATTTTCGGTCGCGGCGCGGTCGGGCTGGTCGCGCAGACCATCAGCGACCTCTATTTCACCGTCAACGTGCAGGGCGTGGCCGTCGATCCGTTCACGCTGGTTAAAGGCGCGGCTATCGGCATCGTCGCCAGTCTGGCGGCGTCGGCGCTGCCGTCCTACGAGGCGACCCACACGCCGCCCGCCGGGGCGCTGCGCCGCTCGGAAGTCGAGCAGGGCGCGCGCCGACTCGTCCCGCGCATCACCGCTGCTGCCGTCGCTATGCTGATCGTCGGCGCGCTGCTGCTCACTCTGCCGACGCGCAGCCTGATCGTCTCGTTCACCTCGCTGTTCTTCTTCATCGTCGGCGGAGCCTGCTTCACGCCGGTCGTGTTGCTGGCGGTCATGCGGATTGCCACGCCGATCACCGACCGCCTTTTCGGCATCATCGGCACGATGGCTCCGCGCGCTGTCTCAAGGGCATTGAGCCGGACGTCGGTGGCCGTCGCCGCGCTGACCGTGGCGATCAGCGTGATCGTCGGCGTCGGCGTGATGATCGGCTCGTTTCGTGGCACGGTCGAAGACTGGCTCAACAACACGCTCGGCGCGGACATCTATATCTCGCCGCCGAATCTGGTGGCGAGCCGCGCGACCGGCAGCGTTGATCCTGCCGCCGCTGACCGCGTTCGCGCCATCGACGGCGTCGATCACCTCACCGTCGGGCGCAATGTCACCGTGACCGCGCCTGATTTCCCCGATCTGCCGCCGGTTAATCTGGCCTCGGCGGATGGCGAAGTGACCAGCGGACAGCGGCGGTTCGCGTGGTTGAATGTGCCGTTGGCCGATTACTGGACAGCGCTGACGGGCGGCAAGCTGATGGTCAGCGAGCCGTTTGCCTACCGGCGCGGCATCACGCCGGAGCACAATAAGCTGACGCTGCTGACCGACCGCGGCCCGCAGACCTTCGAGGTCGCTGGCGTGTACTACGACTACGCCACCGATCAGGGGACGGTCTTTATGGCTGACAACGTCTATCGCCAGTATTACGACGATAAAGCGATTTCGTCGATTGCCGTTTTCCTCAAGCCGGGAGTCGATCCGGCGGCGGTTCTCGACACAATTCGCAATCAGGCGCTTACAGGGACGAATCTGCTGGCGCAGAGCAACGTCTCGCTGCGTTCCGGCGTCTTCACCGTTTTCGACCGCGCCTTCTCGATCACGATTGCGCTCCGTCTGCTGGCGACGGTCGTGGCCTTCATCGGCATCCTGAGCGCGTTGATGGCGCTTCAGTTGGAAGGGACGCGCCAGTATGGAACGATGCGCGCCGTCGGCATGACCGGCGGGCAGTTGTGGCGCTTCACGCTGGTGCAGACCGGGCTGATGGGGCTGGTCGCCGGGCTGCTGGCGCTGCCGATTGGCTTTGTGCTGGCGCTGGTGCTGGTCTACGTCATCAACGTCCGCTCGTTCGGCTGGACGATGCAGCTTCTGCTCCAGCCCAACGAGTTCGTACTGGCGTTCGTCGTCGCTGTCGTCGCGGCGCTGGCGGCGGGCATCTATCCGGCGCAGCGGTTGAGCCGGACGGTTCCCGCGCAGGCGCTGAGAAGCGAGTGATGCCCTCACCCCCGGCCCCTCTCCCCGGCGGGAGAGGGGAGAAAGATCAGGGCTGCGATACGTCGCATCCGCTCCCCCCTCGCTGCTTGCGGCGTAGCGTGCCGAACGTCTCTTTGTTCGGCAGGAGCCGAAGGCCGCGAAGGGGTCGGGGGTGAGGTCGGCGCTGCTCCTGCCCGGAGAACCGCTCGAAATCATCCTCGTCAAGGCGCTGACGGATTGACGGCAGCTTACGGCGCGTCCACAATTGTTTTGACGCGACCGACCTGATTATCAGTCAGGCGTACCTTGATGCCGTGTGGGTGAAAGGCCGAGTGGGTCAGGATGTCCTTGACGACGCCCTGCGTCAGCTTGCCCGACTGCTGATCCTGTTTCAGCACAATCTCGACGCGCAGGCCGGGGCGAACTTCGCTGCGATGGCGTCCGTCGCTCATCGGCTCTCGTCCTTTCGGCGCTTTTCGAGCAGTCTGGCGGCGATATTGCCGCCCTCGGTCTTTGGCGTCTGCGCCGGGAAGGTTGGCTCCGGGACGCTGGAGCGCGTCGGCGGGACGGGCGGCGGCTCGCCCTGGGTCGCCTGTCGCGCGGCGTCACGTCGCGCGCGCAGCGCCGAGGCGGTACTCGGCGCGCTTGTGCCGAGGCTCCTCTGTTCGTCGGCGCGTTCCTGAGCGCGGGCTTTCGCGCCCATCAGCCCGGCGAGGCGCTCGGTCGGAGCCTCGGCTATCCCGCGTCCGCGCCGCGCCCACTGGCGCGCGCGGGCGATGTCGCTGCGGGTGATAATCAGGCGGCGGACGGCAATATCGACCGGCAGCAGCAGCAGCGCCGCCAGCAGTAGCCACGGATAGAGCGGCGTGCTGGCTGTCCGCATCGTCAGGTTGTGGGCGAAAGCGGCAGCGGGATCGTCAGCCAGCGAGCGTCCGTGCGTCAGCGCGGCGACGCCGGGCAGGACGCTGGCCTCGGCTCCCGGCGCGCGCAGGGCATATTCGGGCGAATAGCTCATCACCCAACCGGTGCGCTGGTTGACTTCGGTCGTCGTGCCGTCGGTGTTCGCGCCCTGTCCGGTCACAGCCAGGAAATACGCGCCTTCGGTTTTAGGCGTGAAGATCGCCTCGTAGCGGCCCGGCGCGACCTGCTGCAATCGAATCGACTGCGCGCCGAGGTCGGGATCGACCATCGAGGCGCTGAGAGTCAGACCGTTGAGGAAGCCGCCGTCAGCATCGCGCGCATCGACTTCGACCCGCGCCTGCTCGCCATCCATCGTGACGCGCGTCTCAAGATTCTGGTTCTTGCCCTCGGTGATCGTCCAGCGCACCGCCTGATTCCAGAAGCGGGCGAAGTTGTCCCAGCCGAGCCAGTTTTTGGCCCAGCGTCCGCTGGCGTCGCTGGTGAAAGCGACTGCGCGACCGAGGCCGTACTGCCACTGCGCCAGCAGCGGATCGTGGTAATCGGACGCCGCAGTGAGGACGACCTGCGCCGTCTGCTTCGGCGTCGTCGCCACGTAGCCGAGCAGCGGCGGCGCGGACGTGATGCCGTCGATGATCGGGCTGTTGGCGGAGATCGACGGCACGAACGACTGCTCGCGGATGTATGAGCGCGTCGCCAGCACCGTTTCGAGCGTGAAGATCGTCGGAATCTGCTCGACGATATCGACGTTGTGGTAGTTGCCGCCGCCTGCCGCCGCGATGTCGTCGAGGAAGGTCTGCGACGGGCTGCCCGCGCCGAGCGCCACGACCGAGGTTGTCACGTCGTTCTGCGTGTAGAGCTTGCGCGCCAGATCGACCAGCCCGGTCGGGTCAGCGCCGCCATCGGTCAGTACGATCATGTGCTTGCGCGGCGAAGGATCGGCGACCAGCGTCTCGGCTGCCGCCTGCATCCCGGCCAGAATGTCCGTCCCGCCGCCAGCGCGAATTGTCCCGACCATCTGTTGCAGCGCGATCCGGTCGAGGACCGGCTGGACGTCGGCGATCCAGTAAGCCTGCGCGTCGAACGAGACGACTCCGGCGCGGTCGGTCGGCTGAAGGAACTCAATCGACCGCATGATGGCTTCTTTCGCCAGTTCCAGATTTTCGACGCCGCTCGGCCCGCTGATCGACATGCTGCCGGAGCGGTCGATCACATAGACAATCGTCAACTGCGGGATGCGCTGCTGGTCAGTCAGGCGCGACTCGACCGGCAGCGTTTCTTCCAGCGGCGTCCTGAAGTAGCCGCCGGGGCCGAAACTGGTCGGCCCGCCGACCGCGACCAGCCCGCCGCCGAGGTCGCGGACGTAGGTTTGCAGGATTTTCTGCCGCCCTTCGGTCAGGGCTTCCGCTGAGACGTCGGCCAGCACGACGCTGCTGTACTGCGCCAGCGGCGCGACGCCAATCGGGAGTTGAGTCGGCGTGACGGTATCGACCGTCAGGCCAGTACCAGTCAGCGCGTCGGCCAGCGCGCGCGTCTCTTCGGCGTCGGTGCTGACGAGCAGCACGCGCGGCGGCCCGACGACCTGACTGAAGGTTGAGAGCGTGTTGTTTTGATAGAAGTCGTCCGCGCCTTTCGGGTCAACCTGAACGCGGAAATCGCGGAAGCCAGAGCCGCCTGCTGTCAGCGGTAGGGTATAGTTACTGCTTCCTTTAGCGAGGTTGACCTCTTCGCGGTGGATGATTTCCCCCGACGCGAACACCGTGATAGTCGCGGGTGTGGCGGCGTCGGCATCGACCGACAGGCTCAAGTCGAACTGCTGACCGGCATTGACAGACGCCGGGACGCGCACATCGCTCACCTGCACTTCGGGCGATGGCGCGCGCTCGAACGGGACATAGCTGATCTCGACGCCTGCCGCCGAAGCCAGCCGTGCCGCCGCGTCCGTGTCGCCGACCGTCGGCTGCCCGTCGCCCAGAATCACCAGCCGCCGTGCCGTATCGGGCGGGAACAACGCCAGTCCGAGGCGGATCGCTTCGGCGATGTCGGTATTGCTGGTCGTCGGCGTCGAGCGTACCGGCCCTAACTCGCGGACGGCGTTGAGCTGTCGCTCGACGGTCGCGTTCGCGCCGAACAGCACCACGCCCGCCAGATCGTCGGCGGCCATGTGCTGCATCGAGTCGCGGACGTAGGCAATTTCGGCGTCCTGCGCCGTCTTGCCGACGCTGTCGGACGCATCAACCAGAAAGACGACCGCCAGCCTGTCCGCCGAGCGGACGGTTTGCAGCCCGGCCAGCGCAAACACCAGCAGCAGGACGATCAGCGCCCGCAGGATCAGGCTGGCGAAATCGCGCGTCCGGCGGTAAGCCAGCCGCGGCCAACCCAGATAAAGGATGGGCAGCAGCGCGAGCAGTAACAGCAGCGCCACAGGCGTGGTGAATGTCATGATTCGTTTCTGACTCTCAACCGCAGTCTGCGAGTCTTACCTGAGCTGTTTTCAGCAGCGGCGCGCTCGAATCCGGCCAGCGCGACGGCGATCAGGCGCGCGCTCATCGCGTTGCTCCACGGCGGATCAGCGGGCGAAAAACTGTCGGCGCGTGCAGTCGGCGTGTATAGGCGAACCACTCGATCAGCAGAATAGCAAGGCCGAGCAGCGCCAGCCAGGGCCAGAATTCGCGCTGGCCGACTTCGGCCTTCTGCGCCTCGGCGACGGTGGTTTCGCCGAGCTTGATGGTGGTGTTCGGTCGGATGTTGCTCTCGTTCGGGTCGAACAGGTTGACGGCAAAGCTGGTGGATTGAATGACTGTGCTGCCCTGCATCACGTCGAGCGTGTAGATGCCGGGGGCCTGCGTCTCGGCAAAGATCAGCGCCGCGCCAGTCGCTTTCAGATCGCGGCGGCTGCCATCGGGCAGGTGAATCCGCACGGAATCGGCGGTCAGCGGCGGGTGCAGCAGCAGCGACTCGCCGACCTTGAGGCCGTCGGGAACGTAAACGACGTCCTGCGGGTGATACCAGTCCATCAGGTTCGCCATCAGGATCGGCCAGGTGATTTGCAGCGGCAGGTCAGTTTCACTCAGGTTGAAGGTCAGGATGGCGATCTGTCGCCCGCTGTTTTCCCCGGCCAGCAGCAGCGGGCCGCCGTCGGCCTCGACCAGCGGCTGCGCCCAACTGGCCGTGACCTGTTTGAACCGGGCGAGGTTGACGGTCTTGAAATCGACGTAAGTCATACGCGCGTCTTCGCTGTGGACGCGCGGGCTGCCGGTCGCTTCGGTGATAGCGCCGACCGTGAACAGCGGCGAGCTATCCGGCGGGTCGATGATGAGCATATCGCCGTTGGGCAGGGTCGAAGGCAGCCAGCCGTCGAAAATGTACAGGTCGAAGGTCTGCGAGGGCAGGCCGCGCGTCGTGTCGCCGTCGAAAACCTGCAATCCCGGCAGGCTGCGCAGAACCTGATCGATGAAATAATTGCCGTCGCTCGACATAATCAGCACGCGCCGGTCGCCTGCGCCGGTCGAGACGGCCCAGGCGGTGTTGTCTTCGGGCAGATCGTCCGCGACCGACGAGCCGGTTGGAATGGTCAGCCCCGCCTGAAGAGTTTTGAAACCCTGCGGCAGCGCCTGCGACACGATTGACTGGCTGCTGTTCGCCTGAATGGTGTAGCGCTCCGCCGTGAATAACTGGCCGTCAACGCGCAGATCGAAAACAATCGGCGCGTCCCGGTCGCCATAGTTCGTCACCTGCGCGTACAGTTCCGGGGCCTGGCCGGGCAGGGCGCGCGTCGCCAGCGCGCTAATGGCGACGTTGGCGCTCGACGTGCCGACCGGAATCAACTGCACCTTGCCGGGAATCGCCGGGAGCGTGGCTGCCGCGCCGAGTCCGCCGTCACTGAGCAGCACCATGTTGAAGTCGGTCGCGCCTGCCGCGCCCGCTGCTGCCAGCGTCAGCGCCGCCGACCAGTCCGCGCTGGCTTCGCTCGGCTGCGCGCTGGCGATGGCGGCGTGGAGCGTCGTCCGGTCGCCGCTATAAGGGGCCAGCACTTCCGGCACGTCGGCCACGCGGATGACCGTCATTGTGTCGCCCGCGCTCAGGGTATCGACGATCTCCTGCGCCTTGCGCTGCGCTTCCGCAAAGCGCGATCCATCGCTGCTGTCGGTGGCGTTCATGCTGGCCGAGGCGTCCAGCAGCAGCGCAATCTGCCCGGCGCTGACGGCAGGGACGACGATAAACGGTCGCGCCAGCGCCAGCACCAGCGCCGCCAGAATCAGCAGTTGCAGCAGCAGCAGGAGATTGCGCTTGAGCCGCTGCCACGGCGTATTCGCCTCGCGGTCGAGCAAGACCTGCTGCCAGAGCATCGTGCTCGACACCGTAACTTCGCGCCGACGCAGCCGCAGCATGTAGAGGGCGATAATCGGCGCGGCCAGCAGGCCAGCCGCCAGCGCCAGCGGCGTCAGAAACGACATGCGACCTCACTCCTCGGCCCCCTGCGCGGCTTCCGGCTTCCGTCGAATGCAAACGCTTCGACGCGCTCCGCCGCGAGCAGAGAAGGGGAATATGATATCACTTTGCTCCCCTCTCTGTTTACGGAGAGGGGTTGGGGGTGAGGTCGGCTTGCGCGCATAGAGGGTGCTTCCTCCCTCACAACCGGTTGACCACGCGGCGAATACCGTCGCGCAGCGGCACGCTGTCGAAGTTGATGACCAGCGCCAGTTTCAGGCCGGTCAGGCGCAGTTTCGACAGCGCCTCGGCCTCGAACGAGTCGCGCCATTTCGGCTCGGCCTTGACCTCGACGACCAGCGCGTCGTTGACGACCATCTCGACCACTGTTTTCCACTTAATCTTGACGTCGGCATACGTGCCGGGCGGAATCTCGCGCCGCTCGACCTTCAGGCCGCGCTGGTGAAGGGTCGAAGTCAGCGCGCTCAGGTAGGCCTGCGCTTCCAGCCCCGGCCCGCCTAACTGCTGCTGCACCTCGGCGGCGACCGCGCTGACCAATCGGCTCAATTCCTGCGGAGTCATATTCGCCATTAGCGCACCACACCGATTCGGCGGAGGTCATAGAGGATCAGTTTTTCCCACGGCGCGCTCGTCTCGACCGGCAGATAATGGACGCCGCGCCGGATGCAGTCGGCGCGGATGTCGTCGCGCCACGCCGCCAGCCGCCGGATGTAGAGCGCGCGCATCCCGGCATCGACCGTGACTTCCTGCGGCTGTCCGGTTTCGACGTCGATCAGGCGCAGGTCGCCCCCCAGCGGCGGTTCGACTTCGTCCGGCGCGAGCAGATGGACGAGCGCGACCTCGTGGCCCTTGCCGAGCAGCGCGTTCAGCCCTTCGGTGTAGCCAGATGGCGAGAACAGGTCGCTGACGACGATGCACAGGCCGGGGCGTCCAGAGCGCAGCGTATATTCCCGGAGCGCGGCGTTCAGGTCGGTCGCGCCGCTGGCCCTGAGGCCGCTGACGAAATTGAGCAGGCGAACGCTGTAGCCGCGTCCGCGCGCCGGGCCAAAGTGCTGCATCTCGCTCTGATCGGCGGCGGTCACGAGCAATCGGTCGTGGGCCGTCAGCGAGACGAAGCCGAGTCCAGCGATCAGACGGCGACCGTAATCGAACTTGTTCAGCGCGGCGTCGCCGTCAGTCGGCCAGTTCATGCTGGCCGACGAGTCGAGGATCAGGTGAACGGCCAGGTCTTCCTCGTCCTCGAACAGCTTGGTCAGCGGACGTTCGAGCCGCGCGTAGATGTTCCAGTCGAGCCGGCGCAGGTCGTCGCCGGGGACATAGTTGCGGTAATCGGCAAACTCGATGCTGGTGCCACGCTTCTTCGAGCGCCGCTCGCCCTGAATCGCGCCAGCGCGGACGCGCGAAGCCGTCAGCATCAGTTGTTCCAGCTTACGCCGCGTCGTTTCGTCAAAGAGAAGCGTCGTCTCAGCCATCAGACGGGCATTGCCATGTGCTTGAGCGCGTCGTCGATGATCGTATCCGGGCTGATGCCTTCCGCCAGCCCCTCGAAGTTCAGCAGCAGACGGTGACGCAGTGCCGGAGCGGCGACGGCGCGAATATCCTCGAACGAGACGTTGAAGCGGCCTTCGAGCAGCGCGTTGATCTTGCCGCCGAGAATCAGCGACTGCGCGCCGCGCGGGCTGGCTCCGTAGCGGACGAACTGGCGCACGCTTTCAGACGCCGACGGACTTTCAGGATGGGTCGAGACGACCAGACGCGCGACGTACTCGGTGACGTGGCTGGCAATCGGCGTGTTGAGCGCCAGCGCGCCCATGCTGATGACCTGACGGCCATCGGCGACTTTGCGCGCGCCGGGCGTGGCCGAGCCGGTTGTGCGGTCGAGAATGCCGATCAGTTCCTCGACGGTCGGATACTCGACGCTGACCTTGAACATGAAGCGGTCGAGCTGCGCTTCCGGCAGCGGGTACGTTCCTTCCATCTCCAGCGGATTCTGCGTCGCCAGCACGAAGAACGGCGATTCAAGCGCGTAGGTTTTGTTGGCGACGGTTACGGTCTTTTCGGCCATCGCTTCGAGCAGCGCCGACTGGGTTTTCGGCGTTGCGCGGTTGATCTCGTCGGCCAGCACCAGATTGGCGAACACCGGCCCGGCCTGAAAATGGCGCGTCCGCCGTCCGTCGTCGCCTTCTTCGAGGATGTCGGTGCCGGTGATGTCGGCGGGCTGCATGTCCGGCGTGAACTGGATGCGCGAGAATTTCAGGTCGAGCGCGTCGGCCGTTGTGCGGATGAGCATCGTCTTGCCGAGACCCGGCACGCCTTCGAGCAGCGCGTGGCGGCTGGCGAGGATGCAGATCAGGACGCTGCGAACGACTTCGTCCTGCCCGACGATCACCTGCTTGACCTCGGCCTCGATGGCGCGGGCGGTCTGGCTGAAGGCTTCGAGACTCATGTTCTGACTGGGCGCGTCGGTCATATCACCTCACAGGAGAGAAGTAACGAGTGCTGAGCGATGAGTAAAGGATAGAAATTGCACTTTGGTGGACATGATGGATCATGCCCCGACAAACGGGTTGCTGACTCCTCACGGTGACGACTGCTCCGATGACTGACTGCTCGACGCATTCGACGACGGATCGA
>CAZZAO010000052.1:12406-19783 GCA_964652205.1 uncultured Anaerolineaceae bacterium | reverse complement strand
CGAGCGGGATATAGCCGCTGTCGAGCGCGTGGTTGGCGCTGTCAGCGTAGCTGCCGTAGACCTGATTGTACGGCACGCTGCTGCTGCCGTTCGGATTCTGAGCGAAGTCGCCCTGAACGACTGGCGCGCCGCTGCCATCCGGCTCCAGCACCATCTGGTCACTGCCGGGATCGCCGCCGAGCCGACGAGGCGAATAGACCGGCGCGTACTGCCCCTGTCCGGTTCCGTCGGGGTTATTGTTCGTCCCAACCTGACCCTGCTGCGGCTGGGTGCTGCCGCCGCCGCTGTCGCTGCCTGCATCGCCGACACCGTCGCCTGCGCCTGCGCCCGTGCCGGACGCCTGACTGCTCGACGACTGCCCCTGCTGGCTCGGCTGTTGGCCGCTGGACGCGCTTGACTGCCCCTGAGCGCTCTGCCCCTGGCTGCCTTGCTGTCCCTGCGGCCCTTGCCGGGCGGACGGGCTGCCCGGCGACTGTCCCTGTTGATCCTGCTGGCCGGACGGGCTGCTCGGTGACTGCTGGCCCTGCTGGCCCTGCTGACTCTGTTGCCCCTGCTGCGCGGCCTGTCCTTGCTGTGCCTGCTGGCTCTGCTGCGCGGCCTGGCCCTGCTGTGCCGACTGGCCCTGCTGACTCTGTTGGCCTTGCTGCTGCTGCGTCTGCGACTGCGGTTGGCCCTGCTGACTCTGTTGCTGGCCCTGCTGACTCTGTTGTCCCTGCGCTTGCTGCGCCGGTGGCCCTTGCTGCTGACCGGACTGCTGCGCCACCTGATTGGCCGACTGCTGCGCCTGCTGCGCGTTCTGCTGCATATTCTGAGCGGCAGCCTGCGCGTTTTGCTGCGCCTGCTGGCCTTGCTGCGCGCTCTGCTGCGCTTGCTGAAGCGCGGTTTGCGCCGCGCTCGTCTGGCCGTTTTGCGCCGCCTGCGCTGCCTGCTGAAGCTGCTGCGCCGCCTGCGGGTTGGTCTGGTTGAGCGCGTTGGCAGCCTGCTGCATCGCCTGCGCCGCCTGCTGCTGCTGCGGCTGGTTCATGCCCGGCAGCGCCGACTGCATACTCTTGAGCATATCCATCAGCGACTGGCTTTGCTGTTCCTGCTGCTGACGCTGCTGATTCAACTGATCGAGCAGCTTCTTCAGCGCGTCCGACGCCGCCTGTGAGGCCGCGCCGCTGCGCTGGGCCTGCGCGTTAAGTTGTTCGGCGCGCTGCTGTAAGCTCGCCTGCACGTCGGACATTGAGGCGAAGGCTTCTTCTGGCGTGATGTTCGGCTGCTGCAACGTCTTGAGGCTGGTATCGAGCGCCTGGAGCAGGCTCTGTCGGTCGTTGTCCTCAAGTGCCGGGTCAGACGCAACCTTTTGCGTGATGTCACGGACTTTGTCGGCGGCGTCCTGAATGGCGGCTTGCTGCGTGTCACCTGCCAGCACCGAGGCTGTTTGTGGGTTAGGGATGACGATCAGCGCGACCAGCAGCGCGGCCAGCAGCAGCGCGACAGCCCATTCGCGCCAGCGAAAGACCAGCGGCAGGCTGTCTCCGGCGCGCACGGTTTTCGCGCGATCCCAGGCATCTTCAACCTGCATCGCGGTCAGCGCGTCGTCGCCCTGAATCCGCCCGTCGATCAGTTCGAGCGCCGTCGAGACACGCTCATTGAGCCGAAACAGCACGTCGAAGCGCCGCGCCGCGTCGAGCGTCGGTCGCCGCCATGACCAGACCAGCGCCAGCATGACAATCAATCCGGCAACGAGGCCGACGCCGCCGATCATGGCGATTTGCTGCGGCAGCAGCCAGGGACGCAGGCGCGAGACGAGGCCGACGGCCAAGCCAGTAACGAGGCCGGGGATCAGGCTCCGTGGCAGCCAGAGCAGGGTTTGCTGCGCGCGCAGGCGGCGATCCCAGCCGCGCACCGTGCGGCGCAGGGCGGCGTGTTGTTCGTGAAAAAGCGTTTGTGTCGCCATCAATTCAGGCCCATCGGTCTGGCCGCGTCAGGGCGCGGCATTGGAAAACGAGTGCGCGGCGGAACCGCTTCCTATGGCTACTATACAACGCGAGGTCGTCAGAAGATCAAAACGAGGTTCCGGCGCTATCGGAAAGGACGCTCTGGCGGACGAGAAGGTTCCGATCAGCACGATCATAGCTAACTGAGGCAGTTGCTGCCTGAGCGCGTGATGAATGAGGCTCGACGGCTACACCTCGACGCTGCGAGTGTGTCGGATCGTCAGCACGACCAGTACCGCCGACGCGGCGAGATAGAGGATGGTGAAGCTGATCCACGGCGACAGCATCGGGATCGTGCTGCCGTCGCTCAGCGTTTGCGTCCAGAAGCCGAGTACCTGCCGGGTGGTCAGCAGATTCTGCGTCATCACCGCCGTGGCGACCGGGTTCATGCTGGTCAGGAAAAGCTGAAGATAGCTGAGCGCCGCTTCGAGCGCTGGAGAATTTCCGGCGTTATTGCCGTAGCCGTAGAGCGCGCCGTTGAGGATGCCGAGCAGCACGCCGAGCACCAGCGGGATGCCGAAGGTGACGACCAGCGTCACGGTATAGGCGCGCACGCTGGCCGAGAGCGTCCGCTGCATGATGGCTGAGAAGTAGATTCCGACCGTGCCGAGCGCAATGGCCGCGACGGTCAGGATGACGAACGACAGCACCAGCTCTAACTCGCTGACGCCGCCAAACAGGAAGGCGATACTCTGGAGCGGGATCGCGGCCAGCAGCAGCAGCAGAATGTAGCCGAGCGCCGACTCGAGCTTGCCGATGACGAATGACGGCCCCGCCAGCAGTGTCGTCTTGAGCAGGTCATAGGTTTGCCGCTCGCGCTCGCCGGTGATCGCGCCCGCCGTGAAGGCCGGAGCGATGAAGATAATCAGCAGCAGTTCCAGCCCGACGATTGCCATGAACAGCACGCGGCCAATTTCGCCCGCTGCCGCCGACGTGCTGGCGCGAGTCGCCGAGATATAGAGGAAATAAATCAGCGTGGCGAAACCGCTCATCAGGCCGAGGTAGACCGTCATGACGACGAAGGCGCGCATCCCGCGCATTCGCCCGCGCAGTTCTTTCAGCATGACCGGATTGATGCGGAAGGCGCGCAGGTCGCGGGCGGCGATGGCGACGCTCACCAGCGCTGCGATCACAGTGATAAATCCCGGCGTGTAGCCGACCAGCGCGACCGCCGCGACATTGGCCGCCGCTAACAGAAAGACTGCCGGGAGCGCCCATAGCTCGCGGGCCAGCACGCCGACCATGCTGACCAGCAGCAGGCTGACGTCCACCAGCCCCAGCAGCACGACGATAGCGAGGGCGGTATCGTCTGCGCCGCGATAGCCGCCGAGCAGGGCGCGATGCAGCGCGGCCAGCAGATTCGGCAGCAGGCCGAAGGCTCCGCCGACGACCAGCAGCACCGCCAGCGCGACCGCGATCAGATTGAGGTAGACGCCTACGCGCAGCGCCAGCGCCGCTCGTTCGAGCCGGACTTCGCGCGGACTCAGGGCTTCTTCCGGGGCGAGCATCAAGGTTGGGCTTGCTTCGGTCATGGCGGAAATACTCTTACCGCGCGCTTCTCCCCTCCCGCCAGGAGAGGGGTTGGGGTGAGGTCGCTTTTAGCTAACGATGCCTTTAGTGACGCGCATGAACATCGCTTCGAGGTCTCTGGTTTCCTCGCTGAAGCCGAGTACGGCGATGCCTGCTGTGTTGAGCTTCTGACTCAGGGCGGCAACGCCGTCGTCGTCGCCAGCATAGTCGATGCGCACGCGCGAGCGCCCGCCTTTCGGCTCCAGCTCGGTGACGTTGACGACGCCCTCGGTTCCGGCGACCGTGCTGATGACCGTGCCTGCCGCTTCCGAGTCCTTGACCGTGACGATGATCTCGCGCTGCGGCTGAAGCTGGGCGCGCATGTCTTCCATGCTGCCCTGCGCGATCATCTGTCCCGCTTCGACGATGCCGATGTGCGTACAGATTTCGCCGACGTCGGCCAGAATATGAGTCGAGAAGAAGATGGTCTTGCCCATCTTCGCCAGCTCGACCAGCAGCTCGCGGATTTCGATGCGCGCGCGCGGGTCAAGGCCGGACGCCGGTTCGTCGAGGATCAGCACCGACGGGTCATGCGCCAGCGTCCGCGCCAGCGAGAGCCGCTGCTTCATGCCGCGACTCAGCTTGTCAACCATGTCGTCGCGGCGGTGCGCCAGATCAACCAGCGTCAGCAGGTCTTCGATCAGCCGCTTACGCTCGTTTTCGGGGATGTCGTAGCAGGCGGCGAAGAAGTCGAGGTATTCCCACACACGCATGTCGTCATAGACGCCGAATTCATCCGGCATGTAGCCGATGGCGCGGCGGACGGCGCGCGGCTCGCCGGTGACGGAATATCCCGCGACCGAGGCTTCGCCTGACGTCGGGCGGGTGAGTGTGGTCAGCATCCGCATGGTCGTCGTCTTGCCCGCGCCGTTCGGCCCAACGAAACCGTAAATCGAGCCTGCCGGGACGGCGAGTGACAGCCCGTTGACGGCGGTGAACTTGCCGTAACGCTTGACGAGGTCTTTCGTTTCGATGATGAGATCAGCCACCGTCGCATCCTCACCACTAGCTGAACGTCTGAAGTGAATCGCTGTCAGTTGTGAGCGTCTGACTATTATCGCCCAGATTCAAGCCGGATGCGACCTTCTTCATCCGATGGTCATCTCGCCCCCATCGAGCAGGGCAGCGATGTCCGCGCGGGGATGCGGCGCGCGTGTGTGACCATCGACGAAAAGCTGCGCCGTTTCGTCCGCCAGCAAATGGGCGATCAGAGCGCGGTCGAGCGCGGTCGAGGCTGGATTCGCCAGCGGACGCTCAAGACAGTCGCCGATAAAGGTGATGCCGCTGCCGGGAATGCGAACGATGATCGAATCTGAGGCGTGCTGCCCGCCGACATGTTCCAGACGGAGCGCCGTTTCGGTCACATGCAGCGTCAGATCGTGGGTGAAGGTCAGCCGTGGCGGGATGACGCGCAGCGTCTGCCAGTCGTCGACGGCGCGCAGCATCGGCTCGTAGGCCGGGGCCAGCGCCGGGTTGCGGCGGATTTCTTCGTCCAGCACGGCGGGCGTCCACGGATGTTTGGCGCTTTCCGTCAGCAGATCGCCGCACAGGGCGTGAGCCGCTGCCGGAGCCTGAAAAGTCTGCGCGCCGAGGACGTGTTCCCAGTGATGATGGGTGTAGATGATGTAGACCACCGGCGGCGCTGGAAGCTGGTCGAGCGCCTGACGGATACGCCGCGCTGCCCGTGGGCTGTTGCCCGCATCGACCAGCACCGTCCCGCTCGGCGCAACGACGATGCCGATGTTCGGCTGGGCGCTGGCGCGGTCGTCGTCGGCAGGGTAAAGCCAGATGTTCGCGCCGATCTGGATCAGGGTTTCATCCATAGGCTGCCTGTCTTTTCGGGTTAGCCAGTCAGCAGGCGCGCTGCCAGCAGGTCGGCGACCGTGAACTGTCGCTTGAAAGTGAAGGCGAACGGCGTTGGGCCGTCGCGGAGCAGGCGCTCCAGCGCGGCCTGCGCCTCGGCAACCGTCGGCGTCGTCCCGGCGGGAATCCACCACATGGCAAAGTAGGGCGTATCCAGGCGGGTGAACCACGCCGTTCGGCGGCGGAAGAGGGTCGTGTGATCGCTGTAGTAAGTGTACTGATAGAGCGCATCGACCGAGTCCCAGACCGACAGGTTGACGATGATGTACGAATCGTCGTAGACGCGCAGATTGGTCGCGCTGTTGCCGTCGCCTTTCAGCCGCCAGACGAAACCGGGCGACTGTTCGGCCAGCGCATTGATGCGGTCGAGGTTGGCGACAAAGTCGGCGATCAGTGGGTCGTCGAGCGGGGCGCGCAGGCGAGCAATGTTGATTTCGGCGATCTGACAGGGGTTGGGCATGGCAGTAACTCACTCATTGGCCCTCTTGCAACAGTGTACAGAAAATCGCCGCGCGGTCAACGAAGTCGATTGGCCTGTGCTAATATTCCCCTGATGCAAGAATTCTACTGCTACGTCGATGAAGCGGGATATCGGCTTATCCAGGGTCAACGGCAACTTAGGGGCGCAATGCGTGCGCCCCTACAAATCCTCATGGCCCTTTATAGCCTGAGTTGTGATTTAGACGCGATTGCCCTGACGCAGTTGGACAAGGATCGCTCCGACACTGTGTATGGTACAATGCAGTGGAATGACAGTAATTTTGTTCCGATTGCTGAGGCGATTGACCGTATGTTTGTGTCGCTTGGGTGGAAAAGCCGTGAAGTCGAAGGATATTTTCGAGCAGGGATACAGCGATGAGGAATTGATTGAAATCCTGATGAAGGAGTTCAGCATGATCCGCTCGAACGCACTGGCGGAAATCGCTGCTCATCACGGCAAGCGCTTCAACGACGTCATTCAGCTTGATGAGCCGGAAAAAGAGCGGCACGACTGAAACGCTTGCATCGTCGGTACAATTAGAAAGAGTGATGAAACGCGCCGGTCGGGCGCGTTTTTGTTGGGAGAGGGCCGATGATCGCCGAACTGCCCGCGCTGGTCGTGAGCTTTGTCGAACTGAAGGCAGTCTTTGAACCGCTGCATCAGGGCAAGCGGAAGTGGATCAACGGGCTGCACGACGTCTGGAAACAGGGGGCGCTGTCGTCGGATAGCCGGATTCTCGACGCCACCATTACGATGAGCGCAAGGTGCAGCGCGGCAATCGGGTGGCGCGGCTGGTGCTGCCGCTGGCGCTGGCGGCGTGGATCGTGGCGGCGTCGAACATGTACCAGATGAGGTAGACCAGCGTCCAGCTTAGGCCGCTGATGAGCGTCAGAAGGGTCGCAAGTTCGTTGGGCATTGGCGCAGCCTTGTGTTGGTGATGAGACGCCATTATAAGGTACGCCGGGCTGTTCGATCCGGTCAAGCAATCTCGATCTTTCCGACGCCGCGTATCCCGTGCTATACTGTCCGCAATCGATGAAGGTGCTCTCCGCCACGGAAGGCGAGAGCGGCAACGGCGAAGCCGGTGAGAGTCCGGCGCTGATGCGCAACTGTAACCCTTCTGCCCAGGGAAGCCAGGTCGCCCGCCTTCATTTATTTCTGTGGCCTTCGCAGTTGAGGTCAGGAATGCGCCGTGGGCATCGACCCAGTCAGCGCCAACCTTCCTGGCCCCTTTGCCTTCCGGCAAGGGGCTTTTGCTTCCCTCAACGCGATTGCCATCCTGACCGGATAGGGCGTGAGGGCAAGTCTCCTGGCATCGGCAGCCGCGCAATCGACTTTTCTGCTGGCTCGACAGTCTCCCGGTCGCCGTCTGGCGCTGGTGCTGCTGACGCTGACCTGCGTGCTGATTCTGGCCTGCGTGATCGCGGCGGGCAGCGGGTCGGCCTCGATTCCTTACGGCGATGTCGCGCGGATTCTGCTCCA
>CAZZAO010000052.1:0-12396 GCA_964652205.1 uncultured Anaerolineaceae bacterium | reverse complement strand
CCACAACCTCGGCCTGCCGCTCGATCCATCAATCCCGGCCAATCAGGTCACGATTGTCATGCAGATACGCCTGCCGCGCATCCTCGTCGCCATCCTGATCGGGGCGTCGCTGGCCTCGGCGGGCGCGGTCATGCAGGGCATCTTCCGCAACCCGCTGGCCGATCCCGGCATCCTCGGCGTCAGCGTCGGCGGGTCAGCGGGGGCGGTCATCGCCTTCAGCACCGGCCTCGCGCTCGGTGGGTTGTGGGTTGTGCCGGTCTTTGCCTTCCTCGGCTCGCTGATTGCCGCGCTGCTGGTCTATCTGCTGGCGCTTGACCGGGGCCGCACGCACGTGACGACGCTGCTGCTGGCCGGGACGGCGCTCAATGCCTTCCTCGGCGCGCTGATCGCATGGGTGCTGCTGACCACGCAGGACATCACGCAGGTGCAGACAATTCTGACGTGGCTGGTCGGTGGGCTGGCGGGGCGCGGCTGGCGGCAGCTGGCCGTCCTGGCTGCGCCAGCGATCTTAGGCGTCGGCGCGCTGCTGCTCTACAGCCGCGACCTGAACCTGTTTCTGCTCGGCGAGGAGACGGCGCAGGGGCTTGGAACCAACGTGCCGCGTACCCGCCTGATCCTGCTAGGGCTGGTCGCGCTCGTGACCGGCGCGAGTGTCAGCGTCGCCGGGCCGATTGGCTTCGTCGGGCTGGTTGTGCCGCATCTGCTTCGGCTGGTGATCGGGCCGGATCATCGGGTGCTGCTGCCAGCCAGCGTGGTCGCCGGAGCCGCCTTTCTGGTCATTGCCGACACGCTGGCGCGGCTGGTCATCGTCTCGGCAGAAATGCCCGTAGGCGTGATTACTGGCCTGATCGGCGGGCCGTTCTTCATCTTTTTGATCTGGCGCTATCGCCGCAACGCGCGGCTGTTGTAAGTGAGGAGAGATTGACCATGAGAAAATTGATCCCTGCCCTCGTGGCCCTGCTGCTGATCGGGCTGGCGCTGCCTGCCGCCGCGCAGACAGACGGGTGGCCGCGCACTCTCAAGGACGGCCTCGGCACTGACGTGACGATTCAGGCCGCGCCGCAGCACATTGTCTCGCTCAATCTGGCGGCTGACGAGACGCTGCTGCCGCTGGTCGGGCCAGCGCGCTTTGCTGCCGCGACTGCCTTTTCGCTCGATCCCGGCATCAGCAACGTTGCGCTGCTGTCGGCGCAGGTCGGGGCGCATCTCGAGTCGGCGTCCGATACCGAGCGGATCATCACGCTTGACCCCGATCTGGTGCTGGTTGCCAGCTTCACCGATCCCGCCATCTTGCAGCAGCTCCGCGATGCCGGGCTGACGGTCTTCGCTACCGGCTTTCCGACCAGCCTCGATGGCGTGCGCGCCAACACGCGCCTGCTCGGTCAGGTCGTCGGCGAAGAAGCTGCTGCCGAGGACTGGCTCAAGCGGATGGACGCGGACATTCAGGCCGTGAGCGATTCGATTGGTGAGCATCTGGTGGCAGTGAAGGCGCTCTACCTGACGCCCGGTAACTACACCAGCGGCAGAAATTCGACTATCGCGCAGGTGATTCAGGCGGCGGGCGGCGTCGATGTGGCGGCGGCTGCCGACGTCAATCAGAGCGCGCCGGTTTCGGACGAATTTATCATCGAGCAGGACCCGGACGTGATTTTCCTGACCGGCTGGACACCTTACGACCCCACCTTCCGCGATACCTTCCTCAATAACCCGGTCTTCGCTAACCTGAAGGCGTTCCAGAATAAGCACGTCTATATCGTCAACGACGCGCACATGACCAGCGTCTCGCCGTTCGTCGTCGAAGGCGTCCGCGATGCTGCCGCCTACCTGTTCCCCGGCCAGTATCCAGCGTGGCCGCTCGACCTGACCGATGCGACCGGCCAGACCGTGATTGTGCCGGAGAAGCCGCGCAGCGCTGCCTTCGTCAATGTGCCGCAAAGCCTGCCCGATGCGCTTCGCCAGCAGATGGACGGCAGCGACTTCGACCTCGTTTTCGCCGATGCTGAGGACAACTCGATGGGTCTCGATGCGCCTGCCGTGCTGTTTGCGCCGCTCTCGCTGGCGACGCTGCCAGGGGTGCGCGGCGGGACGACGCCGATGGTCGTTCGACTCTACGATGGCGACTCGCAGGCGGAACAGACGGCCAATCTGTTCCTGATTGGCGACGCGCTCGGTCAGCGCGTGGCGGCGCTCAATGCCGTCGCGCAGTTGCTCCGGCCCGTGCCGCCGGATGCCGTGCCAGCGACCCCTGAATCGATACCTGCGGCGGCGTAATCCCCTCACCCCCAACCCCTCTCCCTCTGTGTATAGACCGGGGAGAGGGGGAAGCAGTTGTGATGGCGTATGGTTGCTGGTTTCTGAGCCAATAGCAAACATGCGCTGGAAATGGATCTGGCATGACTTTGATTGAAGCACGCAGCGTGCGGTTCGCCTATGGCAGCGCGCCGATTCTCATGGGCGTCAATTTCGCCGTGGGCGAAGGTGAATTTGTCGGGTTGATCGGGCCGAACGGCTCCGGCAAGTCGACGCTGCTCAAGCTGCTCGGCAGCCTGATTCGTCTGAACGCTGGAAGCATCGACCTGCTCGGCCAACCGCTGCGCGCCTACAGCCCTCGTGAGATCGCCCGGTTGGTGGCGCATGTCCCACAGTCGACCGCGCTGGAGTTTCCGTTCACCGTGCGCGAGATTGTGCTGATGGGCCGCAGCCCGCATCTGCGCCGGTTCGAGATCGAATCGGCGCATGACCGCGCGCTGGCCGACGACGCTTTACGCGCCACCAACGCGCTCCACCTGGCTGACCGGCTGATTAACACCCTGAGCGGCGGCGAGCAGCAGCGCGTCATCCTCGCGCGCGCGCTGGCGCAGCAGCCGCGCGTGCTGCTGCTCGACGAGCCGACCAATAACCTCGACGTCAGGCATCAGGTCGAGGTGCTGGCGCTGGCGCGCTTGCTGGCGCGCGAGCGGAAAATCGGCGTGGTGGCGGCGGTTCACGATCTCAGTCAGGCGGCGCGCTACTGCGACCGGCTGGCGCTGATGGTCTGCGGACGCATCATTGCCGACGACGCGCCGGAGCAGGTGCTGACGCCGGAGCGCATCCGGCAGGCGTTCGAGATCGAGGCGCGCGTTTACCGCGACCCGTTCACCGAGGCGCTGACGCTCTCGCTGCAATGAGCGCGTCGCGGCCCGAAAGTGCCGTATAATGAGCGTGAAGCGAGTGAGGAGCCGGAAGCCATGCCCACCATTGAACACATGACGCTCGAAGAACTTAAACAGTTGATCGACGAGCGGGTTGAGAAACATTTAGGCCCGCTGCGTGTTGAAACTGAGGCCGAGGAGTGCGAGGTTCTTCCCGATAATACGGCGGATGCGCGCACATGGGAGCAGGTGAAACAGGACGTTAAGCGGCATCGCTGGACGCCGCCACCCGGCGCGAAGTCGTCACTTGAATTGCTGCGCGAAGACCGAGATCGCTGATGTCGGTTTATGTCGTCGATGCCAGCATCCAGCATCATTGGATTTTCCCTCGTCTCCTGAGAGCATAATCTGATCAAGATCGTGAAAATCGCTGAACTATCACGCCATCCTTCTCCCCTCTCCCACTGGGAGAGGGGTTGGGGGTGAGGGCCGCTTACGGCATTTCCGGCATGATCGTCTGCGCGTCGGTCTTTTCGGCGTCGCCGGGCTGATCGTGCTGGCGAGCCTGGTTGATGAGCATGACCGAGCCGAGGATGATCGCCGCCGCGATCAGCGTCTGCCCGGTCAGGTGTTCGCTGGCGAGCAGCCAGCCCAGAAACAGCGCGACAATCGGGTTAACGTAGGCGTAAGTGGAGACGAGCGATGGCTTGCTCACGCGCATCAGCCAGATGAACGAGCCGAAGCCGAAAATCGAGCTGGCGAGCGCCAGATAGAGGATTGCGCCGAGCGAAACCGGCGTGACCTGCGCCGCGTTGAAACGGGTCGTTTCGCCTGTGATGACGCTGATGACGGCCAGCATCACGCCGCCGGTCAGAAGCTGCGCCGCTGTTGACATCAGCGACGAGTGGGGCAGGTCGGCGTGCTGGTTGTAGATCGAGCCAGCGGCCCAGCCGAACGACGCCACGACCAGCGCGCCAATACCGATCCACGCCCGGTCGCCGGGGACGAGCATGTGCGCTGGATTAACCAGCAGCGCCAGCCCAACCGTGCCAAGGATCAGTCCGAGCAGAATCGGCAGCGTCGGACGGTGGCCGCCGGGGCGCAGCCAGTCGATGATGACCATAAAAATCGGGATGCTGCCGATAATCAGCGCGGCTGTCCCGGATGGAACGATCTGCTCCGACCAGACCAGCAGGCCGTTATTGAGGACGAAAAACAGGAACCCGGCAATCGTCGCCGCGAGCCATTGTTTGCGCGTCGGGTTCGGCGCGCCGCGTGAGCGCATCCACAGGTAGAGCAGGCCGCCCGCCAGCAGGAAGCGCCCTGACGCGCCGAGGAACGGCGGAATGGTCTGGATAGCGAAGTGGATAGCAATGTAGGCCGATCCCCAGATGATGTAGATCGCAAAGAAGGCTGACACCAGCCGCCAGCGCGAAGGCCGGGCTGTGCCGGTCACGGAAACGTCAGTCATACCTGTCCTGTGGAGTGGGTCAAAAGGTCGCAGTGCCCAACTGTACGCGGGCGGCTCCGCTCTGTCAACGAGCCACACACGTCGGTGGACTGTGCTATTTAACGTCCGTCAGGGACAGGGCGAGAGAATCTGCGCATCCGCTCGCCCCTTTCCGTTGACGAGGACGGAGCGTGCCGAGTGTTCTTTGCCCGGCAGGAGCCGGAGGCTGCGTAGGTCAGGGGGAGGGGTCGCTTTCCGTAGGGAGCGCGATGGTTCACGCCCGCAAACAGGCTGGCTTGGCTGTACCGGGTGGATGAAAGGATTTCTATTCCGGCAGCGTCCGGCTGTGATTCGTCCAGCCTGCCGGACGAGTCTCGTCGAGCAACTGTGCCGCGTCGTGGCTCAACTGGCTGGCGACCTGATCGCCCTGTGCTGCTGCCTGATCGACCCAGCCTTTCGCCGAGCGCAGTGTCACCCACAGGCGCGTCAGCTCGGCCTGCTCGCGCGGAGAGCGAAAACCGAGCCGGTCGCCGACTTCGTTGTAGGCGATAAAGGCCAGCGTTGCCGACAGCGTAATGATGGCTTCGAGGTCTTGCGGGTTCATTTCGGTGAGCTGCGGATTCTGATGCAGCAGGCGTCCGGTCGCTTCGAGGTTCAGGCAGGCGCGCAGGGTTTGTTGCAGGCGGTCGAGGCGTAAATTCCAGCTCTCATCATCGCTCTCGTAGGGCAGCCCTTGAATGGCTTCACGCATGGCAAGGGCGACCGTTTCGAGGCAGATGCCGTCGATGCCGTCGAGGTCGAGCGCGCGATTGATGAACTGGAAGAAGGGATTGCTGTTCTGGCTCGTTTCTGTGTCAGACATGTTCGCTTCCTGAAAGCATCCATGAGGACAAAAAAACGTGTGCTCGCCTCAGGCGACCACGAAGTACGATGCAGGGGGGCGATGGGCAGCAGGGAAGCGAGCACAACTGCCTTTAATATAACGTAATCTTCGGGCGAAAAGAATTAAAATTTACGTTCCCAGCCGAAAAATGACAAAATTCAGATGTCCGTATCAGGCTGTTTGAGCCGATGGCGCGCGCGGGCAATCAGGATGGCGAAGCCTGCCACGACGATGCCGCCCATAATCAGCAGCGAGGCCAGTTTGAAGAAGCGGCTTTCGACGCTCAGGGTGAGCAGACCGAAGAAGGCGCAGAAGGCGTAATAACCGAGGGCGATCTGTCGCTGGGAAAAACCATAGTCGAGCAGGCGCAGGTGCAGATGGCCCCGGTCGCCGTGGAACGGACTGCGTCCACGCAGTGTCCTGTTGATCGCCTGCCAGACGGCATCCAGCACCGGCAGGCCCATAATCATCAGCACAGTCGCCATCTTTGCGCCGCCGATAATCGCCAGACAGCCGAGCGTGTAACCCATGAAGTACGCGCCGCCGCCGGAGAAAATCCGCGCCGGGTAGAAGTTATAGACCAGAAAGCCGAGCGACGCGCCCATCAGTGCCAGCGGCAGCAGCGCAACGCTGGCTTGCGGCGGATTCAGCTCGAAAGCGCTGTTGATGAACAGCATCGCAGCGGCGATGAAGATCACGCCGCCTACCAGCCCGTCAGAGCCGTCGAGGAAATTGACGGTGTTGGTCATGCCGATCAGCCAGCCGAGCGTCAGCAGCACCGTGACCACGAACGGCCACGGCGGCGTTTGCTGGCCGGTGAGCGGGTTATTGAAGTATTCGATGAAGATCAGCGAGTGGATGGCGATCAACGCGGCGATGATCTGCGCGGCGAACAGGGCCAGCGGTTTCAGCTCGATGACATCGTCGATCAGTCCGGCGAGATAGATGACCGCGCCGCCGATCAGCAGACCCACCAGCCGCGTGCCTTCCTTCGGGTCGCTGTGCGGCACGGCGAGCGCCTGCGCGGCCAGCGCCGCCACGGTGAAGCTGAGGAAGATCGCGCCGCCGCCGAGCTTTGAGACGCGCCGCCAGTCGCCTTCATTCTGCCGCCGACCGCCCGCGCGCGTCACCACGCCGAAGCGCCGACCCAGTCGGCTCATCAGCGGCATCAGCGCCAGCGCCAGACCGAGCGCCAGCACAAAGGTGATGATAAACGCGGGGGTTTCCAGCATCTCGCCTCTTTCCGTCCCGATGCTTCCATCTTAGCACACGCGCCAGCAGCGGGGGAGAGGACAGGTGAAGCGTGCAGGATCGCGCGTCCTGCCCGTTGACTTTGCGGCGCTAACCGACGGCTTCTTCAGTGCTGGACGGCGCGGCGAGGGTCGGCGGCAGCGTTGGTTGGGCGAGCTGTTCCGGCGTCGGGCTGAACTGCGCCAGTGGAGCCTGGATCGTCGGCGCAGGCGTTGAAATCGTCGATGCGCTGCCACCCTGAAAGCCGTTCGGATTGGGCGTGTAAGCCATCGACTGGCCGTCGTAGGCCGGGCAGTCAGTCGGCAGAATCAGCGTCTCGCCAGCCATGATGAACCAGGGATGCTGGTGGTTGTTGCGCTCGACCAGGCAGCTCAACTGGAGATTGAAGCTGGCCGCGAGCAGGTCGAGCACGTCACCGGGCTGGACGACATAGATGCGCCCGTTCGGGGCCGCGCCGCCGCCCTGATCGCCGGGCGGGTTGATCGGCATAAAGACGCCGTAAGCAGGCGCGCCGACCGGGACGACCAGCGTCATACCGACCTTGAGGCGGGTGGGTTTCGGGTTGCCGTTGGCGGCTTCCAGCGCCTGAACGGAGAGGTTGAGGTTCTGCGCAATCGTATCGAGCGTATCGTTCGGCTGCACGGTGTAGAGCTGTCCGCCGTTGACGCTGACGGTCAGCGCCCCGGCAGTTGTGCCGGGCGTGTGTCCGGCGCGCGGGTTGAGGACGGGCGCTGCGCCGCTGTAGAACGGGCAGTCGGCGCTGATCGTCAGGCTGTCGCCAGCGAAAATCCTTCCCGGTAGCTT
The DNA here is from genome assembly GCA_964652205.1 of uncultured Anaerolineaceae bacterium. Taxonomy (GTDB): domain Bacteria; phylum Chloroflexota; class Anaerolineae; order Aggregatilineales; family Phototrophicaceae; genus ZC4RG36. The sequence continues at coordinate 4,877 of CAZZAO010000052.1, read as the reverse complement.
CAGGTTGTTGTCCATAACCAGACAGTCGGTTGAGACATCGTAACGCGCGGCGATCAGATCGAGCACGTCGCCGCTGCGAACAGTATAGGTGATCGTGCTGGTCAGCGGCGGCGGCGGATTATCATCCTGCGCCAGCGCCATCAGCACGCCGGAAACGAGCAGCGCGGCCACGATCCCAGGCACAATCCAGCCAGCGGTCAAGGGACGGCGCATGATGGACTCCTTCACCAATAGAATATTGATGGTAATATTGTAGCATCGAAGTGGGCTGACAGGAAACGTTTGCGCCATCGGTCGCTGCCGACCGATGGCGCGGCGGGCAGTGCCTGACAACGGTCGCTTTGTAGTTTAACCGGATAGCTAAGGGAGAATCCTATGATGCGATGGACGAAATCACTGGCGCTGCTGCTGATCCTGATCGCTGCGACAGTGTCTGTAACGGTCGCTCAGACACCGGCTGTCACCGAGCCAGCTTCAGCCACCGCCGAGGCGACCGGCGCCGAGGCGGTTGTCGTGACCGAGCCAGTCGTCACGGCTGAGGCCACAACGGCCACGACCGCTGTCGCAACGGAAGCGGCGACGGTTGATGCCGGAGCGTCGAAGACCGAAGCTGCGGCCACTGAAGCTGCCCCGCTGTCGATCACGCTGGTTCCCTTCAGCGATCCGGGCTTCGGTATTCAGGGGGTCGTTCCTGAAGGCTGGAAGGCGATCAGCGCTGGCATCTATGCCCGGACGTCTGTCTCCCGCGATTCGACACTGATTGCCCAGCAGGCCGCCCCTGGCGCGGCTGAAACGGTGCTCAATTCACTGCTCCCGCAGCTCGCGCTGAAAACGCCGCCGCCGGTCGTGGGAACCTACACGACCGATTTTGCCACCTGGAACCTGTACAGGGTCGATGTTCCGGTCAGCGGCATCACCGTTAGCGTTGATCTTGCGCTGGCGCAGGTCAGGAATACGACCTACCTGGTGTTGGTTCAGGGCGCGTCACCCGATTATGCGGCTTTGCACGAGCAGCTTTTCATCCCCGCGCTGGATGCTTTCGCGCGGATCGCCGCCACGCCGCCGCCGAGCGATTATCGCTCTGAGACGGTCAAGGTTACGAATGGCGACGTCACTCTGGCGGGGACGCTGACGATGCCGAACGGCGCTGGCCCATTTCCCGGAATTGTTCTGGTTTCGGGCAGCGGGCCGCAGAACCGCGATGAAGTCCTCGGCAGCGGGATTCAGATCGCGCCGTTCGCGCTGATCGCCGATTCGCTGACGCGAGCTGGCATGGCGGTGCTGCGCTACGATGACCGTGGTGTTGCCGATTCGAGCGGCGACTTTGCCTCGGCCACGACGCAGGATTTTGCCTCGGACGCGAAGGCGGTAATCGCCTATCTGGCGACCCGACCGGAGATCGACGCGGCGCAGATCGGGATGCTTGGACACAGCGAAGGCGGGTTAGTTGGCGCCATGCTCGGAGCGAATGACTCCACTCTGGACTTCGTCATCCTGATGGCGGGGCCAGCCGTCGATGGCAAGTCGCTGCTCGATGTTCAGAATCGACGGCTGATGGAAGTCGAGGGCGCGACGTCCGCTCAGGTCGCCGATCAGGTGGCCTTCCTGCACAGGCTCTACCCGCTGATCGATAAAGGCGACGTGGAAGGCGTCAGGGCGCTGATTTATCAGCAGGTACTCGATCAGGCGAAGGCGCTGCCCGCTGAACAACTGAAGACGCTTGGCAACCTCGAAGACTACGCCCATCAGACGACCGATCAACTGGTAACAACCTACGGGAACGACTGGTTCAAATCGTTCCTGAACTATGATCCCGGCCCCGATCTGGCGAAAATTGACAGCCCGGTGCTGGCGTTGTTCGGCGGCAAAGACGTGCAGGTAGACGCCGGCCAGAACGCCCCGGCGATGACGTCACGCCTGATCGAGGGTGGCAACCGCGATTTCTCAGTCGTGGTGCTGCCGGACGCCAATCATCTGTTCCAGCAGGCGGACACTGGCTCGCTCACTGAATATGCCACGCTGCCACCCGCCTTTACGCCTGACTTTCTGCCTACTATCGTCAACTGGTTGAGCCTGCACGTGACGCTCAAGCCGTCGTCGTAAGCGACATCGACACAAATCCTGCGTTGGCGCGATGCCGGGGCTTCTGTATAATCCTCGGTATCGCTCCCGGCGAATTTTCCCGGTTCAACGGCAGAGTCAGCGCAGTGGAAAAAGAACATCAGGAACATCAGCCGCTTCCATCGACGCTCTATACGGAAGAGTATTTCCGTACCGCGTGCGAAGGCTACGACGAATTTAACACTACCGAGGGCGAGCACCTGTCGCGGCGGCTGTCTTCGGCGTTCTCGCTGGCCGAAGTGACGCCGGGGATGACGATCCTCGACGTTGGCTGCGGTCGCGGTGAGATTTTGCGCCACGCAGCCCGGCTCGGCGCGGATGCGGTCGGCATCGACTACGCGGAAGTCGCGGTCAATATGTCGCAGCAGGTCATCGGCACGACCGAAGGGGTCGTCCCCGGCAAAACTGGCGTCGCGCAGGCGGATGCCAAGAAGCTGCCATTCGCCGACGCTTCTTTTGACCGCGTGCTGCTGTTTGACGTGGTCGAGCATCTCTACCCGTGGGAGCTGCACGAGGCGCTGCTTGAAGCGCGCCGCGTGCTCAAGCCCGACGGACGCCTGATTATCCACACCGCGCCGAATGTCTGGTACGACCGTTACGCCTACCCGCTGGTGCGGATGGTACGCATAGCGATGGGGCAGGGCGCGCAGTACCCGAAAGACCCGCGCCAGTTTCTGGTCGATGTCAACCAGCACGTCCACGTCAACGAACAGTCGATCCTGAGTATGCACCGCGTCCTGCGTGAAGCGGGCTTCAGCGGCAAAGTCTGGCTCGAAAGCCCGCCGCAGCATCGCGCCGAGAGCGGCGTGATGGCCGGGCTGCGTCAGGTCGCCTTCGGCCTGCCGCCGTTCCGCTGGTTTTTCGAGCGCGAGGTGTTCGCAGTGGCGGCGAAACAGTCCTGAAATGTGCATGACCCATCGTTCATGTCGATCAAGTGAACGAAAACGACACCATGTCTCTTTCCCTGACTCGTTACTCATCACACATTACTTGCGCCTTTGTCGATGACCACACGCGATAAACGCCCCGTCGGCGACCTGTCGATTCAGGAACTGGAGCGCGTTCTCGCCATGCGCCGGCGCGAGGAGCGCATGAAGCAGCGCGAGCGCCTCAAGCGCGAAGGCCGCATGGTCGATGCGCCGAACGCTGCCGCCGAAGCTGACGAGATTTTCGACCTGACGCCGACGACCGAGATGCGCGCGCCTGCTCAGCAGCCGTTCGACCCGCTGCTTACCGCCGGGTTCGAGGGGGCCGCGCCGCTGTTCGAGGACGATCCGCTGGCGCTGCCGATCTCGCGCGCGGACTCGGACAATGGCGCCTGGAAACGTTTCGTTAACATGGCGCTGCTGCTGGTCGAAGTGGCTGCTGTCGCCGGGCTGATCTTTATCGGCTTCAGCCTGTTTCAGTCGATTGGCAAGCTGGAAACTGAGTCGCGGACTGCCGCTGAACTGGCCGACCAGCAGCGTCGCGCCGGGATTCCGACCCTCGCGCCGACGCCGCAGGTGACGCTCGACGCGGTCGTGCTGCCTGGCGGACACACCTTCACTGCGTCGGGCGCGCCACAGTTTAACTACAGCGAAATTCCTGCGGCGCTGCTGCCGATGGTGCAGGATCAGCTCATCGCGCCGCCGCCGCGCCGTCCCGCCCCGACCGACGAGACGGCCTTACAGCTCATCGTCCCCCGACTCAACGTCAACCAGACGATTGTGCAGGGCGTTGACTGGGATGCGCTGCGGCTCGGCATCGGCCAGTTGACCAATGGCAGCAACCCCGACAGCGACGATGGCAACGTGGTATTAGCCGCGCACGACGACATTTACGGCGAATATTTCCGCCACCTCGACCAGCTTGCCCCCGGCGACCAGTTCCAGATTCAGACGCGCTCGCAGGTCTATACCTACACCGTGACCGGCAGCGACATTGTCGATCCGACTGACGTTCACGTGATGGATAAACGCGGCGGCGCGACGGCCACGCTGATTTCGTGCTATCCCTATCAGGTCAACAGCCACCGCATCGTCGTCTACGCGACGCGGGATAGTTAAAACAGAGGATTGAGGGCCGAGAAAACGGCAAAAGTGCGAGACGCAAGGGGCTACACGTCATGCTCCCGTCTTTTCTTTCATTCAGTCCTCAGTCCTGTCGCTCTCAGTCCTTCTTTTTTTGGTTCTCGGCTCTGTTTTTTTGCCGTCAGATTGTGTTATAGTCTAGCGACTTCATTCGCCCCGGCGCGAGGGATTGCCATGTAAGCCCGCCGCTGCTCTGCTTTTTTCCTCTCGCCCTGAGAGCGAGGGGCGGGGCGAGGGCATAGAACGGCAAAAGAGGAGATTATTGCATGTCCAAGCGTAAAAATCGTTCGAGCGCGCCGAATCTGCCCCGTGAGACGCTGGAGCGCGCCCGCCGTCAGGTTGCCATTGAGCCAACTGCTGCCGACGAGAGCGAAGTTGAAGTGATCGAACGTGTCGAGGAAGCTGCGCCGGTAGCCCCGACTGCTGCCGCGCCGCGCACCTCTGCCGCCGCTGCTGCCCGTCGTGAAGCCCGCGCGGCGGCTGGCACGCCAGCCCGCGCCAGCGCCGCCGGGGCCGCTGCCCGTCGGGGTCGCGGCGTGCGTCCGGCGACCTCTGTGGGCCGCCGCGAGAAGGATCACAGCCGTATTCAGGCCATGCTTGAGCATCCGACTAAATTTGTGACCGATCTGGAAATGAAAGAGACATATAGCTACGTGGCTGAAGAGCTGCGGCAGGTTGGCACGGTCT
>CAZZAO010000051.1:33344-35332 GCA_964652205.1 uncultured Anaerolineaceae bacterium | reverse complement strand
GTTTTGCCCGGTCGCTGCTGACGCCGGTCGCCCCTGCCCCTCGCTCTTTTTTCGTCCCTGTCCCCTACCCTCGGCGCTATATCTATTCTCATTCCCCTGCGCTACACTTAACTGCATGAGCAACCTGAGTACGCCTCACGACCGCAAGCCGGAGTGGATGGTGGTCTACCTGACCTACAGCCCACCCGAAGCTTATATTGTCGCGGGCCGACTTCAGAATGAAGGCATTCCTGCCTGGGTGCATCGACCCGTCGGGGCCAATGCTATTGGCATCACCATCGGCCCGCTCGGCGAGGTGCGCGTGCTGGTCGACTCGCCGGATTATGATCGCGCTCTTGCGATCCTCGCTGAAGATGAGCCAGCCGAGCTAACCGACGATGTTGACCGTTTTATTTACGGGGTCGATGATTCCGACGATGATGACCTCGATGACGAATAGCACGCTCACTGCGATCCCCGGCTTTCGCGTCGGACAGCAGACTGACCTTGAAGGCGCAACGGGCTGCACCGTCATTCTCTGCCCGCCGGGGACTGTCGGTGGCGTCGATCAGCGCGGCGGCGCTCCCGGCACGCGCGAAACCGATCTCCTTCGCCCATTACATCAGGTCGAGCACGTCAACGCCATCGTCCTCTCTGGCGGCAGCGCCTATGGGCTGGCAGCGGCGGATGGCGTCATGCGCTATCTTGAGGAACAGCAGATCGGTTACAGGACGGCTACCGGCCACGTCGTCCCCATTGTCCCGGCAGCGATCTTGTTCGATCTTGCTATCGGTGACGACGGTGTGCGGCCTGACGCGGCGATGGGCTACGCGGCCTGCCTCGCTGCGACCGCTGCGCCTGTCGAGCAGGGGACGGTCGGTGCTGGAACTGGCTGTCAGATCGGCGCAATCCTCGGCAGCCCCTTTGCGACGAAGGGCGGTATTGGCTCGGCGTCAATCGATCTCGGTGAGGGTCTGATCGTCGCGGCGCTGGTGGCCGTCAACGCGGTTGGCGACGTGCTTGACGAGCGCGGTGACATCCTTGCCGGTGTGCGCCAGCCGCCAGATGGTAAGTCGTTCGCTGGCGCGCTCAATCTTTTCAGGTTATCCCCGCGACCGCTCGAATCGAGCAACACCGTCATCGGCGTCGTAGCGACCAATGCCCGGCTGACGCGCGACGGCGCGGCCAAAGTCGCCCAGATGGCGCATGACGGACTGGCTCGCGCTGTCAATCCAGCCCATACCCTGGTTGACGGTGACACCCTTTTTAGCCTTGCCAGCGGCGAAATCCCTGCTGACGTCAATCTCGTCGGCGCGTTTGCTGCCGAGGTTGTCGCGCAGGCCATTCGCAGCGGCGTCCGCGCTGCGACGTCGCTGGCGGGTGTCCGCGCCTGGAATGATTAACAACCACCCTGCGCGGTTAACAAAGCCATCTTAATCTTTAACGGGACTTTAGCAATGATTTGATACCCTACAGTTGATTTGAACATCTCACTGGAGATACGAATGGCTAAAGTGCTGGTGATCGAAGACGAAGAAACGCTCGTCCGCAATCTTGCCGACAAGCTGCGCGGTGAGGGCTTCGGCGTCTCGACCGCTATGGACGGTGAAGAAGGACTGCAAAAAGTCCGCGACGAGCACCCTGATCTGATCGTCCTCGACATCATGCTTCCCCGGCTCGATGGCCTGAGCCTCTGCCGTATGGTCAGGCGCGATCCTGAAACCTCGCAGATTCCGATTATCATGCTCACGGCGCGCGGCACTGAGGTCGATAAGATTGTTGGTCTGGAAAGCGGCGCGGATGATTACGTCGTCAAACCGTTCGCGCTTGGCGAATTTCTGGCCCGCGTGCGCGCCGTCATGCGCCGCGCGCCCGGCATCCCGAACGACATGCAGGATGAGATGGCCTCGAATGACCTGCGCCTGAGCCTGACCGGACGCCGACTCTTCAAGGGGAGCGAGGAGATCAAACTCAGCAACAAGGAATTTGACCTGCTGGCCGAATTGATG
>CAZZAO010000051.1:15693-33334 GCA_964652205.1 uncultured Anaerolineaceae bacterium | reverse complement strand
GTGACCTGATTCTGACGAAAGTTTGGGGCTATGACTACTTCGTCGATAAGCGTACTGTCGATGTCCATATCCGCTGGCTGCGCGAGAAGATTGAGGACGACGCCTCGAATCCCAGGCGGATTGTGACGGTGCGCGGCGTCGGCTATCGTTTTGAAGGCTAAGGATACCGTCGAATGAGCAGTTCACTCGCGGACGCCCTGGCGCTGGTTCGCCAGACAGCAGAGGAACAGCAGCGGGCCATCGAGGCGCTGCAAAACGCCAACGAAGCCGGTCAGCGCCAGCTTCACGCGCTGCAAGCCTCGCTCAACGCCTGGCACGAGCAGATTGATGCTCTGCAATCGCTGGCGAACGCGCCTGCTAATGGCGCTTCATCCCCTGATGATGATCGCGTCCGCGCCGTGCAGGCGACGGTCGATGCCCAGCGCGCCACGATTGACGCGCTGACGCTGGAGATTGAGGCAGCCAGGCAGCAGCGCGATACATTGGCCTCGAAACTCAGCGATGAAGAAGACAACCTGAGCTACAAAACGGCGCTGACGCTCACACTTGCCAACGCGACCTACGATGCGCTGATGGTCGTCGATGAGAACTACGAAATTATCGCCATTAACGATGCTGCCGAAGCGCTCTTCAGCCGCGTGCGTCCTTTGCACGAACGCCTGCTTGATGTTACGAGTTCCCCGGAAATCGAGTCGGTGGTGCAGGACGCGCTCGCCTATCAGGAAGAGTCGTTCGAGGAACAGGTCACGCTCAATAAGCGCGTCTATCGCGTCCGCGCGCAGATGATCCGTCGCGCCGGGAACACCTTCGTTGCGCTGGCGCTTCAGGATATTTCCGAGCTGGTGCGTCTCAACCGCGCGCGCCGCGACATGGTCGCCAATATCTCGCATGAGCTGCGCACGCCCGTCGCCAACATTCGTATCATCATCGAGAGCCTGTTCCATGAGCAGGACAAGCCGAAGCGCAAGGAAAGCACCACCGCGCTCCGTTCAATTGCCCGTGAAACCGATACGCTGCTGTGGCTGGTGCAGGAACTGCTCGATCTGTCGATGATCGAGTCGGGGCAGGCGATCCTGCGGATGGTTGAAGTGCCGTCCGACCTGCTGGTTGGCGAAGCGGTCGAACGGTTGCTCGACCAGAGCGACACTAAAGACTTGAAGATCACGCAGCTTGTGCCGCCCGATATTCAGGTGCTGTGCGACCGCGATCAAGCCCGGCGCGTGCTCATCAACTTGATCCATAACGCGATCAAGTGGTCGCCGGTCGGCGGGACGATCCGCGTTGAGGTGACGCCCAACGACGACGACGTGACCTTTGCCGTGCTCGACGACGGGCCGGGTGTCAACGAGGAATTTACCGAGCGAATTTTCGAGCGTTTCTATCAGGTCGATCCTTCGCGTTCGGCGGGTGAGGGCAGCGGCCTCGGCCTCGCCATCTGCAAGCACATCGTCGAGGCGCACGGCGGGCGTATCTGGGCTGAAAGCAACGCCAACGGCGGCGGTGGTCGCTTCCTCTTCACCCTGCCACGCGCCGAAGAGCGCGCTGGTGACATCAATTCCGAATTTGCCTGACGCAGCAGAACAACACAACGCGCTGTTTCCCGTGGGACGTGATTGATCGCGCCCGCCGTGCTTACTGCTGCATAAATCTTGACCTAATCTGCGCCTTCAGTGTCGGCCAGTTTCAACGCCAGCGGCGTCACCAGCCCATCAATGCTCTGGACATTCTTCTGACGTCGATAATCAATCAGCCCGTCCTCACCTTTGGCTTCTGCCCAGCGCTGATCGGTATCGCGCTCGCCGACATAGTCGAAGAACGGCACAGCGTAGCCGCAGGAGGTCATCGTCTTATGGATGTCGGCGACGATCACTTGTCGCGCGCTCAGGTAAGTCGGAAATAGGCCGCTCAGGCTGTCCCATTCCGCGTCGCCGGGCAGCACAGCGTGGCCGGTTCCAAATAGGCGAACGACGTTTGGCGGGCCATCGAAGGCGCACCACATCAGCGTGATTCGCCCGTTCTCGTAGATGTGCGCCGACGTCTCGTTGCCGCTGCCCGTCAGGTCGACATACGCGACCTGCGTCTTTGACAGGATGCGGAAGCTGTCATGTCCCTTCGGCGAGACGTTGACGTGACCTTCAGCGCTCAATGGCGCGCTAGCCACGAAGAACATACGCTGTTCCTCGATGAACTGACGGATATGATCGGTGATGTCGTCGTAATATTTAGCCATTTGCCACCCTTTAGAGCCTGTCTCGAGTCGTTGATATTATACGTGAGTTAGCCGTTATGCCAGGTCATTGAGTGCTGCGATCTCGCTGCCAGAGGGCTTTCAACCTCTGGCGGTGGCGCTGAGACCATGTCGATCTCGCACAACCGCCAGAACCGTCATCCCTAACCGGCGTTATTATGGTTCAGGGGCGACCGACCGATGGAAATCAACCAGTTTCTGCGCGTAGGCGTCGCCCGCTGCCGTTCGATAGCCGCCGTGACCGGAACCCTCGACAACCCAGAGTTCGGCCCGACCGCCGTCGGCCTGCGCTCGCGCCAGCATCAGCCGCGCGCCGGGCAGTGACACCTCTCGACTGCCGTAGATGAACAGGATCGGACGGGGCGCGATGGCGTCGATGGCGTTCAGCGGATCGAGCCGCTGGATGTCCAGCCCGGTCGTGACGCGATACGAGAGGGCCGCGCCGAGACGGATGAGCTGTTCCAGCGGCCCATCCGATTGACCGATGCCGAGCTGATCGGCGAAATTGGCGTAATTACCCTCGACCGACACCGCCTGAATCTGGGGCAGGCGTGCCGCCGCGAACAGGCTGGTCGCGCCCGCCGATGAGAAGCCGTGCAGCGAGACACGGCGCATATCGACATCGCCGCGCTGGCTCAGGTAGTCGTAGGCGGCGGCGACGTCATCGGTTTCTACATAGCCGAGCGAGTGGTATGGCGCGCCGTCGCAGGTCGCGGCGTCGAAGGTCAGCGCGTTGAATCCGGCGTGGTTGAAGAGTTGCGCGGCAGGCAGCCCGCCCGCGAGGTCATTATTCATCGTCGGCACGACGATCACGGTCGCGCCGCTGCTGCCGGATAAAAAAACGCCGCTCAGCGTAAAGCCGCGCGGCGTTTTGAAGCGGATGGCTTGCAGGTTCGCGCTGTCCGGCAGCGGATAGTGGTCGCAGCCCGGCCATGTCAGCGACCTCAGCATCGCCGCGCCGACCGCCATCGGCAGGCCAATGACGACCGTAGCCATCAGGGTCAGCGTGAACAGCAGCAGACGGACGCGCCGCACAGCTTAACGCTCGTTCTGGTTTAACCGGCGGCCAAACGCGACCAGCAGGATACTCAGCGCGTACAGGCCCATCAACGGCCCCATCACCAGCATCATATTGACCGGATCGACGGTCGGCGTGATGATGGCCGCGGCAATCGCTGCGCCGACGACAGCTATCCGCCAGTGGTGTATGAGCACGCGCGCCTCGACGAAGCCCATCACGGAGATCACGAAGAACACTAGCGGCGCTTCAAAGGCCACGCCCATCCAGAAGATTAGCGAGGTGATAAAGCTCAGGTACAGGTCAGCCGTCCAGCTTGGCCGAAAGACTTGATTCTGAAAGCCGACCAGAAATTGCAGCGCAGGGGGAATCAGAATGAACCAGGCAAATAACCCGCCAATGATGAACAGGAGCGAGACGGCTGGCAAAACGCCGATAAGGTAGCGCTTCTCTTTTTTCGTCAGGCCCGGCAGCACGAACATTAAAATCTGGTAGGTGACAATCGGCACCGAGAGTACGCCGCCGACCATCAGGGCGATGCGGAAGTAGGCCACGACTGGCTCGGTCGGGGCCAGCGCCATCAACCGCTCACCGTAAGGCTTAATCAGGTATTCGAGCAGCGGCTGTGCCAGCGGAACGCCGATTGCCGTGCCGACGACCACCCCGATGAACGCCGCGAACACGCGCTTACGCAGCTCGTTCAGGTGTTCCCAGATCGTCATGCGCAGTTCTTCGCTCTCCTCAGGCGTCAACTGCTCAGGCTGAGGGGGCGGGGGAGTTTGAATACGGGCGCTCATTGCAGCGTGTCCTCAGGGTTGGATGTCGGCGCAGCGCCCGACCAGGTGCCGAAACTGCCGGACGAATTGCCCGGCGGCGCAGGTGGCGGTGGCTCGGACGGGGCAGGCGGCAGCGTGTTTGTCTGCGCCTTGCCATTGCCATTGCTGGCCGTACTCATGTCGATGGTCGCCATGTTCTTGATGCGGTCGACTTCGTTGAGCGGCTCTTTCAGTTCTTTCAGCGGCTCTTCGAGTGACTGCGTCAGCGGCTTCATCGCCTGAACGATAGTCTGGTTAAGGGTTCCGCGCGTCGGCGGCTCTTTCGGAAGCTGAATATCGACACCGGCATCGTCGAATTCCTTTTGCAGGTAGCCGACGGTTTCCGTCCACATCGCCCGTAGTTTCGTCGTGTACTGGCCGAGGACGTAGGCCCACTGAATCATGCGTTTAGGGCCTGCGACCACCAGCATAATCACCAGAATGAGCGCCAGCTCCATCCCGCCTACACCGAAAATATTCATGGTTACTCGTCTCCATCCTCAGAAGAATCTGGTTGGCGGAGTTGTTCGAGGGCGGTCGGATCATCTGCGATGGCTCCCAGCACGCCGTTAATGAAGCCAGGGCTGCTATCCGCGCCGTAAAGCTTGGCAAGCTGAACGGCTTCGTCGATGGCGACGCCTACCGGGGTATGTCCCTGAACGGCGAATTCATAGATAGCCTGCCGCAGAATATTGCGGTCGACGATTGCCATCTGATCCACCGGCCATTCAGGGGCGAAGGTATGGATGGTGCTGTCGAGGATGGCGCGGTGATTGACGACCCCCGCGACCAGACGCTGGACGTAACGCGCCGCCTTGCGGCTGATCTGCCGTGCCTGCAAATGCACTGCCATCACCGAAGGCGCGTCGTGGTGCGCGCTATCGACCTCATATAAAACCTGTAAGGCGATACGGCGAGCCAGACTGCGGTCACTGGCGGGCGGATCATGGGGAATGACTTCCCCGGCCTGCTGCTCGGCAGGATCAAACTCCGGTAAATTGCTCACCCTGACACCTTGCGCCACTGGCCTACACCGATCCTCATCTCCGCTTAGTTTAGCTTAATTTCGAGGCTTTGCCTACGCGCGGATGTATGTGCCTCACAATGCTCACGTGAGCTTTAGAAATGGGCGAGCGTCCCACGGAAGCGCGCTAGGGGTGGTCGTAGACGTAGAAAATGAAGTCCTGCGGCTCGGTTTTGAGGCCGAAATCGTGCAGCAGTCGCAGCATCTGCGCTCGGTGGTCGGTGCCATGGTTGATGACCTGCATCAACACCTGCCACAGCAGCAGATCGCGGTCTTCTTCCGACTCGGTCGGCGGTGATGGTCTTTGCAGCAGCATCTCATCGCGCAGGTTCGCCAGATAATCGCGCAGACGCCGCTCGACGATGTCGCCATAGGCGCGAATCATGTCTCGGTCGTTGGAGTCATGCGGGTTCATGAACTCAGGCTCGCCGGCGCCGCGCAGCCATGTGAACCACGCCTCGTCAACGTCTATCAGATGGACAATCTGATTGCGGACGGAGCCGATGGAGTAGGGGATCGGCTGGGTGAACTGTTCCTGTGGCAGGGCCATGATGTAACGATCCCACAGGCTGCGGTTCTCACTGAAGTGGTACTCAAACAGATAACGAAAAGCGTCGGCGTTCATAGCGATCTTTCCTCGTTTGCGGCTGCCAGAAATTCCGGTACTTTACCCCGGCAGGCTTGAACTGGCGAACAAACGTTCCAGTGGTTATACTTTGCCTTATTCCGATTCGCCTGTCACGCCAGAGTAAAACTGATGAAAACCCTCTCACAGGATGCCGTCCGGGGGCTGATGATTGCCGCGCAGGGACTTCAGCAGCGCCCGCCCGGTGGGGCGACTAAAGCTGACCTGCGCCAGATCATCCGGCAGATGCACGTTTTGCAGATCGACACCATTCACATCGTAGCGCGCAGCCCTTATCTTGTCCTCTGGAGCCGCCTGGACAATTATCCGCAGCAGTGGCTCGATGAGCTGCTGGCGGAAGGCGCGTTGTTTGAATACTGGTCGCACGCTGCCTGCTTCTTGCCGATTGAGGACTATCCGCTCTACCGCCGCTTCATGCTGGATCGCAAGACGTGGGACGAGAAGAGTTGGCAACCGTGGATGGAATCGCACGCCGACCTGATCGACCGATTGCTGACGCGCGTCCGCGAGATCGGCCCGGTGCGCTCCGCCGATTTCGAGCGCGCCGACGGCGAGAAATCAGGCTGGTGGAACTGGAAGGATGAGAAAACCGCGCTCGAAGGGCTGTTCTTCCGGGGCGATCTGATGGTTTCCTCGCGCCATAATTTCCAGCGGATCTACGATCTGCCGGAGCGCATCCTCGCCGATTGGGACGATGCGCGCACGCCGTCGCTGGAGACGGTTCACGAGACTTTCGTGCTGAACACGATCAGGGCGCTCGGCGTGACGAAAGCCGCCTGGATCGCCGATTATTTCCGTATGTACAGGAAAGAGGCGCAGCAGACTATCGAGCGGCTGGCGGCGCGTGGGCAGTTGCAGACGGTTCAGGTCGAAGGCTGGGACGCGCCGGGTTATTGCCACCCCGATCATCAGGCCGCGATTGAAGCTGCCGCCGAGGGTCAGATTCCTGTTTCTAAAACAACCCTGCTGTCTCCGTTCGATCCTATCGTCTGGGATCGGGCGCGGGCGCAGCAGTTGTTCAATTTTAGCTATCAGATCGAGTGCTATACGCCCGCGCCCCGGCGGGTTTACGGCTACTTCACGCTGCCGATCCTCTACCGCAATCGGCTGATTGGACGTCTCGACCCCAAGGCCCATCGTAAACAGGGCGTTTTCGAGGTGAAGGCGCTGCATCTCGAACCGGGCGTGATCGTGGACGAGGCTCTGGTCGATGAGCTAAAACAGACGCTGCGCGCCTGCGCCGCCTGGCACAACACGCCGCAGATCATCGTCCGCTTTGCTACCGAACCCGGCCTCGCCGAGCGATTGTCTGACTGACGGCGCCCGTGCTGGATTCGCCCGGCGATGCCCGCGCCTACGACTTTCGTATGAACTTCAAACTGACCCCTTGACACATTTTTGTGACCTGTGCTAACCTATCACTGGCCGCGCGGACAGTATAGATCGCTTCAGGTCGGCGCGGTACACTCTAGAAAGGAGCAGGGCGCATGGCAAATTGGAACTGCACCACACCCAACTTCCCGGACATCGGTGGATTCGCTGCCGATCTCAATCGTATTGCGCCTGCTCGCTGTTAGTCACCTGACTTAAAAGGTGGATCACTGACACGAAACCGCAGGGGCAGCCCTGCGGTTTTTTTGTTCCCCGCTCCCTCGCAACTGAGAACGGGAAAAAACCAGCCGTGGGGTCGAATTATCGACGTCACGGTTTTTGTTTTTCGGTCAGGGTGGGGCGCAAAGGAAAAAGCTATGTTGCTGTGCATGCTTCCGAATTAGAGATGCCGGGCAATCGGCAGCGGGGCTGGCGAAACGCTGGCCGCAGCACCTTCGCGTGGCAGAGGATGGGGGAAGGGAGTGGGGACTCATGAATGAGACTATTCGCGCTCAGGTAGCGCATGAAAAGATCGCTTTAGTCGTTGATGACGTGGTCAAAGGCTTTCATCAGCCGACCGTGCCGCTTTGGAAGCGCTTGCTCGGCCAGAAGCCTAAACCGGCACTGGTCGTTCCGGCAGAGAACCAGAAGTCGCCGGGGAAGCGCCCGGTGATGGCGGTCGATCACGTTTCTTTCGTCGTGCCGCGCGGCGAGATCTTCGGCGTGCTGGGGCCGAACGGCTCCGGCAAATCGACCCTGATCCGCGTCATCTCGACCTTGCTGCTGGCTGACAGCGGCCATATCTCAGTTTTTGGCCTCGACACAGTCCGGCACGAAATGCAGGTCAAGAAGATGATTAACCGCGTCTCGGTCGATGCGGCCTTCTTCAAGAAACTCAGCCCGATGGAGAACCTGCTCTACGGAGCGCGTCTCTACGGCGTGAGCGGGGCCGACGCGCAGCGGATGGCCGCCGAAATCCTGACCCGTCTGGGGCTGGAACGGGCGACTTTCACCGAGCCGATGGAAGAGATGAGCCGGGGGATGCAGCAGAAAGTCGCTATCGCTCGCGCCTTCCTGACGTCGCCGATCCTGCTGCTGCTCGACGAGCCGACGACCGGCCTCGACCCGCGCTCGAAGCGCGAAGTCCGGGCCTTCGTCGAAGAGCTGCGCGACGTCCACGATGCCACCATCGTCATCACCACGCATGACATGGAAGAAGCCGAGGCATTGTGTGACCGCGTCGCCATTATCCACGACGGAAAAGTTGTCGCGCTGGACACTCCGGCGGCTCTCAAGGCGCAGCTTCCGCACAACGGCCAGTTGCCCACGCTGGAAGATGTCTTTATGGCGCTGACCGGCAAAGTGCTGATCGACCGCGATACCGTCGAGGAAGAACTCGAACTTGAAACTGTCAACTGATATGAAACAGGCCCAACGCCTGACAATGAGGAATCACGATCATGCTGTTCCATCACGAAAACCTGCTCCGGCAGAATCAGCTTTACCGCCGTGAGATGATGCGCTCCGCCGAGCGCCAGCGGCTGGCTCACCTGGTTACGCGCGGCAGCCGTCACGCCCTGCTCCATCCGTTGATGGTCTGGGCAGGCCGTCGGCTGGTTCGCGCTGGCCTGAGCCTGCTCTCGATGGCCGACCGCCCGAAGGTCGAAGCCCGCGCTGTCCCCTATCGGCAGGTTTACTAAAACCTGCCGACCATCTACCTGAACTGACGCGGGGCGCGGATCAACGCCACGCCCCGCCTTTGAGGAACCTATTTTATGACTGCAACTGCAACGGGTATTCAACTGCAACTGAGGCAATCTTACGCCTTCGTCGCCCGTAACTTTCACCTGACCAAGCGCTACTGGGGCTGGGAAGTCGTCTGGATCGTCTACGCCACAGCCAATTCGCTGGCGGTGACGTTCATCGCCGTCGGCTCCGGCCAGGTGACGGGCGAGACGAACATCGATATCCCGCACTTCACGCTTTACCTGCTGCTCGGCACGCTCGTCTGGCATTTCCTGTCTGGCATGTTCAATGCCGTCAGCGAGGTCATCGCCTGGGAGCGCTGGGAAGGCACTATCGAGTACACCCTGATGGCTCCGGTGCATCGCAGTGTCCACCTGATCGGCCAGACGATTTTCGCTGTCGTCTGGAGCTTCATCACCACCGTGCTGATCGGCGCGATCATGACGCTGTTTTTCCACATCGACCTGTCGCACGCCAACTTGATCGGTGCAGGGATCGTCCTCGTCAGCGGCAGCCTGTCGCTGATCGGCGTCGGCATCGTCGCCAGCATCCTGCCGCTGATGTACCCGGAGCGCGGCGCGCAGATGACGCATATCGTGCAGGCGGCGTTCCTGCTCGTCTCCGGCGTCTACTACCCGGTCACTGTCCTGCCGGAATGGATGCAGTTTCTGGCGAAGCTGTCGCCCGTGACTTACGTCCTCGACGGCATCCGCGCGGCGATCATGGATGGCGCGCCGATGCAGGCGATGGTGCAGTACATCGTCCCGCTGTGGATTTTCGGCCTGATCGCGCTGCCGCTCGGCATCTGGTCGTTCCAGCGCGCCGAGAACTACGCTCGCCGCACCGGACGCCTCAAGCGCGTCGGCTAAGGCCGGCGCTGCTCTGGCTTTCCGTCGGGGCGCGCTTTTTCGCGCTCTCTGGTTGTCAACTTAAGCGGGTAAGACGGGAAGATTGCTGCTGGTTGTGACCGTTCCCCCCTCTCCGCTTGCGGGGAGGGGTCGGGCAGGCAGCATGATCCTTAAATTGGCAGCCAGGGGCGCACTTTTTCGCGCCCGCCAGCCTTCGCCCGGAGTGAGAAAGAGGAGAGAATGAGGGGCGAGGTTTCCTCGCCTTTTCTATTTCCGCTGACCGGGGAGATGCTTTCAGACGCGCCTTCTCGCCTGAAATGTCGATCAATGCCCGTCCAGCGTCTGACGAATCAAGGCGGCGAGACGTCGGGCGCGTTCCGGCGCGTCGCCGACATAGGTTTCAGCCTGAAGCAGCTCGCGGATCCGGTCGCCCGGCAGCAGCGCCGTCAGCCGGGGATCGCTGCTCAGTGTCTCGGCCAGCGGATTCGGCTCGCCACGCTGGATGTGCGCCCACGCCGTCAGGCTGTGCTCGCGGATGATCTCGTGCAGCGCCTGACGGTCGCCTCCGCTGCGAGCCGCTTCCATCAGCACGCGCTCGGTCGCGGCGAATACGCCGTAGGTCTTGAGCTGGCGCTGAATAGCGAAATCATTGACGCGCAGATCAGCGAGGATGCGCGTCGCGCGGATCAGCAGATCATCGGCAGTCAGGAAGGCTTCCGGCAAAATCAGCCGTCGGTTGCCGGAATCGTCGAGCGTGCGTTCGAGCAGGTGATGGGCGGCGTTGTCCCAGGCCACGCGCGGCAGCGCCGCCAGATAGCGCGCCAGACTGTCGAGGTTTTCGGCGTCAATCGGGTTGCGCTTGAATGGCATCGCCGACGAGCCGACCTGATGCGCCCCGAACGGCTCCGACCATTCGCCAAAGACCGGCGATTGCAGCAGCCGCAGGTCGAAGGCCACGCGGTAGATCGTCATGGCAAGCCCCGCCAGCGCGTTGAGCACGTCCCATTCCTGACGGCGCGGCGCGGTCTGCGTGGCGACGAGGAAGCTGTTCAGGCCGAGCGCGGCCATGATCTGTGCTTCCAGTTGCTGCGCCGTCATCCCCGTGCCTTCGAGAAGCTGAGTGTACGAGGCCGACGTGCCGACCGCGCCCTTGAAGCCCTTGCCGCGCAGGTTGGCGCGCGCCGCCCGAACGGTTTCCCACGCTTCGAGCAAGTCCTGACCGTACTGCGCCAGTCGATAGCCGACGGTGGTTGGCTCGGCGGGTTGCAGATGCGTGAAGGCCATGCAGACGTGGTCGGCTTCACGGTCGATCCGCTCGGCGATCACGCGCAGCAGCGCCGCCAGCTTCCGCTCGATCAGGTCGAGGCTGTCGCGGATACGCAGGACGTCGGCGTTGTCCTCGATATCCATGCTGGTTGCGCCGAGGTGGATGATGCCGCCGCCAACCGGGCATTGCTCGGCGTAGGTGCGAATTTCCGCCATCAGATCGTGGCGGATGCTGGCCTCGATCTCGCTGGCGCGCTCCAGATTGATCGCGTTCTGATGCGCGCGCAAATCCTCGACCTGTTCCGGTCGAGTCAGCCCGGCATCCTGCTGCGCGGTCGCCAGCGCCACCCAGATGCGCCGCCACAGACGGCGCTTGTGCGCTTCTGACCATAACTGGCGCATTGGCTCCGAGCCGTAGCGCCAGCTCAACGGGCTGACATAACCCTCAGACAAAGGCTCAGGCATCGCCTACTCCGTTCTGAAACCGGCGTGATCCGTCCCTGCCGCGCTCGCCTTGCTGCCTCGAAAATCTCAATACTTCGGCCACTAACTTGCCCCCGGCTTGCCCTGAACAAGGAGGCTTAACGCGGTTGAGCCTGTCACCCACTGCCTTAAACTTCTGCACAATCTCTCCTTGCGACTGAACTTGTTGACAGACGAAAAATTTCGGTCATAATCATCGCACTTTCTTATTAAATTGCATTTTGTGAGTGGAAGCAAAAGCCCGACGGATTCCGTCGGGCTTTTTGTTCCGGCTGCGTCAGCCCTTAATGGCTGATCTGGCGGTAGCGCGCAATCGCCTCTTCGTTCCAGTCGATGCCGATGCCCCCCGCTGCCGATGGCACTAAGCCGCCGTCGCGCCATTGCAGATCGCTGTCCCAGACCAGTTGAATCGACTCGGCGGCGCTTTCGGGCAGCATATACTCAACCCATTGGTGATTCGGCACCGCGCAGGCCAACTGGCTGTGCAGGTGATGATAGACATGGCTCGAAACCGGGACGTGGTGCTCGGCAGCCATCGCTGCGATCTCGATGAAGGCGCGGATGCCGCCGCAGGTGGTCGCGTCCAGCCGCAGCACGCCGATTTTGCCCTGCTCGATCAGGCGGCGGCAGTGCGCCAGCCCGGTCTGCTCGTCGCCCACGCCGACCGGATACGTCAGACCTTGCGCCAGTTCGGCCAGATTCTCGTAGTCGTCGAACATGAACGGGTCTTCGAGCCAGAGCATGTCGAAATCCGCCCAGCGCCGCGCGTAAGCCAGGAGCGCCTGCGCGCTCGGCGTCATGCAGTACAGGTCGATGATGAACGGCGGGCCATCGGGGATGGCCTTACGTGCCAGCGCCATCCGCGCCGTGTCGCGCTCGAAATCGACGCTGCTGGTGACTTTGATCGCTGCCGGATTCATCCCGGCCATCAACTCGACCAGCGCGGTCAGCGATTCTGGCGTTTCGTCGGCAGTCGGGTAGAAACCGGCCAGCGTCGTCGTCACCGGTCTGACCTGTCCGCCGAGATAGGCCGCCAGCGTCTGTCCGGCGCGGCGGGCGAGCAGGTCGTAGAGGGCGCAGTCAGCCAGGCTGAGCGCGCGCCAGAAAATGCCATTAGAGCCGAGAAAGACGTTGCCCTTGACGGTGTTCGCGTAGAATTCCGGGTGGCTGTCGAGCGGTTGGCCGACCCAGCGCGGCGCAATCAGCCGGTCGATGGTTGCGGCCACTGGCGCATTTCGTCCAAGCGCGTAGGCCGTGCCGACATGGCCTTCGTCGTCGTAGGCGCGGGCGAGGACGTAGTGGCGCTCGACGGTCGCCATCGCGCCCATTTGCAGCGGGCGCGGCAGGGGCAGAATAATCTCAAAGGCTTCGAGGCGGGCGAGAGTCGCCATACAGGCTCCTAAATATGCGGGTAGCGATACGGCGCGCCGACCACATGGCCGGCCCGAATGGTATGGACGATTTGCAGGCGTGTTCCCCCTTCGGCGCTGTGACCGAGATCATCCCGGACATCGAGCGGGCCTTCGATCAGGTCGAATACTGCGACGTCGCCGGGGCCGCCTACCGTCAGCCTGCCGAGGTTTGGCTCGCGGTCAATGATCTGTCCCGGCATCACTGTGGCGCGGGCGAGCGCGTCGGGCAGCGACAGGCCGAGATTGATGAACTTGGAGACGACGTTCGGCAAGTCGCGCATCGAGCCATTGACGCTCTGGGTGTGAACGTCGGTCGAGATCGTGTCAGGATAGAAGCCCTGCTGAATCGCCGCCTGAACGACCGGCAGCGAAAACCCGGCTTTCGAGCCGTGGCCGACGTCGAACAGGATGCCGCGCTGGCGCGCTTCCCTGACTGCCGGAATGATCCGTCCCTGATCGTCGAGGATGCCGTTTTCGGTTCCCATGTAGACGTGGGTGATGATGTCGCCGGGGCGCAGCATCGCCAGCAGGTCAGGCAGCGTGCCTGGGATGTCGTAGATATGCACCATCACGCGGGTATCGGCCTGCTCGGCGGCCTGAATCGCCTTCCGCAGCGGCTCGATGCCGTTGCTGCCGACGATAAAATTGGTCATCCGTACTTTAATGCCGAGGCAGACGTCGCGGTATTCGCGGGCGACGTGAGCCGCGCCGCGCACGTCGGCATAGCCGATGTCGCGCATCTCGCCGACCGGATAAGCGGCCAGCCCCATGCGGGCGATGTGGACGAAGCCGTACAGCCGCGTCCGCGAGGGGCGAATAGTGTAGTTGACGAAGCCCTCGAAGGTCGCTGATCCAGCGTCTCCCGCGCTGACCGCCGTCGTCACGCCAGTCGAGAGGCAGAATTCATCTCCCGGCACGCTCAGGGCCGTCACGCCCATGAAAACGTGGACGTGCAGATCGACCAGCCCCGGCGTCACCAGCTTGCCGCCGACGTCGAGCACCTGAATAGCCAGCGACGGGTCAATGTCCCGGTCGATGGCCGCCACCCGGCCATGCGACAGCGCGACATCGCGTACCGCGTCCAGCCCGGATGCCGGATCGACGACGCGCCCGCCCTTGAGCAGCAGATCGTAGGCGGGAAAGGTGGTCGCGCCGATGGTTTTCTGGTCAGGGTCGTTCGATGGCAGGTAGCTTCCCATTGCGTTCATCGTTGGCCTTCCTTAAAGCCAGTGATCGGACACCCACGCGCCATCGACACGCAGCGTCTGGCCGGTGATGTACGATGAGCGCTCGCTGGCGAGAAACAGCATCGTCTGCACCAGCTCCTCGACTTCGCCCAGACGCCCGGTCGGCGAGCGGTCGAGGTAGACATCCATCGAGGCCGAGCCGTCAGCCAGCGAGCCGCGCGCCAGTTCGGTCAGAAAGACGGCGGGCGCGACCGCGTTGACGCGGATGCCATGCTCGGCCCATTCTGCCGCCAGCACTTCCGTCAGCCGGATCACGCCCGCTTTGGCCGAGCAGTAGGCCGCGCGTCCGGCCTGCGCGACGAAGCCATTGACCGAGGCGATATTGATGATGTGGCCTGACTGCTGCTCGATCATGATGCGCCCTGCTGCCTGCGCGCCGTAGAACGTGCCGGAGAGCATGACGTTGATGCACAACTGCCACAGATCAGGCGCGAGCGTTTCCGACGCGCCGTGGCGGGCGATCCCGGCGTTGTTAACCCACAGGTCGAGTGAACCATACTGCCGCGCGACCTGCTGTGCCGCCGCATCGACTGCCCCTGCGTCGCTGACGTCGAAAACGCGAAAACCGACCTTCAGGCCGTCGGCGTTCAGGCTGGCGGCGGCGTTTTCGACTCGCGCGCCATCGACGTCGCACAGGATCGAGGTTGCGCCCTGTTCGGCGAAGGCGCGGGCGAACGCCAGTCCGAAGCCGCGCCCCGCGCCGGTAATCACCGCCACTTTCCCGTTGAGATCATCTGTCATGAGTTTGCCCTTTTCGCCGCTGCATACAGCCGTCCCCAGCTATCCCAGCCGCCATCAACGCGCAGAATTTCGCCGCTGACGTAGGACGAGCGCGGATCGACCAGATAGAGCAGCGCCTGAGCGATGTCGTCGGACGTAGCGGTGCGCCCGACCGG
Organism: uncultured Anaerolineaceae bacterium; assembly: GCA_964652205.1. Classification (GTDB taxonomy): domain Bacteria; phylum Chloroflexota; class Anaerolineae; order Aggregatilineales; family Phototrophicaceae; genus ZC4RG36. The sequence continues at coordinate 18,314 of CAZZAO010000051.1, read as the reverse complement.
GATTCGGCGCAGGATGGCGTCGCGCGACGGCGCGGACGGCGCGTCTTCGATCTGCTCGCGCGTCGCCTCGGTGACGCCGGGGACGAGACAGTTGACGCGGACGTGATCTTTCGCCCACTCGACTGCCAGCGTGTGCGTCAGTTGATGAACGCCCGCGAAGGCGGCACTTTCTGGCAGCCACCCCGGCCAGCCGCCCAGCCCGCTCAGGCCGGTGACGTGGACGATGACGCCGCTCTGCGCCTGCACCATCCGCCGCCCGATGGCCTGTGACCAGCGAAAGGCGCGGATCAGGCTGCCTTCGAGGACGGCGCGGAAATCGGCCTCGGTCAGCTCCAGCGACGGCCTGACGACCGGCGTCGGCGGCAGCGTCACCAGAATGTCTGGCGCGCCGCGCAGGTTCAGGATCAGGTCGAGGTCGGCCTGACTGGCATAGGTCGTAACTGTGCCGGTGACACGAAGCTGCTTCAGCGTTTCGGCATCGACACTCGCTTCATTGACGACGGCCAGCGCCGCGCCTGCTTCAGACAGCGCCAGCGCCAGCGGAACCAGCAGTTCCGACGGGCTGGCGATGAGGACAGCCCATTGATTGTCGAGGATGCCCATGCGCTACAGCTTCGGGTAGTGGGTCGGCTGACCCGTCGCGCCGATGTCGGCCCACAGCAGCGTTGCCCCGCCGAGGCTCGACAGCACCAGCCGATCCAGTTCCGGCCCGACGAAGGCCAGATTGCACGGCGCGTTGATGACGATGCGCGTCCAGTCATCGAACAGGATGTCGAGCGCGCCCTGCGGCGACAGTCGATAGATGCGGTCGGGCGCGTAGCAGGCGATGTACAGGCGGCCTGCCGCGTCGAAGGCGATGCCGTCAGGGACGGTCTGCGCCAGTCTGACCACCACTTCGGCAGCTCCGGCGCTGCCATCGGCGTTGATGGCGATCCGCGTGATCTGCGGCGGGGTCGATTCGACCACATACAGGAAGCGGTTATCAGGGCTGAGCGCCATGCCATTGGTGAAGCCCGGCGCGGCGCTGCTCCAGACTTGCCCTTCGCCGCCGGGCGCGAACTTGTAGATCAGGCCGTTGCTCTGGCCCCAGCCGCGCGAATCCGAGACATAAAGGTTGCCCGCCGCGTCGAAGACCGGATAGTTCGGGACTTGCAGCGGGTTATCCGCCGGGCCGGCGCAGTAAACGCTGCTTTCGCCCGTCGGCGTGACTCTGACGACGGCATGGATGCCCATATCGCAGACATAGAGATTCGCGTCGGCGTCAATGGCGATGCCCAGACCGTAGCCGCCAGTTGAGCCAAACTGCTGGAAGGTCTTGTCCTTGAGCGAGACGCGGTACACCTGTCCGGCTTCGCCGCCCGCGTAGAGCTGGCCGTCCGGCCCGTAAGCCACGCCTTCAGGATGATCCAGTCCTGACACCAGCGCTTCGAGTGTCGATAGTTCCTGTGCCATCGCGCTTAGCTCGTCGCCGGTTTGTAGCGGGCGACCCAGTCCGGGTCGGCGGGAAAGTAGAAGTTGCGCGCCGTGGCCCCGCCATCGACGGCCAGCACCTGCCCGCTGATGAACGACGCCTCGTCCGAGAGCAGGAAGGCGACGACCGCCGCGATTTCTTCCGGCTCGCCGCAGCGCTCCAGCGCGTGCAGCAGGCCGAAATTACGCAGAGTTTCGGCAGGATCAGGCGAGTCGGCCACGACCTTTGTGAACAGCGGCGTCATGATCGCTCCCGGCGCGACTGCGTTGGCGCGAATGCCGATGGGGCCGTATTCGACAGCCGTATAACGGGTCAGCGCGTCGATGCCGCCTTTGGCGGTGTCATAGGCAGCCCACCCGGCGAAGGAACCCGTACTGTGGATCGACGACGTGTTGCAGATCGCGCCGCCGGATTTCTGCGCCATGAAGCGCTTGACGGCAACCGAACTTCCCCAGAACACGCCCATCAGATTGACGTTGAACAGCCGCTGGACTTCAGCCATATTCGGCTCGTGCAGGTTGCCGCCGAGCGCCAGACCGGCATTGTTGGCCCAACCGGCCAGCGGCGCAAACTGCTGCGCCCGGTCGGCTGCCGCTTCGAGTACGCTGATGTCGGCCACGTCGCCGAGCACGACGTCGCCGCGGCTGCCCGCTTCGGCGCGGGCTTCGTCCGCCAGCTTCGCCTGAAAGTCGATGCCGACGACCTTCCAGCCGTCGTTTAGCAGCCGGGTGAAAATCGCCCGGCCAATCCCCGTTCCGCAGCCCGTCACGACGACACTCTTTGCCATGTTTTTGCTCCTTTTAAGGCTTAATATCTTCACTCCGGCCCTCAGGGTGAGGGGCGAAAGATGGATGGTTCAATAGACGAGTTTTCGAATACTTCCTGTATTCCGCTTGCGCCAGGAAGGTGAATAAGTTGCTCAAGTCACTACAAACCGGTATCACAACTTTGCTTCACCCCTCTCCTTCCGGGTGGGGTACGGCTCGGCCATCAGCATCCTCATGGTCGTGTATCATAACTTTTGCTTCACCCCTCTCCCGCCGGGTGGGGTACGGCTCGGCCATCAGCATCGTTATGATCGTGTATCACAACTTTTGCTTCACCCCTCTCCCGCCGGGTGGGGTACGGCTCGGCCATCAGCATCGTTATG
>CAZZAO010000051.1:0-15593 GCA_964652205.1 uncultured Anaerolineaceae bacterium | reverse complement strand
TCCCGCCGGGTGGGGTACGGCTCGGCCATCAGCATCGTTATGGTCGTGTATCACAACTTTGCTTCACCCCTTTCCCGCCGGGTGGGGTACGGCTCGGCCATCAGCATCGTTATGGTCGTGTATCACAACTTTTGCTTCACCCCTCTCCCGGCGGGAGAGGGGCAGGGGGTGAGGGCGCTTTATGGCATCAGCCGCACGACACCCTCGCGCGAAACGTCGATCACCGGGCGGTCGCTGGCCTCGAACAGCGAGAAGACCAGTCGGGTCGAGGTTTCCGCGCCGGGTTCGAGGACATGGGCCTGTCCCTTCTCAATGGCGGCGGCTAGCCCGTGCGAAGGCCACTGAGTTGCCGGTTCGAGCGCGGTAATCTGTCCGCGTCCATACCACGGCATTCCCTGACTCCCCTCGATCTCCTGCCACAGCCACAGGTTCGGGAAAACAGCGACATCCCAGGCCAGCGCCGCGCCGATTCCGGCCTGAGGGTTGCGAATAGCGTACCAGCCCGCCGATAGCTCGCTGAGGTAGCACAGCCGCGCTATCGGCGCTTCTGGCACGACTGAGAGATCGACGGGGCTGCCGTCCCGTCCGGTGGCGTGCGGCCAGCGATGCTCTGAGCCGGGGACGAGATCGACCGCCGGGCCATCGAGGCTGAGATCAGTCACGACGCGCCCGCCGGGCAGGTCGATCTGCGCGCCGGGAGTCGCCAGCGGGGCGCTGTAAGCCGGGTGATGGCCCCAGATGTACGGCACGGATAGCAGACTCTCATTGCGGATTCGCTCCTCGATGGTCAGGATCGGGCGCGCCGCGTCGAGCGTCATCGTCCGTTCGAGTACCAGCGGCAGCCGCGCGCCGACCGTCAGCCGGAGCGACCGGCCTTCGTCGAGCCACTGCCACGCCCACTGCGCCCGCGAGACTTCGCCATGAAAGGGCAGCGGCGTGCCGAGGACGGTGCAGGGATTGCCCGCGTTCGGGAACAGTTCCTGCCAGCCGCCGCGATACTCCGACAGCCAGTCGAGCGCGTCGCTGCCGTAGGTCTTGCTCCTGTTAGCCGGAGTTGGCGTCTGCCAGTCGGGCGCAAAGAGCAGATTCGTGTCGTCAGCCCCGGCCAGCTTCGTGATTTCTGCGCCGAGGTCGGTATTCACGCCGACTGTCAGCGCGCCATTGGTCAGTTCAAGTTTTGGCATCAGGCTTCCTCGTAAAACACGTTCATAAAGGATTGCGCTCTTTAGTTTAACGCTGGTTTCCGTCCCGGCTCAGGCGGCGAAAACCGATTAAGCTGGAATGACCGCGCATTGTTCACCCCTCTCCCTCTGGAAGAGGGGCCGGGGGTGAGGGCGCATCGTTCACCCCTCTCCCTCTGGGAGACGGAGTGGTAGGGCCTCGTTCGCGCCGCGAAGCGGCGTCTCGACCCGAAGGGCGAACAGGCCATCACCAGGGGCCGGGGGTGAGGGCGCATCGTTCACCCCTGCTGTTTGCTCTGAATCCGGTCGAGCGTCAGCGCGCCGAGCAGGACGACGCCGGTAGCAATCTGCTGATAAAAGGTCGGAATATTGAGCAGAATCAGGCCGTTAGTCAGCGTGGTCAGGAAGACCGCGCCCAGCAGCGTCCGTTCGACTGTGCCGCGACCGCCATAGATGCTGGTTCCGCCGAGGACGACGGCGGTCAGCACGTCGAACTCCGCGCCGTTCGCCAGACCGGGCGCGGCGGACGCCAGCCGACCAGCCAGCACGATCCCCGCCAGCCCTGAGAGCAGCCCGGCCAGCGCGTAGACCTGAATCCGGTGGCGCGGGACGCGCAGGCCAGCGACCCGCGCTGCGCGTTCTGCCGAGCCGATGGCGTAGGTGTGCATTCCCCAGACCGTCCGCCGCATGATGATGCCAGCGACGATATAGAGGACGATCATCAGCACGACCGGCACGGGAATCGGGCCGATGAAGCCCTTACCGAGCCACTGGACGAACTCGCCGTTGGCTTCTGCGCCGCGCCCGAAGCCAATCGAGCGGCCTTCGGTGTAGACGAAGCCGATACCGCGCACGACGAAGGCCGTGCCGAGCGTGGCGATGAAGGCCGGGATGCGGACGCGCTCGGCCAGCACGCCGTTGAGCAGGCCAACAAGCGCGCCGAAGGCCAGACCGATGGCGATGGCGATCCCGTCCGGCAGGCCAAAGTTTTGCACGCCTGCGACGGCGGTAATCCCCGCCAGCGCCATGATCGCGCCCTGCGAGATGTCGATGCCGCCGACGATCAGGACGAGGGTTGCGCCGACGGCAGCAATCGCCGTCACCGACGCCTGCCGCAGAATATTGATGATGTTACTGCTGGTGAAGAAAGCGTCGGAAGTCCGCGCGAAGAAGATGACGACCGCCAGCAGCGCCAGCGGTACGCCGAAACGCGACCAGAAATTCCCGGCGGACAACCATTCGACAATCGCGGATCGGGGGCGGGGGGATGCGGCTGTGCTCATCTCGACTTCCTCTGCTGTGTCACGTTAGAGATACTTCTTTTCGCCGACCGCCGCGCCGACGATATCGCGCTCGACCGCCGTTCTCGGATCAAATTCGTTGACGATCTGCCCTCGGCGCATGACGAGTACGCGATCCGCGACTGCCAGCAGCTCCGGCAGTTCCGACGAGATAAAGGCCACCGCTTTACCCTGACGCGCCAGCTCATGGAGCAGGTTGAGCAGGTCGCGCTTGGCGGCCACGTCGATGCCGTGAGTTGGCTCGTCGAGGATGAACACGTCAAGCTGATCGACCAGCAGCCGCCCGATGACAGTTTTCTGCTGATTTCCGCCGCTCAGGTTTTCGATGTTGGTCGCCTGATTCGCCGGTCGAATATCCAGCCGCCGGACGATGTTTTCGGCCATGTCGCGCAGCCGCCCGCCGCGCAGCCAGCCGCCGGGGGCGGTGTTTTCCGGCGCGCGCAGGGTGATATTGGTGCGCACACTCTGGCCGACGAAGATGCTCTCGCTTTTGCGGTTTTCGGACAGGCGGGCGATCCCCAGTTTATAGCCGCGCCACGGCGAGTCGATCCGCGCGGCCTTGCCCTTGAGGATGATCTCGCCTTCGTCCAGCGGCAGGTCGCCGACCAGCGCTCGCGCCATCGTCGTCCGGCCCGCGCCGATCAGCCCGAAAAAGCCGACGACTTCCCCGGCGCGAAGCTGGAACGAGGCCGGGCCGTGTCGCCCGACGACCATCCCGCGCGCTTCGAGCAGGACTTCGCCGGGAGTGCGGTCGAATTCGATGACGCTGGCTCCTGCCGTCGGGGCCATCGTGTCGACAATCTGCGCCTGGGCGTCGCGCGGGGCGGAAAAGCTTCCGGCAGTCAGGCCGTCGCGCAGCACCACGACCCGGTCGCACAGGCTGGCGACCTCGTCGATACGATGCGAGATATAGATGATGCCGACGCCGGAGACGGCCAGCAGCCGCACCTGCGCGAACAGCCGCTCGGCTTCCCACGGCGTCAGCGACGAGGTCGGCTCGTCGAGCAGCAGAACGTGCGCGGCGGTGCGTAAGGCGCGGGCGCAGGCCACTAACTGTTGATCGCCGATGGATAGATTGCCGAGCCGTGTCGTCGGATCGACCGCCAGGCCGACGCGCTCCAGCAGTGGGCGGGCGGCCTCGCTCATCGCGTGGCGGTCGAGGAGCCTGCGCGACCGGAACTGGCTCTCCGCGCCGAGGAACATATTCTCGGCCAGCGTCAGCTCTGGCACGAGGTCGAGTTCCTGCCGCACCACGCCGATCCCCTGACGGAGCGCGTCGCCGGTCGACTCGAAATAGGTCTGCTGGCCGTTGACGAACAGCGCGCCGGAATCGGGTAGCAGATCGCCAGTCAGGATGCGGATCAGCGTTGATTTGCCCGCGCCGTTGTGGCCGACCAGACCGAGAATCTCGCCCCGGTTGACGCTCAGCGTCACGCCGCCGAGCGCCTGTACGCCGCCGAAACGTTTACGAATGTCGATGGTCTGGATGACCGGAGTGATCGCTCCGGCCATCTCAGACTTGTTCAGCGTTACACCCATCAGGGTTCCCCGCGATACAGGTTAGGATGCGGCAGTCGCTTCGGCGGTCGCGGCGGCGTCGCTCGACGGATACAGTTCGTCGATGTACTGCTGCGCGTTTGCCTTCGTGATCTGAACCACCGGCACGACGACAGTGGCATCGACCGTGTCGCCGCGATTGAGGGCGAAGGCGACGTTCGCCAGCGCGCGGCCCGTGGCAATCGGCTCCGGGCTGACGCTGCCGGGGAACGTGCCGTCGAGCACGCCCTGAAGCACGCGCTTGTCGATTCCGACTCCTGCGACCAGCGTCCCCTTGAGCAGATCGCCGCCCGCCGACTGAATGGCGTTAGCTGCGCCGAGCGAGCCGGGATCGTTGACAGTCAGAATCAGGTCGAGATCAGGGTGCGCCTGAAGGATCGTCTCGACGGCGGACAAGGCGGTGTCTTCGGCCCACGCTTCGACGTCAGCCACGACTTCGTAGTTGGTGACGTACTCCGACAGGCCATCGGTCAGGCCCTTCTTGCGGTCGAGCAGGTTCGGGCCGAGCGAGTCGGCATTGAGAATGGCGACCTCGTACTTGTCCTTGCCGGGCTTCTGCGCCAGCAGCGCCTGACCGGCCAGTTCGGCGGACAGCCGACCGAAGTCGTAATCGGAGATGCCAACGCTGACGTCTGAGTCCTTGAAGGCAGACACGGCGGCGATGACCTTGACGCCAGCAGCATGGGCGGTATCGACGGCGGTCAGGACAGTCACCGGGTCAATCGAGTAGACGGCGACTGCGCCGACACCGGCGGAGACCATGTTCTCGATGTCCGAAACCTGCTGCGCTGCGTCAACGTTCGGGTCAGCGATGACCGTCTCGACACCGCACTGGTCGGCGATCTGGCGCACACCCTGGCCGATGAACTGGAAGTAGTCGAATTCCATCGTCAGCGGGCTGTAGCCGATCTTCTTCATCGTTACGCCGGTGCAGTCAGCGGTAGGAAAGCCCCAGTCTTTCGGAGCGGCGGTAGCTTCAGCAGTGGCGTCCTGCGCCAGCGCCATCGGCGCGACAATCAGCAGGACGAGCAGGGCAGAGACAAAGGTTATAAGGCGATTTTTTGCGGTCATGGTTGCGGCTTGCTCCTGAGCTATCAATAGCGGTCAAAGTGACTTTTAGACAAAGATTCAGACAAGGTTGGAGCGCGCTGCCTCCCGTTCAACGCCGTCAGATTTCCTCGCCTGCCCCTGTGTTCCCGTGAGTTAGGTGCTATCACCGGCGTCTTTCCCGCGCAGTTTGCTGCGAATGACTTCGGTCGTCTGGCGGACGTTAGCGCGGATCAGCGCCCCCGCCTTGAGCGCATCCCCGGCTTTGCAAGCGGCGTAGATTTCCTGATGCTCGGTCAGCGCGCGCGCGGTGCGCTCCGGGAAGTAGGTATACATCCGCCGGTACGCGCCGGATCGATCCCACAGACTGGCGATGATCTGCACCATAATGGGGCGGCTGGATGCATTGTAGATGGTGAAATGAAACAGGCGGTTCAGGTCGAACAGTCGCTCGAAGTCCTGCCGGTCGGTCGCCGTGACCATCCGGCTGATCAGGTCGCCCATCTGCCCCAGCGTCGGCTCGGCCATCAGCGGCACGGCCAACTGCGTGGCGAGTTCTTCGAGGACTTCGCGCACCAGGTAGACATCTTCCAGTTCGGTGAACGAAAGCTCGGTGACGAACGCGCCGCGATACGGATAAATCCGCACCAGCCCCTCGGCTTCGAGCTGGCGCAGCCCCTCGCGCATCGGGATCGTGCTGACGCCTAGCTCGGCAGCCAGCTTCACCTGATCGAGCTTCGTCCCGGCGCTGATGCTGCCAGACAGAATCCGGTCGCGCAGTGTTTGCAGCACATACTGGGTCAGCGTGGATGGCGGCGTACTTTTCGCGTCGGTCATCAAGCACTATTCGCGTCAAGGAATATACAATATATTCTATAAAATATAAGCAGCCGGGCGCGCATTGTCAAGACATCCGCCTGACGACATTTCGACTCAGGCGAAAAGAATCAAAAAGAGGCGCGAATCGGCCTCTTTGAGACATGCCTGATTGCTGGCCTCGACACTTTGCCGGTCATGCCGCCGGTGGTCTTTCAGCCACCAGCGACCCGAACCGATCCCCATGAACGGGGCTAAAATTCATTCATACGGACAAAACTTGTGTTCAAGCTGGCGGAAATTTTACGTCCCCGCTACCCGGTCAACGAAGAAGCCCGACAGGCCGGTGTACTGCGTCGGGTCGAGCAGGGCATCAATCGTGTCGGCGGGTAGATGCTCGGTGACGACCGGATTGCGCTTGAGCACCGCGCCGAAATCGACGTGCTGCTCGAACGACTGCATAGCCGCCTCGTAGATGATGTCATGGGCGTGCTGCCGTCCGAGCGCTTCGCCGAGCTTGAGCATGACCCGTTCGGCCAGCAGCGAGCCGTGCGTGACCGAGAGATTGCGAGTCATGTTCTCCGGGTAGACGATCAGATCGCTCAGGACATGGTGCGTCATTTGCAGCGCGCCATGTGTCATGACGCACAATTCGGGGATGTATTCCCACTCCATCTGGAAGCTCGACCAGTCGCGCTCATGCTCGTGCATCATCGCGTCGATGGCGGTCGTCGCCTGTGCGCGCGTCAGCCGGGCCAGCGCCAGAATTGCCTCGCAGATCATCGGATTACGCTTCTGCGGCATGGTGCTGCTGCCGATTTTGCCCATCTCGAACGGTTCCTCGACCTCGCCAAATTCGAGCTTTTGCAGGTCGATCACTTCATGGGCGATCTTGCCGAGCGTGGCGCAGGTCATGGCGAGGATGCCTGCGAACTCAGCGAAGTTATCGCGCGAGGTGTGCCAGGCGATCTCTGGCACGTTCAGGTCAAGCTCGGCCATCAGCCGCTCATTGATCTCGATGCCGTGTTCGCTGACGCTGGCAAGCGTGCCGGACGCCCCGGCAAATTCGCCGGTCAGCACGCGCGGCTTGCACTCGGCCAGCCGGGTGACGTGACGCTTGAGTTCAGCCACCCAGACGGCGACCTTAAAGCCGAAGGTGATCGGCAGCGCCTGCTGGCCGTGGGTACGCCCGGCCATGACCGTGTCGCGGTGCGTCCGCGCGAGCTGGCTGGCGGCGTCGATCAGGGCGCTCAAGGCGGACTCGAACAGCGGGTAGGCTTCGCGCACTTGCAGGACGATGGCGCTGTCCATCACGTCCTGCGTCGTCGCGCCCCAGTGGACGTAATGCCCGGCATCGCCTTCGCACTGCTCGGAAAGCTGCCAGATGAGCGAGACCAGCGGATGGACTGTTTTATCGACGCCGCGTTTGATTGCGTCCGTGTCCATCAGCTCGGCTCGCGCCTTGCGAGTGATCTCCGCTGCTGCGTCTGCTGGAACCAGACCGAGCGAAGCTTCGGCCCGCGCCAGCGCGGCCTCGTAGTTGAGCCACTGCTGTAATAGATTATGGTCATCAAAGACGGCGCGCATTTCCGCTGAGCCGTAGAGGTCTTTGAAAAAAGCCGAATCGATCACATGCGATGCCATAAGCTCTAAGCCGTCCTTTAGTCGGATGCGCGATGAGGCGCGGACAATTTGCGGATCGTAAAATCCACGTTATTTAACGATTACCGTTAGATCGAGCGGATTGCAAGTCTATCCTTGAGAATGGGTGCTTTCAACGGTAAGCGAGCCTGTAGAAGGTGCGTGAGGCACTTTCGACAACGAGGCGTAGTCGTTCAGCTTTCACCCCTATGAGATCAGGACGCTTAAGCTGTGGAAAGACGGTCGCTGGCAGCCGGTCAACCTGATCGAGGAATCGCTGTAGGCAGCTTTGATCTTCCGTGGGCGAGATTTTTCTCGCCCGCTGGGTCGCAACTGCTGCGGGAATCATGGCAAATGCGCTCACGTTTGCCAGCGGTTGAAAGCCGTCCGGCCAGCAAAAAGGGGCCTACTGAGGTGGGCTAAAAACACGTATGTTGACTTCCATTGAAGTCAGCCTGTTTTGGTTATAACATCGGCAGCAGCAGGGCGATCAGCGTCAGCGGAATAGCGGCCAGAATCGCCTTGCGCTGGACGCGGCTGGCCTGAAACTTGACCTGAGCCAATTCTCCGGCGTCCTCGATGGTTTCGGCCTCGCCGCTGATCTTACGGGTGTTGGTGCGAGCCAGACCGACGCAGGTTTTGTCGCGCCACTGGAAATAGCCGGTCGTGGCTCCCGCAAAGGGCAGGAACAGGATCAGTCGCAGCCAGCGATTCGCGCCGGTCGCCATCAGGACGCCGAGCAGGATGACGCCAACCGCCAGCGCGCCGAGGCCGAAAATCAGCCGCTGCTGTCGCTCCGCCTCGCTGATATTAGGAATACAGACGTCGCCGCTCGGCGCGCTGAGGGTCGGCTGGTCTGTGAGGCTGTGCTGATTGACGGTTGTCAACGGATGCTCCCGGCTATTCTGCGGATCGACGAAGCGCTTTCGCCGACCGGTAGATCACTGGCAAATAAAACAGCGATTTGTACGCTGCTGCTCTGACGCCGCAGACTACCCGCTGTCTTTCGTAATCGCCTCGATCAGCCGGGCCAGCAGCGCCGTCCGTGGGACGATACTGCTCTTGAGGATGTATTCATTCGGGCTGTGGTCGAGGCCGCCAATCGGCCCCATGCCGTCAAGCGCCGGGACGCCTTCAGCCGCCGCGAAGGCCGCGTCTGCGCCGCCGCCGGTCTTCGCCCCTTTGACGGCAAAGCCGAGTTCGGCGGCAAGCTCAATCGCCCTCTGTTCGAGGCGTGCCGTCGCGGGCGTGCGCGGCATCGGCGGATGCGCTTCCATGTAGCTGACCTCGAAGCGGACATCGGGGACCGGCGGCTGTTTGAAGACGTCGAGGATGGCCTGCGTGATCTCGCGCACGTCTTCCGGCGTAAAGGCGCGCGCCTCAAAGCTGATCTTCGCGTAATCCGGCACGATATTCCGCAGTCGTCCGCCTTCGATCACGCCGATGTTGACGCTGATGCCGCGTTCCGGCTGATTGAGCGCGTCGAGCGCGACGACCTGTTTCGCCAGCGCAACGATGGCGCTCCGGCCTTTTTCCGGCTCGACGCCCGAATGCGCTGCGCGTCCGAACGCCTCGGCGGTGAACGAGTAGACGCCCTTGCGCGCCGTGACGATGTCGCCATTTTCGCGCGCCGCTTCGAGCGTCAGTACGGCGTCATACTCGCGGCTGGTCGCGCGGATCAGTTCGACCGACGAGCGCTCGTCGATCTCCTCGTCAGAGACGATCAGGAAGCCGATCCGCTCGTAACTGGCGAAGCCTGCCGCGTCGAGCGCTTCGACGGCGTAGAGTCCAGTCAGCAGCCCGGCTTTCATGTCGCAGGTTCCGGGGCCGAGAAGCTTATCGTCCTGCGCTGTCACCGGGCGCTGCGCCGCCGTGCCGCGCGGAAAGACGGTATCACTGTGGCCGAGCAGCAGCACCCGGCCCTTGCCCGTGCCGTTCCGCTCCGCTAGCAGGTTATCGCCCGCCGTCGGCTGCGGAAAACGCTGGAGGCTGAAGCCCATCGACGCCAGTCGCGTTTCCAGCCAGTTGACCACCCGATTGACGTCATCCCTGTCGAATGAGTACGAGTCCATCCCCGCCAGCGTCGTCAGGTCGGACAGGTAGTCGGTCAGGCGCGACTCCAGAAAACGCGCGATGGCCCCGCTCATCGCTCGACATGCTCCAGCGCGTCGAGCGCTTGACTCAGATCGGCGATCAGGTCGTCGGTGTCCTCAATGCCGACTGAATAGCGGATCAGCGCTTCGGGGATGCCCATCGCGGCGCGTTCTTCCATCGTGCATTCGACGTGGCTGGTTGTCGCGGGCGGCCCGGCAACCGTCTCGACTGCGCCGAGGTTGGCCGCGCGGTGCGCCAGCCGCAGGCAGGGCAGGAAGGCCCGTACCGCGTCGAAGCTGCCGCCCAGGACGAAGCTCAGGACGCCGCCGAAACCGCGCATCTGCCGCGCGGCGATTTCATGGCCTTCGTTACTCGGTAGGCCGGGATAGAAAACCCGATCAACCGAGGGATGTGTTTCGAGGAACCGGGCGATTTTGAGCGCGCTCTCGTTCTGCTGGCGGACGCGCAGGTGCAGCGTTTTCATCCCGCGCAGCAGCAGATACGCCGACATCGGATCGAGCGTCGCGCCGTTGATCTCGCGGAAATTGTAGACGCGCTCGACCAGCGCCTTCGAGCCGCAGATCACGCCGCCGAGCGCGTCGGCGTGGCCGCCGAGGAACTTGGTGGCGCTGTGCAGGACGATGTCGACGCCGAGCGCCAGCGGGTTACAGTTGATCGGCGTCGAGAAGGTATTGTCGGCCACGACGATTGCGCCGACCGCGTGACCGGCCTGCGCCAGCCGCGCCAGATCGAGCACCTTGAGCGTCGGGTTGGTCGGCGTTTCCAGATAGAGGACGGTGCAACCGCGCGCGATCTCGGCTTCGATGGCGTCGTGATCGGCAGTTTCGCACAGGGCGGCCTGAATCTGAAACGCAGGCAGGAACTCGGTGAAAATCCGGTTGGTTCCGCCGTAAGTATCCTTGACCGACACGACGCGGTCGCCGGGGCGGAGCAGGGTGAAGAGCGTGTTGCTGATCGCTGCCATGCCGGTCGAGAAGCTGGTGACGGCTTCCGCGCCTTCGAGCTGGCGCACCTTCTCCTCGAATACCGCGACGGTCGGGTTGGTGTTGCGTCCGTAGATATAGCCCTGCTCGTGGCCGAGCGCGACGTCCAGCCATTCATCGACATCGGGATAGCCAAACGAGACGCTGTGAACGACAGGAACCTGCGTCGAGCGCTCCCAGAAATCGTGCTGTTCTTCGCCCGCCCAGACCGCGCGCGTGCCGAGCGAAGGCAGTTTTTGCTCTGTCAAAATGCAGCTCCCAACCGTGATTAATCGACTATGCCAACATCTTGCGGCGGGGCGCGATGGTTCGCGCCCGCGTTCCCTCACCCCGGCCCCGCTCCCGGAGTGCGAGGGGAGAAAGGCGCGGTCATCATCCCCGCGTTGCCTTTCGCGCTGAATCCGCAGCTAATCCAGCCCGTACACGCGCCGCGCATTGCCATTGAGAATTTGCTCTCCGGCCTTCTGCGCCTGCGCCTCGGTCAGCGCGCCGACCTGAATGATCTCGTTCAGCACTTTTTCCAGTCCCGCGCGGCCCCAGCGGTTCGCCAGCCAGAAAATCTCCGGGATGCTGAAGGCGTCTGAAGAGTACAGGATTTTTGTCAGCGGCGTTAGGCCCATTGCCTCGTGGATCATGCGCGGAATCTCGGTGGTGATGAACGGAATCGACAGCGAGATGTCCATATAGACGTTCGGATACATCGCCGCCAGATAGCCGAGCTGGCGCACGTAGGGATAGGCCGCGTGCAGCAGCACGAACGGCACGTTGCGGAATTTGTCGCTCTGCAAAATCGTCCGCAGATAGAGCGGATTGGCCTTAATTAGATCGACGTCGGTATCGCCAAGCCCGGTGTGAAACTGAATCGGCAGTGCCTGTCTGTTGGCAATTTCGAGCGCTGTCAGCACCAGAAAGTCGTTGAGCGGCTTACTGGCAAGGCGGATGCTGCCAGCGCGGTCGGCCTGATCCTTGACGATGCCGAAAGCGCGGGCGGCGTCCTCGCGCGTCACGAAGTCGATGTCGAGGCCGGTGCGGTAGGCGATGATGCTTTTCAGCCCGATGTGACCCGACTCGCGCGCGCCCTCGACGCCAGCGATGAAGGCGTCCAACATCCCGCTGAAGGTCGCGTGTTTGAGGATCAATTCCTGCGCGAACGTTTCCAGCCGCAGCAGCATTTCGATCTTCTGGTTGAAAGCTGCGGCCATTTCTTCCGGCGTGTAATTCTCGCTGCTGCGAAAACCGTAGTCGATGAACAGCGTCTGGCTGTTCTGATCGCGCCACATGCCGTTGGCGAGGTCGGGCAGTGAAATCGCGTTACGCGCCGCGAGGACGGCTTCCGGCGTCGGCGCGCAGTTCAGGTAGCCCGCCAGCTCGCGGATGCCCCACAGCCAGATGATCGAATCGGGGACGTACTGCGCCTTGATAACCGGGTCAGGGCTTTCGCTGAAGTAGCCCTGATAGCGCTCCATGCCCATTGTCTGCGTTGATTTGAGCAGCGCGTGGGCGTGGTGGTCGATGATCGGAACAGCGGACAGGTCAATCATAGGGAAGCTATCCATTCAATGGGTGTCATTTGTTTGTGAACCGAGAGCCGAGAATTGAGAAGCAGAGAATGCATGGCTTCTTCTTTTTCTCGGCCCTCATTTCTCGGTTCTATTCTTAGAACTTCCAGAAATGATGCTTGATCTCGAAAGCGTCGTCGTGCTGGCTGAAGGTCTGATACTCCAGCCGCTTGACGGCGATGTAGCTGGCCGAAAGCAGCGGGCCGAGCGCCGACGTCAGCACCGCGTCCTTTTCCAGCGCGTCGATGGTTTCACCGAGCGTGGTCGGGAAGCGCCGGATGCCGCGCTGCGCCCGCTCCTCGTCACTGAAGTTGCCGGGATCGACCAGCATCGGCTGACCGGGATCGAGCTTGCGGCGGATGCCGTCCAGCCCGGCAGCGATCAGCGCGCCGAAGGCCAGATACGGATTAGAGGACAGGTCGGCGGCTTTCAGTTCGGCGTTGGCTGTGCCTTCCTCGTCGGTCTTATAGCGCGAGGCCACGCGCACCGCGCCCTCGCGGTTGTCCGGCCCCCAGGTCGTATAGGCGCTGCTCCAGAAATGCGGCTGCAAGCGGTGATACGAGTTGTAGCTGGCGCAGGTCAGCGCCAGCAGCCCCGGCAGATGGTCGAGAATCCCGGCTACGAAGCTCAGGCCGAGCGCGCTCATGCCGTAGTCGCTGGCTGCGTCGTACATCAGGTTGCGCTTCGTCTCCTTGTCCCACAGACTGAAATGGATGTGACCGCCGTTGCCCGCCTGATCGAGGAACGGCTTGGGCGCGAGTGAGGCGATCATGCCATGCAGATAGGCGACGTTGCGGATGGTTTCGCGCGTCAGAACATGGTTATCGGCGGCGGTCAGCGGGTCGGCGTGGCGGATCGAGATTTCCTGCTGGCCGTGGCCGAGTTCGGGATAGTACAGTTCGACCGGAATATTCTGCGCTTCGAGCGACTCAACAATGTCGAGGATGACGTCGTGTGAAATCGTCATGCCGGTGGTGCTGAAGCACAGCCCCTCGTCAATGGGCGCGTAGCTGCCGTCGGGCAGCGCCTTCGCCATTGACCACTCCAGCTCGACGGCCATTTCGAGCGTCAGCCCCATGTCGGCTGCCGCCGCGATCTGCCGCTTGAGGAACGAGCGCGGGCAGGCTTCCCACGGCGTCCCGTCGAGCTTGAGCATATCGGTCGTCATGGCGGCGGAGCCATCGGCATACGGCAGCAGGCGGAACGTGGCCGGGTCGGGCGTCAGGCGAATCTCGCCGACCGGCCCCATGCCCTCGACCGACGCAAGCTGGTCGAGCATGTTCATCGCCTGCATGGCGACCGTCAGGCCGATTCCACCTTCGATCCGGTCGCGGAGCATCGTCACGTTGGTCGATTTGCCGCGAATGATGCCGCCGTTATCGGTGTACAGGCAGCGGATCAGCCGCACGCCGGTATCTTCAGCCTGCTTCACCACTTGATCGACCAGATTGCTGGCTGCTTTTTCTGATTTTTTGGACATAGGCTGCCCTTTACTTGAACTGACTCGGTTAATTCGACCCTTCCCCGTGTACGGAGAGGGGGAAACAGTCGCAACCATAAGAGGTTGAGGTTATGCCTCGAAGCCGAGGCGAGTCTATCCCTGCTTCTCCTGCCCCTCTCGCCCTGAGGCGGAGCGTCCCGAACAGCCTGATCGTTCGAGAGCAGCCAGAGGCCGCGAAGAGGGCGCGGGTATTATAGAAACTCGAAATACTCATCGACCTCGAACGCATCGACCCGCTCAAGGAAGCCCGGCGCTGAGGCATCCGCGCCGTGGCTTGCCGCCTTATTGATCTCGTGGCGCTTGACGGCCAGATAGAGGCCGACGAACTCCTCGCCGAGCAGCGCCTTGAGCGTGCTGTCCGCTTCGAGCGCGTCGAGCGCCTGCGCCAGTCCGGCGGGCAAATCCTCGACGTCGCTCATGCCGTAAGCGATTTTCTCGACTGGCACGGGTGGCTCGATCTGGTGACGTAGCCCGTCGATCCCGGCGGCCAGAATCGCCGCCATGACCAGATACGGATTCGACGCGCCCCCCGGTGTGCGGTTCTCCAGATGCGCGCTGTCGCCGCCGAGGCCCTTCGTCCGCACGCCGACGGTGCGATTTTCGGTTCCCCAACTGGCGTTGGTCGGCGCAAACGACCACTGCTTATAGCGCTTATAGCAGTTAATGGTTGGCGAGGCCAGCGCGCAGATGGCGGCGGCATGTTTTAGCTGTCCGCCGAGCCACCAGCGCATTGCGTCGTTCAGGCCGTAAGGTGGCTGGCTGCTCGAAAAGGCGTTTTGCCCGGTTTTCAGGTCGGTCAGGCTGTGATGGTAATGGCAGCCGCTGGCCGACTGGTCGGCATACGGTTTGGTCATGAATGAGGCCATGTAGCCGCGCCGCTGCGCGACCTCCTTAACGCCGTTCTTGAAGCGGAAAGCGTGATCGGCGGCGGTGATTCCGGCGGCGGGGCCGAAGTTGATTTCCATCTGGCCGGGGCCGTACTCGGAATTGGACGTAATAATATCGACGCCGATTCTGGGCATGTCGCGTAGAATCTGATCGACGATGCCGGGATCGAAATTGTTGCGCAGGGTTGTAAAAATGTTGATGCCGGGGAAGGGCGGCTGCCGCGTCTCAGCATTGACCAGATAAAATTCGTACTCGAAGCCGGAGAAGAAGCCAAAGCCCAGGCTTTCCAGTTCCTTCAGCAGGCCGCGTGCAATCGCGCGCGGAGAAGCCATCGCTGGTCTGCCGTCCTGAAAGCGCGGCTCGCACAGGACGCTGGCGCTGCTCTCCGCCCACGGGATAGTGGTCAGCGTGCTCAGGTCAGGGAACAACTGCGAGTCAGGGAAGCCGAGGTCTTCAAGGTAGCCGGAACCGGGCGCAACGCCGCCCTGCGCGTCGAAGCCGAGATGGCCGAGCAGGAAGTTCAGCCCTTTGCTGGCGAAGTGCGGGAAATGGCGCGTCGGCACGGTCTTGGAGCGGCTGATGCCGTGAGTGTCGCTTTGCTCGAAGCGGACGAACTCGATTCCGTCCTGTTCCAGTCGGCTCCTCAGATGTTGCAAATGTTCCGGCGTGATCGAAAATAGCTCTGGCTGCGGCATGTTTTCCTGTTTCCTTTTGTCCTGCGCTGCTGCCGCGTCTCGCGTCAGCCCAATCCCGGTTTCCGTAGGGGCGAGATTTTTCTAGCCCGCGCTCAAATATCACAGTTGCTCAAAGAATAATGACCTGGCGCGAAATTGGTTTGATATAATTTTGGGACAAAGACGAGCTTTGATGCCTCAAGCCCCTGTGAGTATCTGATATTGCCCGGTTTTATTCCCTCTCTTAGCTTGCGGAGAGGGGCCGGGGGTGAGGTCGGGCGCGAACCATCGCGCCCCTGCGGAAAGCCACCGCTCCACATCTCCCCTCGC
>CAZZAO010000050.1:25200-35993 GCA_964652205.1 uncultured Anaerolineaceae bacterium | reverse complement strand
AGGACGGCCTGTAAGCCGCTTTATCGGCAATTACAGCGCTACGCTTAATGATAAGCCGTTGCGCCGGCGCTCATTCAGGCTTCTTGACTTGTGTTGTGGCGAGGGCTTGGGTGCATGGGGTTACTGGCTTTCAGGCCGGTTCTCGGAGATTGTCGGCATGGACATCAACGACTCGATGCGCGCGCACTACGCTTTTGATTTTATTCAAGGAGACGCGCTCGCGTTGACCTACGAGTTTTTGTCGCAGTTCGACTTTATCCATGCGTCGCCACCCTGTCAGGCGTACAGCCAGGCCACGCCCGATCAGAGCATTCACCCGCGCCTGGTCGCCCCGATGCGGCGGATGCTCTATGCATCGGGCCTGCCGCACGTCGTTGAAAATGTGCCGGGGTCACAGCGCGAACTGAGGCCGAATTTGATGCTTTCCGGGCTGGCGTTCGGCCTGCCGTCGCATCGCCCGCGCTTTTTCTATGTCAGTGGATTAACCGAGCCGCTGCGGCTCATTAAACCAGCGGTCGCAGCTCATGAAAATGAGGACATTGGCAGCTCGTTATCTCCTCATTTGAGCGCCAGGCAGAGCATTAATCTGAGCATCGATGTTCAGGTTAATCCACCAGTAGCCATTCATGTGGATGGCCGGCGGCGGATTAATATTCATGGTGGTCACTTTGTCCCGCGTGTCGATGTCATTCGTGCGCTCGGCTTGGATGTCATTCCGCCGCGACGACTGGCGCAGATAACTGTTGGTGGTATGGAGCAGGGCATTCCGCCCGCGTTCACACGCTATATTGCTGAGTTGGTCATACTTGAAAAGGTCTACATCGCCTGAAGATGAGAAAGATAATCGACGATCATTTCGCTTAGACAATAAAAACCGACCGGCTGAACCTTCAGCCGGTCGGTCTTTTTATTGTCTAAGCATCAATTCGGCTCGAAGCTGCCAGTTCGTTAGTTTGTGCTTTCTTTACGCTCCTGATATTCGTATTCCACACCCTGCGGGATTGTGTCTCTGGGATCGTAGCCGGGCGGCACGATCATAGTTCGCTTGCGCGGCGGGCCACCTTTCGGCCCTTTGAAGGCTCGAATTGTCATCCAAACAATGCTGAGGAATATGAACAGTGCAAGCACGATTCCAACAACAATTGCGAGTAGAGGCGCTATCTCAGACATATCCTGTATCCTTTCCAGCCCGATCACGCGGCGAAATGCTTAACCAATATCCTGCTCATCATCATGGAGAGCGCCCCAGTGCAAATCGGCGTCTTTCCGCTGGCTGATGAGCAGGCACACTTCCAGCAGCAGAGAGGCAATGACCATGCCGAGCGCGATAGCGAGATACATCTGAAAGCCCATGCTGCCGGTCACGTACATCACGCCTAGAAACGTTCCGAGCCAGACACTTACGATAGAAGAGAGGCTCATCGTCTGCCGCTCCGGTTGTGCTGCCCAACAATTGACTTCATGGGGTCATAGGCCGTTGTTCCGACAGCGCGCCGAATCGCCGACATGACCCGCGCGGTAATCGTTCGGCGACGGCGACGTTGTGAGGGCAGATAATTCACCAGCTCGCGCGCGCTTTGCAGCCGGTGTTTGCGCTTGAGCAGTTTTGCGCCCTGCGGGGAGCGCGCGTAGCTATGACGCATGAGCGTCGCGGTATCGCCGTCAACTTCTGCGGGTCGAAATTCGGTACTGAATTGGCGCGGCACACGCGGCAGCTTATCGACCGCTTTGGTATGGAACAGGTATTTGAGTAGCTTCATTCCTCAGAGTCCTTTCCAGTGAAATCGCCAACGAAGCGCAGAAACACCCTCACACCTGCATACACGATAAAGATCAGAAACACAGTTTGGATGACAATCTGAGCTGTGCCGATCCAATTCCATGCCTGAATGCCGTTGCCGACGCTACCCCATAGACCGACACTGTAGGGAATAGTGAGGTAGGGTGTACCCGGCGGCAGAGGCGTTGGCGTTGGCGGAATCATAGGGTACTCCGATCAGGGGGCGATTCTTTTGAAGACTTCGACCATGACCTTCAACGCGAATTTGGCGCTGTTGATGAATTTGGTGACGAGCTGCCCCGGCACATTGACGAGCGTTATCACGCCTGCGGCTGCCGTAGCAACGCCTGCTACCAGGCCGCCGACAATGAGCGCAAGCACGCTGCTAGTCAGCAGGCGGTAGATAAAGACGATCCAGCCAGCGATATAGCTCACGATCAGAATGGTCAGATAGACACCGATCAGCGGAAAGACCATGCCCAGGTAGATACCGAGATGAATAAAAATTGGCGCAAACGGGCCGAACACGTCCTCGGCTGCCTGAGCGGAAATCAACCACTTGACGTAGCCGAAAATCTGACGGCCGTCAGCGCTCGGCAGGAGCGGCACGCCGCCCGGCGCGGATAAGTCAGCCGGAGCTTGATTGACACCGGAATTGGCCGTCGCCAGCGCCTGATTCAGTTCCTGAAACGGCACCTGGAGCGGCGTAGCGGATGGCGTCGGTGTCGGGCCGTCGTCATCCTGAGCAAGCGCCGGAGCGGCGATGAGCAGCACGAGCAAAAGGATTAGGAGGGGTTTCATTGTCTGATCTTTCCGAGCCGCGCAAGGATGGCACGCACGAGCCGAACGAAACTGAGGATGCACCAGACATCAACGACGATGACTGCCATCGGGATTAACAGACTGCCTACGGCCCCGGAAAGCAGCGTATAGGTGAGAAAGTAGTAAATCGCGCACAACTCGCTCGACAGCGGCGCGACTTTACATTGCGGCAGGCCCGGTAACGGCGTTGCGGCGGTTGAATTCCAGGCAGTAAGAATCGTGCTGAGGCTATTCAGGTTGCCGAGCCAGCCGAATGCCTTGAGGATACTATTGCTGAGGGTTGAAAAAACATTGCCGCCCAGCTCGTCGGTGTTTTTCTTCAGGTCGCCTGAGTCTCCCGGCGTTGGAATGCCGGTCATGATCGGTGTCAACTCGCCTTCGCCAGGGACTGGCGGCAACGAGTAGTCGATTGTCCCCGTCGCGCCCGGCGTCGGCGTGCCGCCTGCGGTTGCTGTGCCAGTCGCGTAGGCGTTGGCCGTGCCGGTGACAACAACCGCAGTTTGCGTCAGGTGCGCGTTGGCCGTCGCAGTTGCCAGCGTGGCCGTCCGCGTCTCACGATTTTGTTGCGTGCCGGTTCGGTTGATCGTCGGCTGCGGCGTCCAGCTCGGATAGTAAACCGGCACGGATGTACGTGACGGCGTCGGCTGTGGTGTCAGCGAAGCGGGCGTGCCGCCGGGCGGCGTCCAGGTGGGTATAGGCGTGCGCGTGGCTGAGGGGCCGGGTGTCGTAGTCAGCGTCGGCGTATCGCTCGGTGTCGAGGTCAGAGTCTCTGTCATCGTCGCGGTCGGCGTCGGGGTTTCCTGCGTAAAAGGATCAGTCCCCGTGCCGCCCACGATGATCTTGCGAAAATGCGCGTAGCGACCTGCGATTGCCCCAGACGTGCCGCTCCCCGCTGCGATTCCAATCTGAAGCCGGCTGACGTCAATATTCGTGTTGAAGGTCAATACTTGATTATTGCCCTGGCTCATCGCTGCGGTTGCTACGTTTGTAGTCGTACCATTCCGATACAAGCCCATGTTGCCATTTCCACCTGAGCCGAAGCTGACATCATACGTCACTTGAACGTAGTTAATGTGTGCCGAAATTGACTTCGTCATCAGGTAATTATCGACCCGGAAAGTTGTTGGACCGCTCGGATATACATCCTCAACCCAACCTATCCCTGTTGACCAAGTGCCGTTTGGAGCATAACCACCGCCATACTGGCTATTCCACGCCCACGAAGACCAGTTCGCGCTGTTCGGGCCGATCTCAAAATTGAAGATGTGATACCACGTCAAGCCAGCAATGGTCGGTGTGGCGGATGGGCCGGGCGTCGGCGTGTTGGTGATCGTCGGGCTGGGCGTAACTGAAAGCGTAAAGGTGGGCGGCGGCGTATCTGTCGGGCTGGGCGCAATCGTCGGAAAAGGCGTTAGTGTACCTGTTGGGACTGGCGTCGGCGTCGGTACATAGCCCTCACAGTTCGATACTCCGAAGGGGTTGGCGTTTCGGCCATAGACGAAAAGCGCCGTCACGGCCATGCGAGATGAGGCAGAAGCGCTGATATTCGCTCCGGGGCCACTCGCATCAGCCGATTCGTTGGTAAATGAAACATCTGAGCCGACCTGATCGGCTGGCAGCGTTTGATTGCCGGTGTCCCCGGAAATACCGAAAATAATCCCGTTTGCACGGGCGGTAATGTCGCCCGCGTCGACGCGCTCAACGCTCACTGTCACCTGAACAGGTGTTACGTCTATGCCAGCATCATAATTAATCGACAGGTTGTAGTTATCGTCATTGACATAGCCGATACCATCCTGCCATGTCCCGTTGACGATATTGAAATTGTTGGTCGTTTTGAAGTCAAACCAATAGCACCAGTCAACCTGCGGCGGTGGGGCAGGTGAACAGGCCGCCGCCAGCACAAGGAGCACAAGCGCGACAACACGCCGTTTCATGAACTGACCTCATCGGTGGGCAGCAGTTCGACCGTCGGCATATCAGTCGGCAGTTCCAGCGTCGGAACGTCGGTTGGCGTGACCGTGGGATCGTTAGTCGGCGTTGGCGTCTCGGTGAGCGTTGCCATTTCGGTCGGCGTAGCGCTCGGAAGTTCCAACGTCGGTTCACGGGTCGATTCGTCGGTTACGCTCGGCTCAGTTGGCGCGCCCAGCGTCGGCACATCAGTTGCAGTCGGCTGTAGGGCATTCTGGGTCAAGACGCCGTAGTAAGCCGTCGCCGATGCAAACCAGGCGGCGTCGCGCGTGACCGTCGGCGTCGCGGTCGGAGTCTCGGTTTGCGTCGGCGACAGCGTAATCTTCGGCGTACTGGTGATAGTCGCCGACGGGGTCAACGTCGGCGGGCGGCGCGTTGCCGTGATGATGATCGGTTGTTGCTGGATCACAATCGACGTCACCTGAACGATAACTGGCGGCGACGTCACAACCACCGGCGGCCCAGCCGGGGCCGGGGCCGCGCCAGAATTGCTCTGCTGAGGTACTGGAGACGGCGTCCAGGTAATCGGGGCGCGGGTTGCTGTTGCGCTTGCCGCAAGCGTGCTGAGGCCGCTCAGGCCGCCAAAACCAGACAATTGCGGAAACGGAAATGGTGTCCAGGTCGCTGTGACCTGCGGGCGTTCTACGCACAATTCGCGCGGCGGCTCCGGCGTCGGCGATTGTGGCGGATTTGTTGCCGCGTAAACCGCTGTGCCAGTTGCGCCCCAGGCGTCGGGGGTGTTTGCCGCCGTGGGCGACGGCGTTGAGGTCGGCGTGAGC
Source organism: uncultured Anaerolineaceae bacterium (assembly GCA_964652205.1). Classification (GTDB taxonomy): domain Bacteria; phylum Chloroflexota; class Anaerolineae; order Aggregatilineales; family Phototrophicaceae; genus ZC4RG36. The sequence continues at coordinate 30,641 of CAZZAO010000050.1, read as the reverse complement.
CAGTAGCAGTAATCCAGCGTGGCGCTCGCGGTCGGCGTCGGGCTGACCGTCGCGTTGGCGAGCGCTGTGCCGGTTGCGCCCCAGGCGTCGGGGGTGTTTGTCGCCGTGGGCATGAGGGAAGCGTAAGAAGTTGCGGTCGAGGTGAGGGATGGAAGCGCCGCTAATGTCGGGATAACCGTTTCAGCAGACTTCGGTTTAGGAAGGGCGAGATAGATACCAAAGGCGATGAAACCGAGCGCCGCCAATAGACCAACACCCGACATTAGCGATCTCAGGCAGCCGAGCGTGGGCCGCTGCCTGAGATCAGGCGTCGAATCGTAGTCTATTGGCAGATGCTCGCGCTTGGTCACAGCGTGTCCTAGAACGCCGTGCCGAGCGACTTACCGACGTAGCCGAGAATCTTGATGGCAAGGGCGATGCCAATGCCGATAGCGGCGATTGGCGCAAATGTGACCATCCAATTGTTGGTCGATGTAAAAATCGAATCAATCGGGATGGTCAACGTCGGGTACGGCGTCGGCGTGTCGGCACGGACACCTGCCGCGTTGGCGAACGCCAGCAGCCCGACCAGCAGCGCGACCAGGGCGAACGAACCGACGCGCTGCGCCGTCTTCGACAGCTTGATGGGCTTGCGGTTCTTGATGGTCAGGTAGAGCAGCAAAGCCATGACAGTCATGCCGCCGACGAAACCCAGACTCAGACCAACGATCATATCTCCGCTCATGGACGTATCCACTCCTTAAATACGCGGATGAATTCGATGAGGCAGACAGCGACCAGAAGCGCGCCGACCAGTGAAGAAGCGTCGGGGCCAATCAGGTTCACCATCCACTGCGTCGCATCAATCAATTGACGCCCCTCTGATTTGCTCGATAACCATGTCGATCAGGCCCAGAAAGCCTATAACGATCACCACGTATCCGATTGCCCCGGCCAGATGCAGGGCGATAAAGTCGCTCAGGCGCTCCCTCCTTTCCCCAGGCGCAAGACGATGAACATCAGCCACATCGAAACCAGAACCGCAATCAATAGCACGATGATCCAGAGATCAGCAACCGACACATCACGCGACACACGCCCTGGATAACCCGCTTCCGTCGTCACCTCAACATAGTAGTCAGGTGTTGCCGTCGGCGTAGCGGACGGGGTGAGTGTCAGTGTTGGCGTCGGTGTTTCGGTCGTCTCTGGCATCGCAGCTCCTCATGACACATTAAGGTATTATGAAAATAGTCACTAGTAGCAGTTTGATACCAGTAGAGGTTAAAATAGGAAGAGTGTAGGTATGATGCTCTAACGGGCGGGTAACACCATGAAGCTTGGCAGCATGGCATTCAGCGACGTCGTAGTTCTCCAAACCCTTGAGCGCCTCATCAGCCAGCACGGGCCGGACAAAGTCAGCCAGAGCATGATCGCTGATGAATCAGGCGCGGCGCTAATTACTGTGAAACGCTCATTGAAGCGCCTGATGTTGACAGGTTGCATCGTTGGTGAATTCACGCCCGGCGTTGGTTACAGCTACAGGATTGCCGATGGACGAGAAACATCCCTACGGAATTGAACCGCCCGCCCCGCTCGAATTCCTGACCAAAGACAAAATCCACCCCGACAACCAGGCAATTCTTGACCGCGAGCAAAAGCGCTGGCGATTGCTAACACCTATCGTCCGCTGGCGCATGAAGCGCTACGTCGAACACCTGCGAAAGCAGCTCAAGGCCGGGCAATACAACGAGAAGATCAAACGGGCGCAAGCCTTGCGGCGTGAATTTCGCCAGTGTCGCGCCGTCTTCGCCAACGCCGCGCTGCCCCTTGCCGAACGTAAAGCAGCGCGCCGTCGCGCGACGGCTGTGAAGGCAGAAGCGGCTAACATTCTGGGCGCGCTTGACGCACTGCATACGACAGCGGAGAACTTCAAGCACTACCAGGGCTGGCTGGTCTATGAAGCGCAGCACCGACGCGAGCTGCACGCCGACAATATCCGTGAGGCGAAAGAAACGAAGGAGATGGATATTGAGGCAAAGTGGCTGGAGCAAATTATCCGGCGCGTCTGGAGCAGGACGGCGGGTTGTCACCACATTCAGACGGACGGCAACGGCAAAACCAAAACCAGAGTGCCGAGCTTTGAGCGCAGTCAGATTCGCCCCGACGCGCACGTTTTCTATCTGGCGGCGACGCGACGGTTGCCATTTTTCGGCTATCGCTGGCTTCTACCTTACGGGGTACTACCGAGCCGATTAAGAGAACCAGAAGTCCTCGAAGCACTCTCGACAGCAACCAAGCGCCAGGTCACGGCGAAATATAACGATCACAATCAACTGATCTTCATCGTCTCGCGGCTCGATAGCCCCGACGCGCTGCCAAAAACGGTGATGTGGCGCGACGCAATGAAGTTTTTCCCCGATAGACAGCGCAGCAAGTTTCCGTTCTGCGTCGGCATTGCCGAGAACCGCAAGTTTAAGTTCCTGACGCTCGAAACCGGAAAGGATGGAGCCTCAAGCGTGATGGTTGCGGGAACGTCCGGCAGCGGCAAGTCGAACGTCGTCAACGGCATGATTGCAACCTGGTCATCGACTCATTCCCCTGCCGAGCTACGCATTATCTTAATCGACCAGAAAGGCGGCGTTGAATTCAGTCACTGGTATGAACTGCCGCACCTGCTTGGCGACGTTATTAAGACGGTCGATCAGGTCAAGCCGGTGCTCAAGCGCATGTTTGAATCGATGCAACTCCGCTACGCCATGATGGAAAAGATCAGGGCAAAGCATCTGGCGGATTACAACCTGAAGGTGGAAGAAAAGTACCGTCTGCCGGAAATCCTGATCGTCCTTGACGAGATGAATACGCTCGTTGGGCGCGGCGCGGAAACTGAGGAAATCCACAACCTGATTAGCCTACTTGCCAGCCAGGGGCGTGCGGCAGGCGTCCACCTGCTGCTGTGTACACAACATCCCGAAGTCGCCGTCGTGCCGGGGCGCATCAAAACTAATGTCGGTGCAAAAGTTTGCGGCTACATGCCGAGTATCAGTGCTTCACAGATCGTCCTCGACAAGCCAGACGCGCATTACCTGCCGCTGCTGCCGGGGCGATTCGTCTACTCAATTGGCCTCGAAACTGTCGTGGTTCAGGCTCCACTCATCACCGATGATGACATTGCCGGTGTCGTGTCGGCAACCAGGCTCGCTTACACCGACGTCGCCGAAGACTTGATCGAAGTCGCCGATGTGCCGAAAGCCGTCGCCTGGAATGAACAGAAGGTACTCGCCTACTGTCTCGAATTTCTGCAAGGCCAGCTCAGTTCAGACAAGCTGCAAGAGGCGCTCCAAACGGACGGCCCCGGAGAACGCGAGCTGCGGCGCATCTGTCGGCGCATCCGCGATACGATTGAAGACGCCAGTTTCATTACCAACACGGCAGACGGGACACGATGGAAGGGGAAACGCGAGAAAGGGAATGTCTACCGGCTTGTGCCAATTAAGGTCGCTCCGGTCGCTCCGGTCGAAATAGCTGCCCCGCCAGCGCCAACCCCGACGTCCGAAACCGCGCCCGAAGTTGAAGAACCGGAATTGCTGACCGAACCGGCAGCCGATTAATCGAGCGGACGGTGGCCGTCCAGACCGCGCCGGAGTCTGATCTCTGTCAGGTCTTGCGGTTCCCAGCGATCAAAGCCGCCGAATTCCTTCGACCGGCGATACTTCGGTCGCCAGAGAATCCCTTTCGGGCTTTCCTCATCCCACATGCCGTTGGGCGATTGCGCCCTGGTCGATTGACCGGGGCGCTGTTCTTCCAGCAAGCGACGGAGCATGATTGCCGTCGCGCGGCTGGTATCGTAATTGGCAACCTGAAGCTTTAGCAGGCTGGACAAGCCGAGCAAGATCAGGCCGGGGACAGCCGAGAAAGCGAAACTAGTAACGGCGTCAATCGAATTCATCCCTGAATAATTAGCGTCTATCCATCCGGCATACTTGGCCGTATTGACAACAGCAACCACAACCACCAGAACTCCGCACAAGCGCATCAACCAGATCATCGCAAAGAGAGCCGTGTGCCGCCGCTTCATATTTCCCCCTGCGATTAATTCGTGACTCTAGTCCACCACTAAGAAGCGCCGGGCAAAGTAAAGATTCCTCACCTTGCCTGCTTTGCGTTATTCACCAACGATAGCTTTTACCGCCTCAACCTTATCGCCGCGCCGGAGCGCATCAATTACATGTTGCTCTTGCCGCGACAGATTATCTTCACGTCGGTATGCGTCCGGGTCAGGCGTCAAGCCGAGCAGATAGTCAGCAGAGACATCGAAGAGATCGGCAATCCTGATGAGCACGTCACTTGAAGGCCCTTTGCCACTCTCAAACCTGTAAATCTGGGCAAACCCGATGTTGAGGAGGTCAGCCAATTCAGCATGGGTATAGCCGTGTTTCTCTCGCAGAGTTTTCAGCCTATCACCACGAAACATCATTGACCCTCATCAAACCTGATTAGAGTCTATATCAATAACCTATTGACATCGTAATCGGATACGAATACCATATTAATCATCGCTGATTAAGCGATTTTCTTTCGCCTTGCTGTTAATCAATTCTGATTAAGGAGATCATCGTATGGCAGCACCGAATCGCTTGCGGGAACTGGAACAACAGTACGGAGACCTGCATAAGGTTATCCCGAAACTTGCCACCGAATTGGGCCAGAAAGGCGCTGCCGAACGCCTTGAGGTGTCGCAGAGCTTTATCAGCCAGTGGCTAGCGTTCAACGGGTACGCGCTGGTCTCAGAATATCGGAAAGTTGATCAGCAGCCGGAGGTTGCGTAGCCATGAATGCAGGAATTGACCTGTCCTACCTGACCAGTCGTGAAATTTCCAGCCTGGTCAGCGCGCTCCCAAAGATCATCTACTCACTCGAGATGATTAGCCTCAACCACCAGATGATTGAACTTGACTCGCTCATCGAGGTCACAGATTTCTACAACCAATGCCTTGAGGAATTGACCAGTCGCGCAGTCGTTGGCGACACAGACGAACAGGAGAGCGATCCATCATGACCGACACGTTTTTCACCCTGCTCAACACCGGCTTCGCTCAATTCATCCATCAGGACGGCGTCTACGAAATCGACCTGCCGGAATGGTCGGGGTTCCTCAGCCATGATGAAGCCGAGTGCTTCATCGCCCGCTTGCGCGGCTTTTGCGATCAGGCCGACGCCGCGCTCAAGGACGATCAGTCGGAAGGGACGGAGACACGATGAACGACATCCCCACAATCATTGAGGTCGCGCCAAAACGCGCGGCAAAACGCCTCTGTGCCGGTTGCGAACGCCTGCTGCCAGAGAGCGCGTTTGCACGAAGCCGTCTCGCTCGATTCGGCATTCTTAATTTCACCTGCAGGCAATGTGCCGTGGCGGAGTATCAGCGGCAATACCGCGCGGCTAACAAAGAGGCCGTGGCGGAG
>CAZZAO010000050.1:22540-25100 GCA_964652205.1 uncultured Anaerolineaceae bacterium | reverse complement strand
CAGCGGCAATACCGCGCGGCTAACAAAGAGGCCGCGGCGGAGTATCAGCGGCAATACTACGCGGCTAACAAAGAGGCCGTGGCGGAGCGCCAGCGGCAATACCGCGCGGCTAACAAAGAGGCCGTGGCGGAGCGCCAGCGGCAATACCGCGCGGCCAGACTTGCTCGAAAGCTCATTGGTCTCCAACCGATTCAGACGCCAGAGGAACGTCACCAAATCATGAAGGCACTTGCTGCCCAACGGGAAGCGGTGCAGTCGTGATTGATTGCATCAAAGAACTCGTCACCTCGCAGGAATACATCAGCGGACATATCCTGGGCGCGGTTGTCATGGCCGCCGGGAAATATCTCATCCCCGGTTTCTGGGCCGCGCTGATGTACGACGCGCTACTCGCCTGGGCGGTCTGGTTCGCATTCACTCTCTCCGCAGTCAGCCTCTTGGACGCGCTGCTCTGGCTCGCAGCGCAGCGCGCGGCCCGGCAGGCGGCGCGGCAATGAGCATGATCGTCGTCAAGCTGATCGGCGGGCTGGAACTCGCCAGCCTGATTGCCCTCACTCACGCCGGGGAAGCGAGCGCGCTCCTGAGCCTGCTCGCTTTCGTCGCCGCACTGATCGTCGTCTATCGCCGCGAGGGATGGTCGGGGAAACACCGCCCGACCGCGCCGCGCCGCATCCTCATCGACCTGACCTACGCCAGCAACGAAGAACTGGAGAACTGAACCATGAGCTACGTCAATTTTCAGTCTGATGACATCGCGTTTGATATTGACCACAACGGCAGGCCGGGCGTCGTGCGAATCACGCATCTCGGTGAGGCGTTCCTGATCGAGCGCGGCGCGCTGGTGGACGGCGTCTACGTCACCAGTCAGAGCGAAATCATCCCGAAGTGCGATAACCCCGAGGTCGGCAGTCTGTACGTCGGGGGCGAGTGGGACGTTTTCGGTCTCGAACTGCTGCTCTGCCCGGCTGACCCGGACGATCTGACGCTGACCAGCTACGCGCGGCGGCAGCTCGCAGCGAAGGCGGTCTAGCCGTGAATCCAACCCCTGACCTACTTACAACCATCTCGCGCCTGACCGTCTACGGCGCGGCGCTGCTGTATGAATCGGCCGGTTTTTCGGTGCTTCCGTGTCGAGGTAAAGAACCGGCGCTTTCGAGTTGGAAGCAACTTCAGGATTTGCCCGCCGGGCCGCGAATGATCGAACTCTGGGAGCGCGCTGGCCTGCTCTCGAATGTCGGCGTAGTCTGTGGTCGCGCCTCAATGAATCTGGTCGTGGTTGATTGCGACGGCCCAACAGCAGTCAACGCCTACACGGCACGTTTCCGCCCTGTTTTGACGGATACCTACACCGTACAGTCAGGCAGCGGCCTGGGCGCGCACTTCTACTATTTTGTCGACGCGCTGCCGCCCACGACGCGGCTTGTCAACGCAAAATTCGGCGGAAATGTTGAACTTCGCGCTGACGGCTGCTACGTAGTCGCGCCGCCGTCACTGCACCCGAAATCAGGCAAGCTCTACACGATTCAGAACGATGCACCGATTCTGAGAGTGCCGCATCTTCGCGGCGTGGTCGAATGGATCAAGACCGAGATGGCTGAAAAACGCGGCGGCGCGTTGACACCACTTGCCGGGAAATACCAGCCGGTCAGGAATGCCTCAGCCTACGGGCGAGCCGCGCTAGCCGGGGAAACTGCGCGCGTGCGATCAGCAACGCAGGGAAATCAAAATAATACGCTCAATCTTGCCGCTTTCCAGCTAGGTCAGCTTGTGGCAAAAGGCCACCTCGACAGAGGGCAAGTCGAGACTGAGCTAGTCGCCGCCGCTGCAAGCCTGGTACAGCGCGACGGAGAAGAATCCGTGCGACGCACAATCAAAAGCGGCCTCGATGCTGGAATTGCCATTCCGCCAACCGCTCGGAGCAGGAACACATGACACAGGCTCTACTAGCCAGCCATGAGGGGGGGCAGGCCGAGCCGCCCGACGGCCAGCAGCGCTTGAATGGCAGTCTGAGCGAGTCGCCGTTGCGGCAGCATAAGCCGACAGATGATGAGCTAGGTGACATGCTGCTGTTGAAGTGGGCAGAGAAACTGGCCTATCTCTACGGCTCCTGGCATCGCTATCAGGGCGGTGTATGGAGATCAGATAACCGGATTGCGATGCAATTCTGGCAAGTCCTTATCGACAACAAGAAAAACGGCATCAAGCCGAACGCAGGAAAGGCCGCGTCCGTGGAGAAATACTGCCAGCTTAAACTCCTGGTTGATGATAGCGAATTGGTCGGCGGGCAGGAATACATCAACCTGCAAAACGGCCTCTACAACTTGAATCGGGATTATCTCGAAGCGCATGATCCACGCCTGTACTTGACCTCGCAGCTGAGCTTCAGTTTCGATCCGAAGGCGCACTGCCCGCAGTGGGAAGCGTTTCTCGATTCGGTACTGGTCAAGCCGGACGGTTCGGCTGATGATGAATTGATTGACTTGGTACAGGAAATGTTCTTCTACTGCCTTACTGCCGACACGAGCTTTCGTATGTCCTTCTGGCTTGTCGGCCCCAGTGG
>CAZZAO010000050.1:2065-22530 GCA_964652205.1 uncultured Anaerolineaceae bacterium | reverse complement strand
GCTCACCAATGTTCTGGTCATGCTTGCTGGCGACAGTCATGTTGCTATTGATCTCGATAGCCTGAAGGACAACCAGTACCAGCTTGCCGACGTCGCCGGGAAACGCCTGGTCACTTTCAGCGAGCCAGACAGTCGCCAGCCGCTGGCTGATGGCTGGTATAAAAAGCTCGTCTCGAAAGACCCGATCAGCGCTCGACAGATTCACGGTAAGCCGTTTCATTTTATTCCAACCTGCAAAGTTGTTGGCAGCATGAACGATACACCCCGTGTCGTCGACCGTAGCGACGCTGTTTTCGGGCGCGTGACGATCATCCCCATGAATCACGTAATTCCTTACGACAAACGCGATGGCGATCTTGAAGACCGACTCAAGAGGGAGATGGCAGGTATCTTCAATTGGGCGTTGGAAGGCGGGCGGCGACTGCGGCGACATCGCCGTTTCACCCGCTCGGTTCAGAGCGAGCAAGCCCGCGATGATTACCGGATGGAGAACGATGCTGAGCGGCTCTACCTGAGTGAGCGATGCACTTTCAAGACAGATCAGCGAACGACGAATGACGCGCTCTATTTTGATTATCGCACCTGGTGTCAGGAGAACGGCTATATCGCCAAGCAAAAAGAGCGCGTGGGCAAGGACTGGAAGCGTCTGGGTCTAATCCAGGTGAGAACCCACGGCGGTATACGATGCTGGCAAGGGCTTCAACTGAACAGCGCAGCAGTGCTGCTGAAAAAATAAAAACGTCCGCTGCTGCTGTCACCACTGTCACCTACGGGGAAAGTAGGGCAGATAGGGTGACAGTGGAGACAGTAGAAAAGGTCGGAAATTTTCATAAACCAGCCCTGCAACCTCCTTCATGGCTGGCTAGGAGCATTGACCTATGGTGGTATCGAAACAGATGAGACTCTTTCAGCTCGAAACAAGTCTCAGCAATATGAAATCACAGGCGGTCGGCGCGGCGGGCGAAGTAATGGCGCTACTGCTTTTAGAGCGCAGCGGCTACGAAGTCGTGGTCACGTCGCGGCGCGGCCACTGTGGCGACTTGAGGGCGATTGACCCGGCGACCGGGGAAGCATGGCGCATCGAAGTGAAGACGGCACGCCGTCGCCGTTCACACTATGTCTTCCTGCTGAGGAATAAGACTGCTGACCTTGAAGCCGACTACGTCCTGCTGCTGCCGGTGCTCAGGAGCGGGCGCGTTGTGCCGTTCTTAGTTCCAGTCTCGGAATTCAGCGCAGGTCAGCAGACATTCACCATGCGCGGTCGACCGGAATTCTACAGTGGGCGACTCGCGCGCTATCGACAGCGGCAACATATCTATCTCGGACAAGGAGAGGCTACATGCGTATCGCCCTGACTGACAAGCGCCGTGGCGCGATCATCACCTATGTTCGTCTGAAAGCTGCCTATATGGACGGCGGCTTGACGCTGCCGAACGTGGTCAACGTGACCTTAAAAGCCGAAAGAACAAGGAGTGAATCAATCTACAGATTTATCGAAAGCCGCGGCTACCGCTGGCGGAGAGGAGCATGGCGAGAGTGACTCCGGTGATTGACCTCCGTGACCCTGCCCTGCGTGAAGAGTGGCAGCTGTCGCTCGGTTTCATGGATACCGTGCCGATACCGCCTCGACGCCGAAAGTCGGTACAGGAACATCGGGGGAGGGGAGAGACAGAAGCGATGATTGTTGACGCGCTGCGCTCCGCGAATCGTCCGTTGACCCGGCTCGAAATTGCGCGGTTGATTCAGCGGGCTAAATCGCCCTGGCTGATCGCTTTGATCGAAGCGTTAGTCAGCAATGGCAAGATCATCGCTGTTGAATCGGAATATCGAGGCTTTCAGTGTTGGACGTATGTCGTTGCCCCCCTATCGAGCAATTCAAACTATGGTGAGGTATGCAGGTGACGACATTAGCTGATCTGATCCCCAGGTATGTCGAATATCTGCAAGATGAACGCCAGCTCGCTAAGGCAACCATTTACGCCTACAGGAGCGATGCGCGTGCCTTTGCGCGCCGGTTCGATCAGCCAGTCGAGACAGTTACACGCGACGATCTACGTCTGTACATGCGTGAGTTAAAAGTCATGGGCTACAAGGCGACGACAATTCGGCGCGTCTTCCACGGCTTCGGTACGCTCTGGGCGTGGCTGTATGTTGAGAAGCTTGTGCCGGACATCGCTACGCAGCACCTCATCCTACCGCGCAAAAACGTGTCTATGCCGCGCTGGCTCTCAAAAGACGAGTTGACGGCTTTTCTCGCGCCCTGCTATCGGAATGACCAGGAGTTGCGATTGCGGGCATCGTGGCTGTTTCTGGCGCGTACTGGTGTCCGCCCTAGCGAGCTGCGCGCCCTGCGTGTGCGCGACATCAATACGGCTGAATGGATCGTGATAATCCGCAACACCAAGAGTCGGGTTGATCGGTCGCTGCCTATCGTTGATGAGTTCCTACAGGACCTAATCACAGAAGTCATTGAACCTAAACCACTTGATGGTTATGTGTTCAGCGGCGCATTCGGTAATCACTGGGATCGAATGCGGCTTAAGCTCAGTTTTGAGCGCCATCTGAAAAAGGCTGGCCTGTACAAGGAGGGAGATTTAATCACGCCGTACACGCTTCGGCACAGCGTCGGAACACACATGGCAATTGCAGGCGTCCCTGTTCATATCATCAAGGAATGGTTGGGACACAAGAACATCTCTACGACGATGATCTATCTTCATGCCGCGCCGATGGATTTGCGAACGGCAGCGCTCAAGCTCTTCACTTAATCAGAAACCCGAAAGGAACTGAAAGGCCATGAGTCAGTACAGGAGTTGTCCAGGACGGCCTGTAAGCCGCGTTAAAAGCACTTACTGTACAGGTTCGCCGTTCTTTCCGTTGACAGGCCGCGTAGCCGAGGCTACGGCCTGCTGCGCGCGCTGCTTGTCCTCATCGACGTAGTTCAGCAGCCGGTCGATGAGCTTCTGCTGTGTATCGAGCAGCGATTTGATGGTTTGCTGCTGCTGCCAGAGCATCCAGACCGCGACGCCGAGATTCGGAATCTGGGTGATGATCGTCTGTACCAGATTGTCCATGTTCCCCTCATACTAGAACGGATCGGTTCCCTGACCTGTCACGACCAATTTAGCAAGTACCAGCGTCGGTGAGCCTGTGTTGCCGGTGTTGAAATCGAGCAAGATTGAGGTTGCCGTGACCGAGCCGGTTTGTGTCCAAACGACATTCGTTCCCGTGGTCGGAAACTGGGTTGTGCCGAGCGTTCCGCCCGGCCCGCTGGCAATGGCCTCACGTTGCGCGGGTATTGCACCAGTGGTTGAAGCCATTGTGTAAGTGACCGAGAGCGACGTAATCTCGGTAGCGGTAAAGGTCTTTTTGACGGCAACGCGCGAGCCTGTATTTGCTGGACTTTGAGTGCCAACCCAACCAACGCCAGCCGAGTAAGTTCCTCTCGAACCTGCTGGTTCGATGGTAAACCCGCCGTTGCTCGCCGTGAAATCAAACGTGTGCGTCCACTCATCGCCGGGGCAGTCGCAGCCGACACAATCGGCCTGCGGTTCGAGACTGCCGACGTAAGCCCACTGCTGTACGAGGCCGGGTTGAAGACTGTCAAACATCCGCGCCAGAATCGGATAGCTGATATTGACACCCGCGCCAAAAATCTCCGCCGACCACGCCGCGCCGACTGCCGTACTGTAGCCGCCAGCGGCCTTAACCTGACAGTAGAGGCGGCATTCGAGGTCAGCCCACGCCGTTAGTGTCAGTGCTGCCTCATATGCTTCCGTTCCGGCCTCAACAAGGTTTCCGAGCGCCGCCGCCGCGTCCTCTGCTGCTACAATCCCGCCCGGCACAAAAAGCGAAACGAGAAGCGTCCCTAACGCTACGCCAACATCGCTACCGGTTGAAAGCGCATTGACGTAATCGGTGCTGACTTGCTTCATGTTGGTGATGATGTTAGCAGCGATTCCGCACCGGACTTCCTCATCGCTCGATTCCACGGGCGGCCCGGCGTAAGCATCCGTCCCCGCTGGCCCTTGCGGCCCCTGAGCGCCGGTTGCTCCGGCTGGCCCTTGCGGCCCCTGAGCGCCGGTTGCTCCGGCTGGCCCTTGCGGCCCCTGAGCGCCGGTCGCTCCGGCTGGCCCTTGCGGCCCCTGAGCGCCGGTTGCGCCCTGCGGCCCTTGCGCGCCGCACGCCGAAAAGTCGCCAACATCTACCCACGTCGCTCCGCCGTCGTCCGATTTCTGAATGACGCATCCGACAACCCGAATATCGAACATCTGGCACTCCTCATCGGCGGCAGCAATCATGGACATGAGGGTAGCGAAACGCCGCGCGGCCTGTTCCTGTGTCGGTCGGTCGCCCTGAAAAGCGTCGGCATACTTGAAGACTTCCAGCGCTCCAAGCACATAGGGCAGATACTCGCGCCCGATGCACAGTTGCACCAGCGGCGCGTCTGCCGCGTCGGCGTCCGGCACAGGCAGCGGTTCAGTGAAGGGCGCGTAAGGGAAGATGTGGTAGCGGGAACTGTCGGGAGGAATTTCGGCCATTATAGCCCTGCTAACTGCGCCAGAAGCGAATCGAGCGCCTCGACCGTGCCGCGAATGTCTTCCTCGTCGCCATGCCAGTTGGCGGGATTACGCAATTCTTCAATTGCGCCCAAAAGGAAGGGGACGAGCAGCGTATCCACAGACACGCTCACCTCGTCCCCCAGTGCGTTCGGATCAATTGCCGGGAACGGCCCGTCCATCCGCTATTCCCGGTTACTTCCGAAACGATTTCTTGCCCGCGATGTAGGCCACAAGATCGTTGCCGAACTTGTCAGAAGCGGCAATCGCGGGCGTGCCGCCGCCCGTCAGCAGCGTGACCAGCGTGGCCGTTGCGCCGGAGTTGGCGATACTCTGCCCATCCGCGCCCTGCAAGCTGGACTTGTAGGCCGGGATGCGGACGCCCTCACTGTAGTTGCTGCCGGTCACAGACAGCGTGAGCAGGCCGCCTTCCTGAACGTCGCTCCCTGCCACTGGCGTGGGCTTGAGGCCGCTCGGCAGATCGGGATAGAGCGTGACCGCGCTGCCTTCAACCACGCCATCGGTCACGCCGTCGATGGCCGTCGCCAGCGCGTCATGCAGACTGTCGATGTCCGACATGGCGAGGCCGGTGGACGGCACGTAGACGCCGACCGTCTGCTTGTTTTTGACGCGCGCCGTACCGATGGTCTTCGCGTCCCGAATGGTGAAACTGAAAAGTACGACTGGAGCCATGCTGCCCTCCTGATAAGGCTAATCTCATATGAGATTGAGCCACAGGGTAGGGCAGGTGTAAACTCACGATTTTGAGCGTGGAAATCCCCAACGGCGCTGACAGGAATCGGCAGTGATGAGCCATGTTCCGTTGGAGTTGTCAGGGGACTTGTAGCCTTCGAGCGGCAGACGCTTGCTATCGAGCGCGCGGCGTACCGACGTGGGATTCTTGCGCCAGAGGAGCGCTATTTCAGTGATCGTGAGGTAGGGGCGGATTGCTTCCATGCCCTCATTTTAGCACGAATTTTCTGATTGCATTGCTGAATAACACAAGCCCCGACATCAAAAACATCAGCGCTGAGGGGATTATCATGAAGCTGGAGAGAAGGGATGCTTTTATCTGATTAATAAGTACGTCGGCTCCAAAAATGACACAAAGCGGAATCGATATAAAAAACATTGCCTTGTATGCCTGTAAATGCATATGCCTTAATGCATCATACGTCTCTTGATAGGGTTTTTCCGGCGCAATGTCATCGAGCCGAGCGAGCCATTCGTAAACGCGAGCGTCGCCACGGATGGTCTTGAGCAGCGCGCGGGCTTCCCGATAGCGCTTCTCCTGAATTAGTTCAGCAGCGGCTCGCAGTTTCACGTTATTCATTGTCGATAATAACCTTTATGGCCTCTATACGTTCACCACGTCTCCAAGCTGACAAAACGGCGGCTTCCTGCGGCTTCAATTCCTGATCGATTCTCACCGACGGATTATCTGTCAGTCCTAAGAGGTAGTCGGAGGAAACACTAAAGTACCTAGCTATCCGAACTAACATATCAGCGCGCGGCTCGTTCTCGTTCTTCTCATATCGCCATATCTGCGGTTCACTACTTCCAACTTCAACTGCAAGCCCTTCTTGGGTCAAGCGCGCTGCCTCTCGCAAAGCCTTCAATCTATCGCCCCGCATCGCTGATTATCCCTCATTTTTGATTGTCTATAGTCTAAGCTTTATTGACTTAAACTCTGTATGCAGTTATGATTGCTTTAGGCAATCAATATAGATTGCCATATATTTCCCGCTGTAAGCAATCAATAGCGATTGCAGAAAGTCATCAAAATGGCAAAACCTAACCGACTTCGGGAACTGGAACATACGCACGGCGATTTGAATGAAGTGATTCCGGCGCTGGTCAACGCCTACGGGCAAGCCGAGGCCGCGCGCCAGCTTGGCGTGTCGGGCGCGACAATCAGTGTCTGGCTGCGGGATCACGGCTATGTCCAGCAAACTCAGTACGTCAGGCCGGAAATGGAAGTTTCGCCATGACCGACCGACGCGAGTACCAGCGGCAATACCGTGCCGCCCACCACCGGGAATATCTGGAATACCAGCGCCAGTACCGCGCCGCTCATCCGGCCCGCGCGCGCAAGCTCGCCCGCTATGCCGACCTCAAGCCCGTTCGCAGCGTTGAAGAACGTCACCAACTTCTCAAGGAGCTTCACTCATGAACGCAACGCCTCTGATCCTCGACTGTGCGCGGGAATCGTCCGTACATCAGGCCGCGCTGCTGTACAGCGCGGCGGCTATTTCGGTGCTGGCGTGCCGTCAGGACAAGACACCGGCGCTATCGAACTGGAAGCACCTTCAGCAGCGGTTGGCCGACACCACGACCATCAACCGCTGGCATGAGGCCGGATTGCTCGAATCGGTCGGGTTGATCTGCGGGCGCGTCAGCGGCAATCTGGCAGTCGTCGATTGCGACGGCCTTGAGGCCGTCAACGCCTTCTCGGAGCGCTTTCCCCGGCTGACCGAGACCTACACCGTTCTCTCCGGCTCGCAGAAGGGCGCGCACTTCTACTTCTACGCGAAAGTCTGCCCACCAAGCGCGCGGGTTGTCGGCGCGCCGTTCGGCAACGTCGAACTGAAAAGCGACGGGACGTATGTCATCGCGCCGCCGTCGTTGCATCCGAGCGGCAACGCCTATCAGGTCATTAATCCCGCGCCGATTCTGCACGTCTTCGATCTGCGCGACGTGGTTGACTGGATCAAAGGCCAGCAGCCCGCCGGGCAGCCAAGCGGCGCGCTGCCATCCGCCAGCGGGCAGGTCATTCACGGGACGGCCTACGGACGGGCTGCGCTGGTCGGTGAGTGCGCCTACGTCCGCATGGCCGCTCAGGGGAGCCAGAACAATGCGCTGTTTCGGGCGTCCCTGAAACTCGGCTCGCTCATCCGCGACGGCAAGTTAAGCCGCGCCGACGCTGAACGGGAATTGCTTGCTGCCGCTGCCGCCCTGACTGCACGGGACGGCGAAACGGCCACTTTGCGGACGATTGCCAGCGGCCTCAACTGTGGCATGGAGAGTTCTCGTGACCAGCACAAATACGCCTAGCATGGTTGAAGAGACGCCGGTGCTGCCGGATAACGATGAACTTGGCTGGAAACCGGACGATGATCGTCTGGCGCTCCGGCTCGCCGCCGATCTTAAAGACCGGCTGGCATTCTTCCATAACACGTGGAAGATGTACGAAAACGGATGCTGGCGCGGGCGCGATGTCTATGAGATGCGGCGCTACATCCGCCGGGAACTGGTCAAATTCCGGCAAGCCAACGGCGTGAGTGTCACTCAGAGCCGCATCCGCGCGCTGGCCGCGATGCTTGAGGATGATTTGTTCATTCCCGACCGGGTGATTATGGACAGGCAGCGCCAGCAGGCGCACTACATCAACCTGCGAAATGGCCTGTTCAACCTCGACAGCATGACGTTTGAGGCGCGGCACGACCCGGAGTTGTACTTCACGACGCAACTGGACTTTGACTATGACGACGACGCCGACTGCCCGACGTTTCGGCGCTACCTCAATTCGTCGCTGGTCTTCCCGGATGGCAAGACGGATTTCACGCTCGTTCGGCTGGCAAAGCAAGCGCTGGCCTACTCGATGACAGCGCGCACCGACCTGAAAGCGAGTTTCTGGCTGGTTGGGCAGAAGGACAGCGGCAAAAGCACCTTCATCGCGCTCATCAAGGCGCTGATGGGCGACTTACACACGACGATTGACCTGACACAACTGGGGATCAACCGGTTTCTACTGGCGGGAATCGTCGGCAAGCGCGTGCTGACCTTCACTGAGGCTAGCAGCAGCACCATGCTGCCTGACGCGCTCTACAAGGCGCTCACGGGCGGCTCGGATGAAATCTACGCCGACGTGAAGAACCATGATCCCATCGCTTTCCGACCAGAAGCAAAAGTCTGGTGGGCAATGAACGAAATGCCGCGAATGGGCGACAGGAGCGGCGCAACGGCCCGACGCATCATCATCGTCCCGTTTAACCGGACAATTCCCGAATCGGAGCGCGTCCTTGACCTTGAGCAGCGGCTTGCGTCGGAGCGCAGCGGCATCTTCAACGAATTGATGGTGCAGTTGCTCCGCGTCAAGCGAGCGGGCGGCTTTGACCGCTGCGAACAGTCAGACGCGCTGCTGCTAGAGTACGTGATGGAAAACGACACCGAGGCGACGTTCATTCAGGAAGAAACCGAAATCGGTGAAGGCTACCAGATCAAAAGCGCCGACCTGTATGAGCGCTACAAATGGTGGTGTGACCGGAACAGCTTCAAGCCGAAGAATCGTAACCAGCTCGCAAAAGACTGGCGACGGCTTGGTTTCGAGAACTACACCTCGAACGGAGCTTGGTGGCGTGGGTTACAACTTCGGAAGATTTTGTAAATCAATTTTCGTGACTTCCAGACTTCCGTGACTTCCATTCTTTCTCTTTTTGGAAGTCTCACGGAAGTCAAATGGAAGTCAAATGGAACCCACCATGCTAGGCGTATTTCTCCCTCAGAGAATCGCCTGATGGAAGTCACGGAAGGCGGATTTATTTTCTGTACAGAAATGAGGTTGAGATGACGATTCCGAAGCAACAGAAGTTGGTTGAAATAGCGTGCCTCATAGCGGACATGAAGCATCGCGCGGTTGGTGCTGCGGGCGAACTGATGGCAGCGATTCTACTGGAACGCGCGGGCTATGAGGTGCGCACGGCCAATTGTGGCACGCGGCATCGCGGCGACCTGACAGCGGTCGATAAAGCGACCGGCGAATCGTTCCGCGTTGAAGTGAAGACATCCCGGCGGAGCAAGGACGGGCGCTACCACTGGCGGCTGCGCAAACATGATCGGCACGGCGTGACGGACATTGACGATGCGGACTACGTGTTGTTGTTGGCCGTGGCGGTGTCGGGCGCGGTGACGCCGTTCGTCGTCCCGGTCAAGGCGTTCAGCGGCCTGAAGACGTTCCAGTTTTGCACACGGCCTGAAGACTACGCAGGCAGGTTTGCTCAATATCGCCAGCACGGGCGGCATATTCAGTTAGGAGAAAGCACATGACTATCGCGGAATTGGAAGCGCTGGTGCTGAGGTACTGCCCTCCCCCGCCGCCCCCACCGATAGGGCAGGGCAGGGAAAGCGTTACAGAAGAATGGCGATCATCGTCATTCCGTAACGCCTTTAAATATAATCGCCGGAGACAATGCCCGGTGTGCGGTAAGGAGTTCCGGCGCTACGCGCAGCAAGTCTATTGTTCGGCGGCCTGTAAGCAGAAAGCGTATCGCCAGCGCAGGAAGGCGAGGCCGCAATAGTAGAGCGGGAAAGCGCGTCACGGTTTAACGATCCGTAAAGCGTGACGCAGTACGCCGCTCGGCAAATAAGGAGAATCGCATGACATTGAAACGACGCCAACATTACCGAAATCTGCGCATCTGCCAGGCCTGCGGAAAGGAATTTTTCAGCGCGCGCTACCACGCCAGAACATGTAGCGCGGCGTGCCGGAAGCGGTTGCAGCGTTTAGACCCAACATATGTTGAACCGAGAGAGCGTGACCGTAGTTGGAGAGTGGACAAATGAGCGGCCCTACCCTACTCGACCTGCTGCCTGAGTATCGGGCGTATCTGGAAGATGAGCGCCAGCTTGCGCCGTCCACGGTTCACGCCTACAGCAGCGATATTCGCGGCCTTGCGGCCTTCTTGCCGAGTGACGTGCCGGTTGCTGAAATCGACCGTACTGATTTGCGGATGTACCTGCGTCGCCTGAAGATTCACGGCTACAGCGCGTCCACCATCCGGCGCATCTTCCACGGGTTCGGCACGCTGTTCGCATGGCTGTACGTCGAAAAGTACGCGCCGGAAATCGCCACGCAGCATCTGGTGCTGCCGCGCAAGAATCGCGCGCTGCCTAGATGGTTGTCAGCGGACGAATTTCAGCGCTTTATCGACGCCTGTGAGCAATCGCCCGCGCCGCTCGGTGAGCGCGCCCTGTGGCTGTTTCTGGCGCGCACGGGTTGTCGCCCCGGCGAGTGCCGCGCGCTGCGCGTGAAGGACGTGAATCGCGCTGACTGGATTGTGACCTTGAGGAATACCAAAAGCCGCCGTGACCGAGCGCTATCTATCGAGGACGGTTTGTTACGCGCGATGCTGAACGTGCTGGCGTCGGAAAAGCAGGCGGATGACCTGCTGTTCGTCAACGCATGGGGACGGCGCTGGCGTCGGGACGTGTTCTCGAATGCCTTTACCCGCCAGCTCAAGGCCGCTGGCCTGACGCCCGACCTGACGCCAAAGACCATCCGGCACACCGTCGCTACGCAGCTCGCAATGGCGGGCGTGCCGATCCACGTCGTCAAAGAGATTCTAGGCCATCTGGACATTCAGACGACCGATGTCTACATGCACGCCGCGCCCGCCAACCTGCGGGACGCGCTCGGCAAGCTGGTAGCAGAAAAACAGGGCTGAGATTGCGCCTCAACCCTGTCAGCGTAGAGCGCCCCGGTCATTGACCGGGGCGTTTTGTTTGTCCAGCACAGCCGATAAGCCGCTTTCTGTCGAGGATGATCATCTATCTGTCTCGCCGGTTGCCCGGAGAGATCAAGCAGCACACCCGGCGCTTTCTGCGGTGCGGGTCACACCCCTGCGCCTGCTTGGCCTTGCTCCCGGTAGGGTTTGCCTGGCCGCCGACATTCCTGCCGACGCCGGTGGTCTCTTACACCGCCGTTTCACCCTCGCCCTCGCTTGCGCGAAGGCAATACGCATCTCTGTGGCACTATGCCGTCGGGTTGCCCCGCCTGGCCGTTAGCCAGTACCGTACCCTGTGGAGAGCGGACTTTCCTCGGCTCCGAACGAGCGAAGCCGCGATCATCTGGCCGTCCTGGACGCTCCTGATTCTAGCAGATACGCGCGCCTTTCGAGTAAGATGAGCGCCCGTAACCTTAGGTGATGTAACGGAGTCCGCTCGTGACTCTTTCCCGGCGTCGGGCGCAGATTGCGCTGGTGACGGTCATCCTGCTGCTGATCTTCGCCGGTCGCGTCTTTCGCCTCGACGTGACTGTAACCGAGCTGCGCGTCGACGAATACTGGTCGATCTGGCAGACATTCGGCTCACCGCAGCAAATCCTCAACTGGACGGCCTACGACGAGCCGCCGCTCTATTACTTCATCCTCGGCGCGTGGCGGCTGTGGGTCGGCATCCACCCGATTGTCCTGCGCCTGCTGCCGATCCTGTTCTTCATGCTCGGCACAGCCTTCCTCTATCGCTGGATGAAGGACGCGCGCGGACATGCTGCGGGCGTAATTACGATTTTAGCCTACGGACTGCTCGGCTACGGCATCTTCCTCGGCACAGAGCTGCGCCCGTACAGCCTGCTCCTCGGCGTGATTCCGCTGGCGCTCTGGCTGGCGACCCGCTACTTCGAGCGCCCGCGCCTCGGTCGCGCGCTTGCGCTGGGCGCGTGCATGGCGGGCATGTTCTACATCACGCTGACGGCGATTGGCGCGTTCGTCGTCATCGGCCTCTACACGCTGTTCGCCTATCCGCGCCGGATTCTGCGCTGGGCTGTTCCCGGCGCGGTTGCGCTGGCGCTGGCGCTGCCGGAGCTGCTCAGTAAGGCGAGTCTGGCCGTCTCGCGGACGGGCGGGACGAGTCAGATCAGAGTGCCGCCGCTGCCCGAAGCAATTGCGGGTATCTACCAGAGCTACGCGGGCGTTGGCTTCGGCGTGCTGGCGCTGCTGTTCCTGGTCGCCGCCGTGCTGATCGCCCGCCATCGACAGCGGACGTCGATGGCGCTGCTGCTCTGGGTGGCGATGCCGCTGGCGCTCTACGCGCTCAACCCGATTCTCGGCTTCTTTCAGGCGCGCTACTCGTGGTGGGTGTTGCTCGGTCTGGCGCTCTGGCTCGGCTGGGGCCTGTCGGATTTACCATCGCTCCCGCGCGTTGTCTCGGCGGTCGTGCTGGCGCTGCTGCTGTTCGCGCCGCTTCCGCTCGACGACTATCAGATTCCCGGCCCGCCGCTCGGCCAGACGTTTGTCTGGCTCAGGGAGCGCGTGCAGGGCGGTGATGTTTTCCTGATCGACCCGAACTGTGGTGAGTGCAGTACGCTGGAGAAGCTCGACTACCTGACGCGCGTCTATTTCCCGCAGGGGTTGACCCTCGTGGCGAACCCGACCGGCTATCGTCGCATCTGGTACATGCATGGCGCGAAACCCGCTTTGGCGCTGAGGCAGTCGGTCGAGCAGGGCAGGATAGCTGGCCCGTTCTTCGGCCCGGCGGAGCTGCTCGTCCAGTTGTATGAGGGGCCGCCAGACCCGGTCGGTGTGGCCTTCGCTAACGGGATGCGCTTCCACGGCGTGGACGTCATCGACGCGACTGAGCCGCTGGCGCTGCATGAGGGCGATCACGTCCGCCTGCGTCTGTGGTGGTCTGCCGATCAGCCGATTGACCACGACTACAGCGTGAGCGTCCGCTTGAGCAAGCGACTCGGCGGGACTCCGCTCGACCAGAGCGACAGTCCGCCGCTGATTGAGAACGGCCCCGGCGAGACGAGTCAGTGGGTTCCCGGCAGCTACTATACTGAGGATCGAACCGTCACGCTGCCGTATCCGACGTCGGGCGGGACATATCAGGTCTGGGCGGTCGTCTATTTCTATCAGAGTCCGACGCCGATTCCCGCCCCCGGCGTCGCCGACGACGGCATCCTGCCGATTCGCTCGCTGTACGTCAAGGTGTGGTGAGCCGCGCCCTGAGCGTTCTGCCGGAGGCTGGAAGCCATTCGGCAGACTAAACCGAAGCCAGCTAGAAGCTGGCTGAGGGAAATTTAGTTGAGCAGCGTGAGAGGTGGAAATGGTAAAGGTTATGGTCTTGAACTGGCGTTGAGCCTCGGCAGCAGTGGCTGGGTCAGTTTGTGTCCTCGTTACCCGCCGAGCGTTGAGTAAGCGCCGGTTGTGAAACGCCGAACCCGCCAGTAAAATGACGTTAAGTTGGGGGAAGCAGTCGTTCCCCTTTTTACTGTGCAGGACTCTATGACTATTCTGGCAAAAAACCAGCCCGGTAATCCCTTCAGCCGGTGGGCGCGGCGCACCTTAAACATCTGGCATACGATGTTCGTGCAGGGTGACATCACCACCCTGATCGTCGCGCTGGCGCTGCTGCTGATGCCCGCGCTGGCGCTCAATGCGGCGGGCTGGCCGCTGGCGATGAACACCCTCGCCCCGGTCGTCGTCCTCAGCATCCTGTTTGGCTTTCTGCTCTCGCGCAGCGATTACAACGAGCTGCTGGCGCTGTTCATGAGCGCCATTTACGGCATCTGCTTCGTCCTGCTGATCGCCTCAATCAACGAGCCGGGCAACCTCGGCGAAGGGGCGTACAGCGTCTTTTCGCGCCTGTTCCGCTGGATCGTCGATGCCAGCAGCGGCGGCATCAATCAGGATGACCTGGTCTTTACGCT
Organism: uncultured Anaerolineaceae bacterium; assembly: GCA_964652205.1. Classification (GTDB taxonomy): domain Bacteria; phylum Chloroflexota; class Anaerolineae; order Aggregatilineales; family Phototrophicaceae; genus ZC4RG36. The sequence goes on along the minus strand of CAZZAO010000050.1, from coordinate 8,544 downwards.
GCTCGTCTCCGGGCTGTTCTGGTTCCTCGGTTACAACATCGCCTGGCACGTTTTCCGCGTTGACCGGGTCTGGCGCGCCATTCTCCCGCCCGCGCTGATTCTCACCACCAACAGTGTCTACTACACCGGCTCGGTCGACCTCAACCGCTATCTGATCGGCTTCGTTTTCCTCTGCCTGCTGCTGGTCGTGCGCTCGAATCTTGACGCGCGCGAGTGGAACTGGTACGTCAATGGCATCCGTGTGCCGCGCCGATTGCGCCAGCAGTTCTTCAGCATGGGCATCATCCTCAGTCTGGTCGTCATGCTGATCGCCTGGGGGCTGCCGACGGCCAATTTACAGGATCGGCTCAACCGCTTTCAGGATTTTCTACAGGCCGCGCCGCTGTCACAGATCAGCGAGTTCTGGAACCGGCTGTTCTCGTCGATTGAGACGCAGGGGCCGACGACCGCCGATTATTACGGCGGCGACTCGCTTGAGCTGGGCGGAGCGATCAAGCTCGGCAATCAAACCGTTTTCATCGTCAATGCGCCGCTCGGTCATCGCTATTACTGGCGCTCGCGCGTCTTCGACATCTACGACGCCGGACGCTGGACATCGGCTGCCGATACCCGCCTGACTGACCCTGAAGTGCCGCTCGACATCGTCTACGATCCGGCGATGATGGGCGGTCGAACGCAGGTTGAGCAGACATTCACAATGGGCTTGAGCGCGTCCCGCATCATCTACGCCGCGCCGCAGCCGATTCGCGTCGATCTGCCGACGCGCACCGATCTGCGCTACGGCCCCGCGCCGGTCAGCAGCATGAATGTCTCGGTGATTCGCCCGCTCAAGGTGATGTATCGCAGCGACAAATACACCGTCACCAGTCTGGTCAGCAGCGCGACCGCCTCGCAGCTGCGCGGGGCGGGCAATGATTACCCGCAGTGGATCAAAGACCTGTACCTGCCGTATTCGCCGTCGATTACGCCGCGCACGATTCAACTCGCGCAGCAGATCGTCAACGACGCGGGCGCGACCAATCCTTACGATCAGGCTCACGCCGTCGAGACGTGGCTGCGTCAGAATATTGTCTACAATGAAGGCATCCCGGAGCCGCCAGCAGGCCGCGATCCGGTTGACTGGCTGCTGTTCGAGGAAAAGCAGGGGTACTGTAACTACTACGCTTCGGCGATGGTTGTCATGCTGCGCAGCCTCGGCATTCCCACGCGGATGGGCGCGGGGTTCGCTCAGGGCGAGTACAGCGATCAGGAGCAGGGGTTCATTGTCCGCGAGCGCGACGCGCATACGTGGGTTGAGGCGTTCTTCCCCGGTTACGGCTGGATCGAGTTCGAGCCGACGGCGGCGCAGGCTCCGATTGATCGCGGTGACAATAACAATCAGACCCAGATGCAGCCAACCGTGCCGCCGCTGCCCAGCCCGACGCCAACGCTGACGCCCAGCCCGACGCCGACCGTCACGGCTGCGCCGCCGACCAAACCGCCGCAGCCGGAGAGTAACGATCTGCCGACCGTCACGCCGAGTCCTACGCCGACGCCGACCGCGACTCCCGTGATTGCGCCGACCGAACCGCCGATCATCCCACCGCCCGATAACCCGTTCTCATTCCTGCTGCCGGCGCTTGGCGTCGCGCTGCTCGGCCTGTTCCTGATCGTCGCGGCCATCGGCATCGGCTACTTCATCTACTGGTACTGGGAGTGGCGCGGCATGAAGGGCCTTAGCCCGATCACGCGCGCCTATGCGCGGCTGGAACGCTACCTCGGCCTGATCGGGATTCGACTGGCCGAGCAGGAGACGCCGGAAGAACGGCGCTCGCGGATTGTCCGCACGCTGCCCGCTGCCGAGCCGCCTGTCAGCGCCATTACCCGGCTGTACACCAGCGAACGCTACGGCCCGACGGACCGCCCCGGTCGCGCGCCGGATACGCGCCAGAACGAGGCCGTCGACCGCGCGTGGCTGCGCGCACGTGGCCGCATCCTCAATCGCTATCTCCGCCGCTGGATTCCCTTCGTTAAGAAGGACTGATCGAGGAATCGGCGCGCGTGAACAGGAAAAAGCGGCGGTAGTTGTAAAGCCGGTGGGTGAACTGTCGCGTCAGCTCAAGGCCGCTCTGCTGCGCCGCTGCGATCACAACGTCGTAGCCGACGCCATTTTGTCCCGGTTCCCACTGGCTCAGGCGCGCTAATGCTCGTTGACGATGCAGAACACCATCGGCTTGCGCCTGGTTTCATTATAGAGCAGTCGATTGATGCCATCCTGAAGGCGGTCGCGGCGCTTGCCGTTGGTCGTTGAGGCGAGTACACCCTCGACCGTTTGCCTGATCTGGTCGATCAATGTGTCGCCATCATCGAGGTAAATAAAGCCGCGCGAGATGATTTCTGGCTCACCGATCAGGCCGCCGGTTGCGCTATCGACCGTGACCGTGACGATCACGAAGCCATCGCGCGCCAGAATCTCGCGGTCTTTCATGACCGACCGGCCTACATTGCCGACACCGCTGCCATCGACGAAGACGTAGCCACCGGGGACGCGCTCGCCGACGCGCACGCCGCCTTTGTCCACTTCGACTACCATGCCGTTCTCGACGACGAAAATATTTTTCTGGGCGATGCCCTGCTGCGCTGCCAGTCTGGCGTGGGCGCGGAGCTGGCGCAGCTCGCCGTGAACCGGCATGAAGTTGCGCGGATTGAGCAGGTTGATGAGCAGCTTCATCTCTTCCTGTCGCGCGTGACCGGAGACGTGAACCGGGGCAATCGGGTCGTAGATCACGTCCGCGCCGCGCTGGAACAGCCGGTTGATCGTCCGACTGACCGATTCCTCGTTGCCAGGAATGGTGTGCGACGATAGCACAATCGTGTCGCCTGCCATGACGTCGAGGTTGCGATGCTGGCCCGACGCCAGCCGACTCAGCACGGCAGACGGTTCCCCCTGCGACCCGGTCGCCATGATGACTAGCTCGTGCGGGGGGATGCTGTTGATTCGGTTTAACTCGATCAGCAGGTCGTCGTCGATGTTCAGCAGCCCCATCTTGCGCGCCATCTTGACGTTGGCAGTCATGCTGTGTCCGGCAATCGCCAGCTTGCGGTTATAGCGCTTTGCCAGATCAGCCACCTGCTGAATCCGCGAGATATGCGAGGCAAAAGTTGCCACGATGATGCGCGCGGTCGCCTGCCGGAACAACGTGTCGAACGCCTCGGTGACGATGCTCTCGGACGGCGTCCAGCCCGGTGACTCGGCATTGGTGCTGTCCCCCATCAGCAGCAGCACGCCGCGCCGCGAGAATTCGGCCAGTCGGGCGTAGTCCGGCTTCTTGCCATCGACTGGCGTGTTGTCGAACTTATAATCGCCGCTGTGGACGACCAGCCCGTAGGGCGTGGTGATGGCGAACCCGGCGCAGTCGGGGATGCTGTGGCAGACGTGGAAGCTTTCGACCTTGAACGGGCCGATCTGGAGCGTGTCCCCCGCCTTGAAAACGTTGATCTGACCTTCCCGGTACTTGCGGGCGTCGCGCAGCTTGACCTCGATCAGCGCGGCGGTCAGCGGCGTCGCGTAGATCGGCAGTTCGGGGAAGGCTTCGACCACATGGGCGGTCGCGCCGGTATGATCCTCGTGACCGTGAGTGTAAAGAATGCCGTGAATGGTCAGGTCGGTGCGCTGCTGGAGATAACGAAAGTCGGGGATGATGTAGTCGACGCCGAGCATGTCGTTAGCCGGGAACATGATGCCGGTGTCAAGGATAATCGCGTCGTTGCCTAGCTCGAACACGGTCATGTTCTTGCCGATTTCGCCCAGACCGCCGATGGGGATGATTCGTAATTTGGGTTTAGCCGCCATAATGCTGCGCGTCCGGTCGAGCGTGACTCGCCGGGGTGTCTCCTTTTTCAGTCATAATCTTGACGGGGCATAATGAAGGCACGTCTATTCCGAAAGTGCAGGTCATTGTATCAGACCTGTGCGGGCTGCGCCTGTAGGCGTAGTGAACGGCGGTTGAGAACGCAGCGGCGGAGATCACTGTCGAAGATGGACGCGCAGGGAGCTTCCACAGGGGCGTAAGGATTGTTTCATTTGATACGAGGGTCAAGTCTGATCAAGCGGCCTTGCAGCGGGCGCGAACAATCGCGCCCCTGCGGAAGGCCGCCATATTAACCCGCCTGTTTGTCGTGAGTGCTACCCGGTCACGAGGTCTTTCATGCCGCTGCCGACGGCGAGCATGGCTTTTACGGCGTCCGGCGTCCGCGCTTCGGCGTAGACGCGCAGTATTGGCTCCGTCCCGCTCGGACGGATCAGCAGCCAACTGCTGTCGGCCATGTAGAACTTGACGCCGTCGAGCGTATCGACGCGCTGAACTGTTTCCCCGGCAATCGTCGTCGGCGCGTGATCGACGATCATCTGCACGACCTGTTGCTTCGGCTTCTGCTGCGCCAGTTTGGTATCGATGCGGGCGTAATGCGCCGGGCCGAAGTTCTTTTGCAGGTCAGCGATGATCTCGTGCAGCGGCGCTTTGTTGTAAGCCATGACTTCGAGCAGCAGCAGGCCCATCAGGATGCCGTCGCCTTCGGGGATGTGGCCGCGAATGCTGATGCCGCCGCTCTCCTCGCCGCCGATCAGGACGTCAGAGCGCATCATCAGGTCGGCGATGTAGTTGAAGCCGACCGGCGTCTCGCGCACCTTCAGGCCATATTTCTGCGCCAGCGTGTCGATCATGAAAGTGGTCGAGACGGTTTTGACGACGTCGCCGCGCTGGCCCTTCGCCTCGACCAGATGGCGCAGCACCAGCGCAAAGACGTGATGCGGGTCAACGAAGCTGCCGAGCGCGTTGATGGCGCCGATCCGGTCGGCGTCGCCATCGGTCGCCAGACCAACATCGGCCTGCGCGCGCTGCACCGCCGCGACCAGCTCGTTGAGATTACGGAGAATCGGCTCCGGGTGAATGCCACCGAAGCCGGGATTGAGCGCGCCACGAATTTCGGTGACGTGGCTGCGCGAGCGGGCAAACAGGCTCGTGAACGCCCCGCGCCCCGCGCCCCACATGGCGTCGGCGACGATGTTCAGCTCGCACTCGGAGATGCGGTCGATATCGACCAGCGTGCCGAGATGCTCGTAATAAGCCCAGGCCGGGTCGAAACGGCGGATCATGCCGTCAGCGATAGCGCGCTCGTAGTCGGCCAGCTTCGGGCTGCGGCCAGCGGCTTGAATCCGGGCGAGATCAGCTTCGACCAGCGCGCACTGCTCGGCGGTCGCGCTGCCGCCGTAAGCGGCCTTGAGCTTGAAGCCATTGTAGCGCGGCGGGTTGTGGCTGGCGGTAATGACGATTCCGGCGTCAGCGCCCTTCGCCTTGACGTTATAGGAAATGGCCGGAGTCGGCGCGTCGGTGCGCGTCAGCCAGGCGACGATGCCGTTCGCCGCCAGCACGCGCGCCACGTCGATGGCGAACCGGTCGGATAGGAAGCGCGTATCGAAGCCAACGACGACTTCCGGCGCGCTGTCGCCCTGATGCTGCCGGTGGATGCTGTCAGCCACGGCCTGCGCCAGCAAACGGACGTTGTCAAATGTGAAGGTATCGGCGATGACAGCGCGCCAGCCGTCGGTGCCAAAACGAATCGTCAACTGGAATCTCCTCACGAGGGCGAGTGCTATAACCGCAGTAGAAGTGGCCGGGAAATCATCAATCGCCAGTCGAATTTATCCTCTCGATGGCGCTTCCCCTCGCGGCCTGAGCGCGCAGCACGCCGACAGGGTTCATTCGGCGCGGGCGCAGGCTGCGAGCGGTGGGGTGAGAGGATAGCGCCTTAGCCGGGGCCGAGTCCGGTCGTGGCAAGCAGCGACCGGACTCGGTCGGAATTGACGTCGAGATCGTTGAGGATCGTGTATTCCATGTCGTGCTGCCGGACATAATCCGGCAGCTCGCGGATGGTCGCCGTGATGTCGTCGGGGCGAATCTGGCCGAGGCGGATGCCAGCGGCAGTCAGCGTGGCGCGAATCGGGGCGACATCCTGCCCGTGCAGCGCCGCGCCGATCAGGATGCCGGGGCCGACAAGGTCGGCATACGGCACCGGACGACCGCCCCCGGCGCGCTGCTCGACGGCGTAGGCGAAAATCTGCTCGCTGCCTTCCTGTGGGCGGTTGTGACCAAGCTGGTTGGTCAACTGGACTTCGGTGCAGATCAGGTCAAGCAGGTTGCGCAGCGCCTCGACGTTACCCGCGCCAACACCGTTAGCGATTCGGAACGCCTGCTGCGCGATGGCAGCGGCAATCGACGCCGCCCACGGCTGGTAGCGCGTTTCCGGCGTCGTCTGGCCGTGGTCGGCGGCGTAACGCCAGTCGAGCAGGCCGACGACCATCGTCAGCAGCTCGACAATTGCCGCGCCGCGCAGGTTGGGCGGCGCGGTGTCGATCACTTCCCAGTCGTTGTGGACGGTGGCTTCCTGGCCAGTGGTGGTGTAACGCACCGTCCCACTCTCGCGGACGGCCACCAGCGCGG
>CAZZAO010000050.1:0-2055 GCA_964652205.1 uncultured Anaerolineaceae bacterium | reverse complement strand
AGTCGGCACGAGGACGACCGGCAGCTTGCGCGCCCAGCCAACATACTTGGCCGCGTCGGCGACCAGCCCGCCGCCGACGCCGTAGACGACCTCGCACTGCGGCGGCAGGTTTGATGCCAGCATGTCGAAGTAAGCGTGTTCGGCCTTATGCGGCTCGGCCTGAACGACGACGGGCAGCTTGAGGGTTTTTCCGGCTTGACCCCAGGCGCGCGTCCCGGTCAGGAGCGCTGCCGGGCGCGTTTCCTGCACGGTATTGAGCGCGCGCACCTCGATATGTGGCAGAGGCCAGATGGTCGTCATGGTGTCGACTCCGTGCGAAAGTAGGGATAAATAACGGCGCGTGCCACGATAACTATAGACTTGAACCCGCTTATTTTCCAGTCAACTCCGATGTCATCAGTTGGAAAATCGGTTAAGCTGGAGTAGACTCCACCTTTAACTTCGGGAACGTAGATTTGTATCCATCGGGTAGACTCATGAGTGACAAAACACTGGTCAGCGCACCGAGGGTTACTCAAAGGCGCAGCACGTCAGTCCAGACTTATAATCTGGAGCAGACGCTTGTCCTCGATCAATTGTATGTGTGCCTGACCAGCCTCGCCAACGTTTATGATCCAGGCCCGGATTATATGGGTATCCAGGATGAAGAAACGTTAACCGAATTCATCCGTGCGACCATCGAACAGCTTCCGGCAGGGGATCGGCGTTTCTGGCGTAATGAAGTTGCGCGAGTAACTGCGCGTTTAAAGAAAGGGGAGTTTGAGGCTGTCAAAAATTCTCTACTGGAAGCGGCAGCCGAAGTCAGCGCCTCGATTGCACAGTCTCCAGAGCCAGCCCCTGAAAGTGTTCGTCTGATTCTTCAGCGGCACTCCGAAAGCGATTGACCTTCGGGCTACAGTCTGGTTAAGCGTAGCCGTAAAGCGATGACGTCGAACTGAGCTTCTGTCAAATCTGTGATTGTATACTCAGCCGAAGTCGGGCTTGCTCGCTTACTTACTGGAACTGGCGTTACCTGACCTGAATTAAGCGCATCGCGCTGAATCAAATAAAGGTAAGGGCGAAATTCGATGCTGGCAGCGTGATCCAGTTCATAGGTCAAAGCCGTGTAGTCGTCGGCAGAAATATCGCCTGTCTGGCGTTTTTTAAGTGCTACCTGCTTCAATGCCTGCCGGACTGCTTCAGCTTTTAAATCGCCCCGGTCATCCCCTTCGGCAACATCCATAAGATGCCTGTAGAGCATCGCAGGGTTCGACGATCCCGGATTCGTATCCGGGTCAAACCCGTCACTGCAATAGACGTAAAAGCGACTCTGAAAATAGCGCTTGCAGAGACGGTGAGCGAGAGATGTCTGCGTCGAAAAATATAGAAACCTTGCCATATTTGCCAGAGTCCATCGTTTGAGGCGGTAGAGAGCGCTCGGATATTGTAGCGTTGCGTTCAAAGAGCCGGAAATATCAATAGTCGGGCGCAGTCCTACAGCATCTCCGCGCTTAAGCGCTTCGGAAGATAAACCCGGCAAGTTGCAACTTGTCGGAACGCCTCGGATAAACGACAATAAACACCACTTTGCTGCCTGAGAATTCCCGAGTCAACTGCTCATGAACACGCCCCTTCCATCCAATCAAGACCTGGTTGCTTTTAGCGCGGACTTGCCCTGGGGCGAGGTCGAGCGGCAAAAGCGCCAGTTTAATCGCGCGCTCGAAACGCTAGTCAAAGAGAACGACGATCCAGCGGCGGTCCCGCTCGAAGCGCTGTCAGACGCCATCGGCGCGCCGGTCACGTCGGCCTTCGACCCGACCCGGCCCGACCTCGCCAACGTTTTTCTGACCGAAACCGGCGGGCGGCGCTTCGTCCTCGGCAGCGTCGTCAGCGGGCGCTATCGCAGCGGACACAGTTACCTCGAAAGCATCACGCCCTACAACCTCAATCCCAGCGTCAACCACACTAACATTCAGGAAACCGACGACCCGATGACGCGGATGCGCGTGCTCGGCGCGGAAATCGAGCTGGGACTCGTCCACCCTGACGGCGCGTACCCGTCCGAGGACGAGGTGC
>CAZZAO010000049.1:0-36601 GCA_964652205.1 uncultured Anaerolineaceae bacterium | reverse complement strand
GAGGGGAGAAAGAGAGGGCTGAGTCTTCCGTCGGGGCGTGATGGATCATGCCCGCCGACCTCACCCCCGGCCCCTCTCCGCAAGCAGAGAGGGGAGAAGGATGGGACGAGGAGCTTTCGTCGGGGCAGCCCGTCCCCGGATACCGGGCAGGTCGCATTAACCTGTCGGAAAATCCGCCCCACGCCACTCAGCGTAGAACTGGTCAAGGAATATTTCCATGAAGCGGTGACGATTCTCGGCCAGCGCCCGCGCGCTAGCGGTATTCATCAAATCCCTGAGCAGCAGCAGCTTCTCGTAAAAGTGGTTGATCGTCGGGGCGCTGCTCTGCTTATATGCCTCGAATGAGTCGTGTCTTTCCGGCGGCACGGCAGGATCGTACAGCGCGCGTCCCTTGTGACCGCCGTAGGCGAAGGCGCGGGCGATGCCAATTGCGCCAATGGCGTCGAGCCGGTCGGCGTCCTGCACGCACATCCCCTCAATCGTCGCCATCGGCGTCGGCACGCCCGCGCCTTTGAACGACAGATCGCGGATGATCGCCTCGACGTGGTCGATTATAGCTGGCGCGGCGTCGTGTTGTTGCAGCCAGTCGCGCGCCATTCGTGGCCCGACGGTTTGATCGCCGCCGTGGAACTTGTGATCGCCGATGTCGTGCAGCAGCGCCGCAAGCTGGACAACCTCAAGGTCGGCCCCTTCATGCTCGGCCAGCAGGCGCGCCGTCTGCGTCACCCGCTCGACATGGAACCAGTCGTGGCCGCTGCCTTCGCCGCTCATCAGCGCCATGACGTGGGCCGTCGTTTGGTCGATGATTGGGTCGCTCATGGCTGTGCCTCAGCGTGCTTCGGGCGTTTGAGCAGGATCGAGGTCGAGGCGCTGGACGGCGCGGCATAGCCGACCGCTTCCCAGCCTTCGGCGCCGATACGGTTCAGATAGTCGTGCAGCGCCTCACCCTGTGGGCCGCTAAAGCCGGTTTTGCCGACGCGCTCCGCGTTGATCTGCGTCACTTTCCCGTCAGAGGCCCAGACGAGCCGGTATTCCCACTGGGGCATCTTGCACCTCATTCGGGTAAGTGTTTAGCTGCCGGGCTGAGGAATCGGTAGATTGCGCAGGATTGAAGCGGTAATCCAGCTTTGCCTGGCATCCTGAAATAGCTCAAGGGCTTCTTCAGGCGAGTCGCCCGCAGCGATACACCCCGGCAAATCAGGAATGGTCGCTGTCCACGATCCATATTCGGGCGTCAGAACAATGCGATATTGCATGGGCTAGCCTTCGCCATCTACTGCCATGCGAGCGACACGCCGACCGATCTCGATAGCGTAGTTCGTCCCGCGATCCCACGGGTAAACCTGACTCATACTCGCCCAGTAGAGGCCGGGTAGAGGAGTCTTGAGCGCCGGAATTTTCTCGCTGTGATTGACGAACGGAACTGGCTGGGCATAGGGCGCGCGCCAGACCCACGCCTTGCGAATCCAGTCCGGCTGGAAGTTGGGGTTGACGAGCTTGAGCGCCGGAATAAAACGGTCGATCAACGCCTGCTCGGACAGCGTGAAGTATTCGTGATCGACCGGGACGTAATCGCCGCAGTAGATCAGATGATCGCCGCCGTAGTGCGCCTTATCCATGAAGTGCGTGTGCTCGACCAGCGCCAGAAATGGAAAGCGGCTGGTTTTCTTGTCCGGGCTGGTCGCGGGCAGATTGAGCCAGTACGTGCCGTCGCTCATCAGTTCGTGCTTGAGCGCCAGCACGACGCACAGCGCGCCGATGCTCTTGAGGTCAGCGACCTGCCTGCCGTAAGGCGTCTCGCGCAGGTCGGGCGTCAGCTTGAGCAGCAGGCCGGGCGAGGTCGTGCTGATGATGCGGTCAAAGACGCGCGTCTCGCCATTGATCGTCAGCGTCGGCTTGCCGTCCTGCGTGCCGATCTGCTGGACTGGCGTGCTGAGGTGGATGACCGCGCCGCGCTTCGTGATGCCGTCCGCCAGCGTATCGAGGAACGCCTGAAAGCCGCCGGTGAAGATGCCGAGGCGCAGGCTGCGCGCCTTGATCCGCGCCCAGAACCAGGCCATGTTGACCTGTGTGTAGAGCGTGCTGAACTTGCCGATCAGCAGCGGCTTCCACAGCTTGTCGTAGACTTCCTTGCCCATCGTCCGTGTCAGCCACTGGTCGGCGGTGATTTGTTCGAGCGACTTCCAGTTTGAGGTCAGCTTGAGGTAGACGCCAGCCAGTCCAAGCCGGACGATGCCGAGGGGGGAGAGCGGCAGCTTGAGGGCGGAAAGATTCATTTCCGACTGAAAGATTTTGCCATCGAGCCAGTAGCTCGTGCGCGGGCGCGGAAAGAGGATTTTGTCGCGCACGCCTAGCTCATCGGCCAGCTTCAGGACATCCGAATCGCTCTCGAACCAGTGATGGTAGAACTTTTCCAGCGTCCAGTCCCAGCCGTCGTCCCTGAACCCGGCGGCCAGCCCGCCAACGCGGCTTTCGGCCTCGAACAGCTCGACCTCATGGCCCGCGCCAGTCAAGTCCCAGGCAGCGGCCATGCCTGCCGCGCCCGCGCCAATAATTGCGATTTTGAGCTTAGTCTGGTCGGCCATCAGTGACTCATGGTGAGGCGAACTATGCATCGGGCCATCTTAGCGTCCACCGCCGCTGCTCCCTTCGCTCCCCGGCAGGGGGGTTGCCGGTGAGGGAATGGCTTTCGGTTCCTCAGCCAGATCGCGCGCATGGGTCACAGCGTTCCAGCCCAGTCCCTGCCGTGCCAGAAAGTAGAAGCCAATCAGCGTGACCGGGAGCCAGATGACGACGTGCGCGACGATGGAGTAGGCCGAGGCCGGGACTGCGCTGACGCCTTCGGCAATCAGCACCGCCGACACGAAAAACTGAAAGACGCCGATTTGCCCCGGCGAAGCGGGGATCAACCCGGCCAGATTGACCACGCCGACGACCAGCAGCGTGTCGAGGTAATTGATCGGGAGATCGAAGGCAATGGCGACCAGATAGTAAGCGCCCGCCTCGATCATCCAGCTCACATAGGAGCAGACGACGGTTCCCAGCAGATCGGCGGGGCTGCGCAGACATTCCAGCCCGGCGATGAATTCCTCAGTCACGTGCAGGATCATGCTGCCGAGCTTGCCGGGGAACAGGCGGCTGATTGGCTCGACGATGCGGCGGAGAATATTGGGTCTTGCCGCCATGGCGAAGAACAGCACAATCAATCCCAGAAAGATCGGGGCGGTGATGTCCAGCACTTCGCGCGCTTCTGGCGAGGAGATGTTGAGGTTCAGCAGCGCGACGACGATAAAGGTCAGCATGACGAGGCCATCGAAGATCCGCTCGACGATCACGGTTGCCAGCGCGCGCGTCGCTGGCACTTTATAGTTGCGCTGGAGCAGCCAGATTCGCAGGATTTCCCCGCTGCGGAACGGGTAGACGTTGTTGCCCATGTAGCCGATCACAACCAGCGGCATCAGTTTCTGAACGGAGACCGGCTTGACCGAGCGCAGCAGATAATTCCAGCGCTGGGTAATCACCGTCACCGCGCCGAAATAGTAGACGACGGCAGCGACAATCAGCGGCAGGGGATGAACCCTGACAATACTCTCAAAGACCACGGCGAGGTCGAGCCGACTGAAGGCGATCCAGAGGAAGAGCAGGCTGATGAGCAGTCCAAAGACAACAAGCAGACGCTGAGTACGCGACATGGTTCAATCACAGGGGTAGATGGAAGCCGAAATCTGTCTGGATTGTAGCAGCAGCGCCGAAGTGACGATAGGTTGAATGGACACGGCCCTTGCACCTTATACGGTTCCCGGCGGCAAAAGCCTTACCACGCGCGAATAAGTCCACCGGGCCAATCCGATGTTTGAGTTTGAGCGGTGATGGGACTACACTAGCGGCTATCGCCAGCGCAATTCAGCGAGGCCAGAGGCTCATGAACGATTTTCCCAACTCCGCTAACCAACCGAATTGGCTTGACGAGTTCGAGGAGATGGCGAACAGGGAATTGGGCGATGGCTCGGCGTGCGAGCAGGTGCATCCGATTGTCGAGAAGTGGTACAACGAGCTGCTGGAAGGCGAGCCGCCTGCGTCCCGCGATTCGGTCATTCAGGCCATGTCGTGTCTCTCGACCGAAATTCTCTATGACTCGCCGGAAGATGTACTCGAAGCGGTGCTCAAGCATGTCAACGAAGACGATCTTGCCGGGTTCATCGAGTACGTGCTGATGGTCGGTCGCGCCTTCGAGATTGCGCTGCAAAAAGGCGAACTGGACGACCTTTAGCCCTGCATTTTTCTCCGCGTTAAAAAGACACCGCTGCCGGTGTCTTTTCATTTATTCGTCTACTCGTCGTCCCACCAGTGAAAGCCTTCGGGCAGGTTGCTCATGCCGACCGGCGGCGGATTGTCGTCGAGAATCGGCGGCGGCGGTGGAACCAGCCGCGGGTCTTCGCTGCGGCGCGGCATCGCGGCTGGCGCGACGGTGACGATGCGCGGCGGCGGGTTGGCGTCGCGGGCCAGCTCGATGCGCGATTGAAGGATGATGAGGATCGCGCCGAGTCCCAGAAAGGCCGCAACCGCGTTGACGATCCAGCCGATGACCGGCAGCGAGGCGACGACCGACAGCAGCACAATCCCGACCAGCAGGCCGAGCCAGATGGCGCGCGAGGAGTGGTCGTCGCCGAACAGCAGGTGGATCAGCGCGCGTCCGAGCGCCAGACAGAGTACCACCCGCGAGACGAAGATGACGACGAAGAACAGCACGCTCGCGCCGCCGATGTCGGTCACGCCGAGAATCGTCCCGATAACAATTGTCAGCTCGTTGACCTGAAGCAGGCCGACGGCCACGACCACCAGAATCGAGAGCAGGATGACAAATGGCACGGCGACGAACGAGATGATGAAGCTCAACAGGCCGACGCTGAGACAGGGCAGCGGGCGGGCGCGCAGGCTGCGCTGCGGGGCTTGCAGCGCGCGCGGGACGAGCAGCAGGCCGATCAGGCCGATGATGCCGAGCGTCAGAAATTCGCGCACGACCTGGGCCAGATAGACGCTCAGGCCGCGCGATTGATCCTGCTCGCCGAGCGCGATTTGCGTCAGGTCAGGCTGGACGAGCACCGGCGTATAGATCGGGTCTTGCATCGTCGTGTTGGGAGCGATGTCGGCTTCGGTCGGGCCGCTGTAATGCAGCCGCGCGGCGACCAGCGCGCCCTCATTGACGTGCAGGCCGGGTTGATTGAGCGTCAGGTCAATGGGGAAGGGGATGAGCAGGCTCTGAAGCTGTGAGACGTCGGCGTTGGTGTCGCCGACCTGCGCTTCGACGTCGCCGGTCAGCGTGCCGTTGACCGTCAGCGACGATCCCCAGAAGCTCGTCTCACCGCCGATTGTGCCATCGACGCTCACCTGATAGCCGAGGTCGATCAGGCTGCCGGGGATGTTGACCGATTTTGCCACGTTGGTGCTCAGGCTGACGGCGATCAGGTCAGAGCGTGAGCCTTCAAACTTCGCCCCATCATTGACCTTGAGGACGACACCGGCATAGTGCAGGCTTTCGCCGACTGTGCCATTCATGTCGAGCTGACCTGCCAGCAGGTAAATGCTGCCATCGACCTGCCCGTTGATGACCGCCGTCGTCGCCGCGCCGATCAGGTTGCCGCTGATGTGGCCGTTGACGGTCAGGGTGCGGCAGAGAGCGAACAGGTTGCCGCTGATGGTGCTGTTCGGCGCGACGACGCATTTATCCCCCTGCTGCACGTCATGCGCCGAAGCAAGCTGGATGCCCGCCAGCAGCAGGATCAGCCATGTTGCTATCAGCCCCCGTCGTACAATCCGCATCCCGATGTCTCCTCGAATTTGCAAGCTGATTGTACGGAGACAAGCCCTTTGCTGCCAGAATTTCACCTGCTGGTCGGGTTTCGCAGCGATCAGCGGCAGGGAACAGGGCGTCTGACTTATAACCGCGAATTACCTTACTGTAATTATTAATTCACTAATGAATATTATCTGTTAAATTTGTGAGCCTTAAGGCTCAAGCGATAAGATTCACGATAAGATACTCATATCAATAAGTACAGGCAACCCCTATGGCCCCAGGACTGAGCCATCTTCCTGCGGCGCTGATTGCGGCGCTGTCAGGAGATCGAGGCAAGGGCAGCGATCCGACGCCTGCCGCCGCTCCGTCTTCACGCGCCATCCCCCGGCTGACCTGTCGGATCGGCGAAGCCAGTGTCGATACGGTCGTCCTGCCGCTTGATCGCCGTCTGATCGTCGGGCGCAGCGCCAGCGATGGTTCCGGCGAGCCAGTTGACCTCGACCTGAGCGCTTTCCGCGCTGCGGTTTACGGTGTCTCGCGCCTCCACGCCGCGATAGAGTACCTTGACGGCGAGCTACAGGTGATCGACCTCGGCAGCACCAACGGCACGCGCATCAACGGCCTGCTCATCGAGCCGCATGTCCTCTGCCGCGTCCGCAGCGGTGACGAGCTGGAATTTGGCCGCGTGCATCTCTGTGTCCGCGTTGTCTTCGGCGCGCATTAATCCCCACAACTCACGATATTTCTACCGGTAGGTTCAAGCCATTTTAGCCTGTGTAATCACATTCATTGAATCCCGTGTACGCTTCGCCCCTCGCCCTGAGGCGAAGCGTCCCGAATAGCCTGACCGTTCGGGAGCAGTCGCAGGCCGCGAAGGGGTGGTGAGGGTCTAGAGTGCTTGCGCGAATGATTACGCAGGCGCTATAGTCATGTCTCAGATGCTGGATACCGACCCGGAGGGTACGGCGTCCTCGCGGCACTACTTACTCAATATCTATCCGCTTGAGAGTTCCATGTATCGTAGCTTTTCTGACCGCGTTTTTGGTGGCGTCTGTGGCGGGTTGGCCGCTGCATTGCGCGCGAACAGTTGGGTTGTCCGCGCGCTGTTCGTCATCCTGACGTTCGTCAGTCTGGGCGCGTTCGCGGTCGTCTATCTGCTGTTGTGGTGGACTGTGCCGCAGGATTTTCCGCGTCAGAGTCGGCGGCAGCGTGGGGCGGCTCTGCCGCTAGTGATTGCGCTCATCCTTCTGGCGGTCGCCGCCTGGATCGGGCGCGACACGGGCTATCTGAGCAGCCCGACCGGCGCGGACCTGTTCTGGCCGGGCGCGGCGCTGCTGCTTGGCGTGGTTTTCTTCCTGCGTCAGGTGAGAGCTTAGATGCGCGCCCGTCGGCGGACGAACTTGCTCTTAGGCTTTATTGCGCTGGTGATCGCTGCCGTGGCGCTGGCTCAGGCGCTGGGCGTAATGCCCGCGCCGGTTTACGATCTGCTGCTGCGCGCCTGGCCCGCGCTGCTCGTGCTGCTGGGGCTGGCCTTCCTGCTCCGAGGGCGCATCCGGTTTGGTGGATTAGTCGCCTTCGTCGTCAGCGCTGCGCTGGTAGTTGGCCTCGGCGCGTATGCTTTTTCCAGCCGTGCGGCCCGGCAAAGTGACGATCAGACGGTGACGATCAGCCAGCCCGTCAGGAACGATCTGTCTTTACTGCGAATTCGCGTCAGCACGCTCTCAACCGACGTCGAGCTGCTGCGCGCGCTTGACGACTCGGCGGGGGTGAGCGGGAAATTTACGGGCAGCAGCGAGAGCCTCGTGACCTCGACCTATGACGAAGCCGCTGACGGCTCGGCGACGCTGACGGTGACTGAGACGCGCTCGAACCCGCTGCCGATGCTGTCCTCGCTCGGACGTGGGACGCTGCGCCTCGAAATCCCGTCGAGCGTTCCGGTTGATATTGAATTTCAGGGGGCCGATGGAGCGCTGGCGCTCAACGTCAGCGGGACGCGAGTCGAACGTCTGAACGTCGATCTTGCTCATGGCAGCGCCATCGTCACGCTGCCGGATTATCAGCCGCTGTTCTCGAAAAACACCGATACGCTCGGCACGCTGGCCGTGCGCGACGGCGATATGACCGTTGCCGTCCCGTCGACGATTGGCGCGCGGCTGACGCTCGACCGGGGCGGCAGCGGGATCGACCCGGAATATGATCCGAACACTTATAACTTCCTCTTCAATTCGGTGCTGGAAGCGCGCGGAATCGAGACAGCCACGACTATCGTTCAATACAACGTCACCGCGCCGCACGGGCGCATCCGCCTGATCGTCGCTCCGGCCTCGGCGCCGGTCGAAGCGCTGCCAACCGCCGTCACGGCATCTCCATAGACCCTCACCTGCGGCCCCTTCGCGGCCTGCGGTTGCTCCCGAACGATCAAGCGGTTCGGGACGCTGCGCCCTCAAGGCGCGGATGGAAGCGCTGTGGCGGGTCGTATCTCTGATTCGACCGGCGTTCTCCGAAAATTATGGCCGATTCGTCCTGCTTGTATTCCGCGCATAACGGCGCTATCATGATATTTTATCCCAACTTATCCCCGGAATATCGCAAGTCGGGTCAACAATGGCTGCGTGGCGCATCCCATTCCCCGGTGATGTTATCCGGCGACTTGACATCCTGCCCGGTAAGCCGTCGTTACTGGCTGTCTGGTCGCAGTCGAGCCGCGTCGGCTTTTATGAACTGACGACCGGCCAGCTCGTGGACGCGCAGGTTTTCGACGCGGTCTATGCCGATCAGAACGGCACGGATCATGGTGAGAGCGCTAACGAGCGGCTGCGCGCGCCCAATGACGTGCTGCTGCCGCTGGCGTTTGTCAATGGCGCGGCGCTCCATCAGTCGCTCGACGGCAAGCAGCGGCTGGTGCAGCACGCGGGCGGGCTGCTGTTCGACGCCAATGGCAGCGCAGCAGCGCTGGCGTTAGCGCCGGACGTCCGGGTGGCTGCGGTTTCATTCGACCGGATGATGGGGCTGGTGGCGGCGCTCGATGAGACGGGGGAGCTGCATCTCTACCGGCAGCATCAGCCGATTGGCCGTTTCGATCTCGGCCTGAAGCTAACGAGCGAGTTTCATCCTGCGCTGGCGGTTGCCGATGGCGGCGCGACCCTGTTCGTCACCGATGGGCAGCGGATCGTTGTGGCCGATATGGACGGGCATCCGCGCCGTCAGCTTACGCTGCACTATCATGCCTCGTCGGTCATCTGCTCGCCGGATGGTCAGCTTCTGGTCGTCGGCGACAGCGAAACCGGCGTCATCCGCGTCTACGATGGCCCGACGCTGACGCCGCAATATCAACGATTTGCGACGGATATGCTGCTGGAAGCACGGAGCGCCAGCCTTCAGCCGTGGTCAGAAGTGCCGACGGCACTGGGCGCGCTGGCTGTCAGCAATCGAGGGACGCTGGCGTTCACGCTGGCAAGCTCGGTGTGCGTCACCAGCGTGGGCCGAATGCGCCCTGTCCCTCAGGAATAACCGCGCTAATACTGATTTTCGACCAGCGAACGCTGCGGAAACACCATCCGGTCAAGCCATGCCGTCCCGCGCGAAAGGCTGGCGAGGTTGGCTCGCTCGAAGTCGGCGTGCAGGTCGCGGACGATCTGCGCCTGCGCCAGCGACGGCTCCAGCATGAACATCACCAGCGTCACCGAATACGAGCCGGTCGCCACGACCAGCCACAGATTGTTGGCGAAGGCTTTACGGGCTACGCCGCCGACCGGGCGATTCTTCATCGCCCACAACTGCTTAATCACCGGCTCGATGTGCTCCATGACCGGGCTATGCTTGCCGCCGACCATCATTGGCTCATGGTCGCTGATTCGATAGACCATGAAATACAGCGCCTGCGACTCGAAATGGTGGCGCAGAAAGCCGGTATGCCCGCGCGAGCCGATCACCTGCTTCCAGGCTTCGCTGTCGGGGTTGCGTTCCAGCAATCGCTCGATGATGGCGCGCTGCTCGCTGTAGCGCCCGTACATGGCGTTGAACTGGGCGCGGTTGATTTTGCCTTCGGCGTACTCGTTGGCGATGGTTTCCATCTTCTGTCGCAGCCCGCCGAGCGCCGCCTGCGGGTTGGTCGCAGCCGCGATTTCCGCCGTCTGGAGAGTCGGACTGGCTGCCGGTTTGGGCGGCGCGGCGGCGCGCGGCGGCGTCTCGCTGGCCGGGGAAAGCGGGCGAATGGGCGAGCGGCGCGAAGGATCGGGCTTTTCTTCGGGTTTAGGCGAGTCGGGGGGAAACGCAGCGTCATCGTTCACAATAATGACCTGTCTGGTTCAGATGAAGGAGTGCATAATTCATCATACACTGGGCCAGCCCTTTTTTGCGTTATACTTCAGCCTTAATTCTGGCTACGGTTCGATAAAGCGGTCAAGTATGTTCACGCCTCGCCATTACGGGCTGTACTTTTCTTCCGGTCAGGTCGAAGCCGCGCGCAGGCAGCCTGACCAGCCGCCGCTGCGGGAAGCCTGGGCGATGCTGCGCGAGCGCCAGCAGCAGGGCGCGGCGGCGGCGCAGTGGGCCGGGTTTCGCTATCTTTTTAACGAGGATGCTCAGGCCGGGGCTGACGGTATCAAGAGCCTGATTCAGTGTATCTCCGAGGGCTTCGATCCGCAGGTGACGTATATGCAGGCCATCGAGGAGACGCTGACGCTCTGTCAGGCATTCGAGATACTGCGCGGGCATCCCGCTTTTGAAGTCGCTTTGCAGATGCAGTGTCTCGACGACGTCGCGGCGCGGCTGAACTATCTCGATACCCTCGACTATCAGCGCTCCTATGTCGAGAGCCTGTGGCAAATGCTGCTCCACGTCGTCGCCGGAGTCGTGCTGGAACGCGAGGGCCTCTTCACGGCGGGCGTGATGGTCTACCAGCGCGCCATTCACGATGATATTCATCCGCAAGGTTATATCGGCAAGGCGGTCGAGCCGGGGGACGGCGGCGGCCTGCTGCGGCAGTTGCTGGCCGTCGAAGCGCTGGTGCTGGCGGCAGAAGCCGCGTCGTGCGTCGGCGTCGATCTGTGGAGCTACAGCTACCGTCAGGTGTCGGTTATGACGGCAGCCAGCTATCTGCTGTACTACTACTTCTTCCCTGACAAATGGCGCTGGGATAACGGCGTCTCGACCGAACCCTATCAGAAGCATGGCGGCTTCTTCGAGATGATCAACCACCATACCGCGCTGCACGATCTCCAGCCGATCCTTGATGAGCTGCGCCCGATTTACGAGGCGGCGGGCGGTGGGCTGACGACGCTCTCGCACGGCGTCGTCCGTAAACGCGGCCTGTTCCGATAATTTCCCTCACCCCGGCCCCTTCGCGGCCTGCGGCTGCTCCCGAACGATCAAACGGTTCGGGACGCTTTGCCTCAGAGCGAGGGGAGAAGGCCAGGCGGCTATTTCTTCGGCGTCGGCTTGGCGGTATCATCAGGCCAACCTGCTTCTGGTTTACTCAAGGGAATCGCTGTCATGTTTGATTTTAAGCCTGTGACTGCTGACATTACCGCCCGACTCAAGGCGATAGTCGGCGATAGCAACGTCAGTACCGCTCGCGCCGATCTCGATCTGCACGCGAAGGATCAATCGCATCACGCCGCGCATGACAGCGAGGTGGTCGTCTGGCCGATGACGAGCGAGCAGGTCGCCGAGATTCTGAGTCTCGCCAACGAGCATCAGATTCCGGTGACGCCGTGGGGCGTCGGCACGTCGCTCGAAGGCAATCCGATCCCGCTCTACGGCGGCATCCTGCTGTCGTTCGAGCGCATGAACAAAATTGTCAAGGTTCACGCCGACGACTTTCAGGTGACGGTGCAGCCCGGTATTCCGCATAAAGACCTGAACGCCGAGTTAGCGCGCTACGGCCTGTTCTTCGCGCCCGACCCCGGCGCAAACGCGACTGTCGGCGGGATGCTGGCGAACAATGCGTCTGGCATCCGCACGGTTAAATATGGCGCGAGTAAGGACAACGTGCTGGCGATGAAAGTCGTGCTGGCTGATGGTCGCCTGATCCACGTCGGCTCGCGCTCGGTCAAGCAGTCATCCGGTTATGATCTGCTGCATCTGTTCGTCGGCAGCGAAGGGACGCTCGGCATCATCACCGAGGCGACGCTCAAGCTCGTCCCCATCCCGGAGAATATGAGCGCGGTGCTGGCGGCGTTCCCCGACGTCGACTCGGCGGTCGAAACGGTTGTCGCCATTCGCGGCAGCGGCCTCGATCCGTCAGCGCTGGAACTGATTGACGCCGAACACGCCGTCATGCTCAGCGAGGCCGACGGCGTCAATCTGGAACCCTATCCGACCGTCTTCATGGAGTTCCAGTCGGCGTATACGGCGGCGCTCGAACAGGGGCTGGAAACTGTCCGCGAAATTTGCGAGGAAATGGGCGCGATCAGCGTCCACACCACGACCGACACCGCCGAGCGCAAGAACCTGTGGAAGGCGCGCCACCATTCCTACGAAATTATGGTGCGCCAGCATCCCGATAAGCATTTCTTCATCATGGACGTCGCAGTGCCGATCAGCGCTTATCCAGCGCTCATCAGCGCCATCGAGGAGATCAAAGCCGAGCGCGGCCTCACCGCCTGGATGATCGGCCACGCGGGTGATGGGAATATCCACGTTGAATTTCCCTATGGAAACGAGAGCGAATATCAGCAGGCGATGCAGGCCAACAAGGATATCGTCCTCAAGGCGCTCGATCTGGGTGGCACTTCGACCGGCGAGCATGGCGTTGGCATCGGCAAGTCAGTTTACATGGAGAAGGAACATGGTCTCGCGCTCGACGTCATGCGCAGCATTAAACAGACGCTCGACCCGAATAACATCCTCAATCCGGGTAAGATTTTCCCGCAGCCAGAGATAGAATCGGCGCACTAATTTGCCCTCACCCCCGGCCCCTCTCCCGGAGGACGAGGGGAGAAAGATAGTGGACGGCTATTACGTCGGGGCATGTGCATCAAGCTCGCCGTCAAAATACCGACCTCACCCCCGGCCCCTCTCCGCAAGCAGAGAGGGGAGAAAGCTAAGGCGATGCCTTCCGTCGGGGCATGTGCATCATGCCCGCCGTCAAAATATCGACCTCACCCCCGGCCCCTTCGCGGCCTTCGGCTCCTGCCGAACAAAGAGACGTTCGGCACGCTACGCCGCAAGCAGAGAGGGGAGAAAGTTAAGGCGATGCCTTCCGTAGGGGCGCGATTTTTCGCGCCCGCCGCGGCGTTTCACGCGGGGTCGAATCGGACTGTGGCTGTGACAAAAACGGCCCCTCGAAGGTCGAGGGGCCGTTCCATTTCAGGGCGAGAGCGTCTCAGTGCGGCGTAGATGAGGCGGCAGTTTCGCCATTGAGGTGCGCCCGCTCGATGACGCGAATGGTCGCGTTTAGCTCCTTGCGCCGCGCCTCGACCAGCGCATTGACCAGCCGGGTCTGGACGGCCATCGCTTCGGTCATCTCGTCGAGCTTGCGGTGCAGGTCGGCGAGTTCAACCTCGTTCTTGAGGTTGACCTGATAATCATTCTGCGCAACCGCCCGATCTTTGTCCCCCTGACGATTCTGAGACATCAGGATGACAGGCGCTTGCAGGGCTGCCAGCGTACTGAGCGTGAGGTTGAGCAGAATGAAGGGATAGGGATCGAAGGCGCGTCCGCCGAGGCTGAAATTAATCGCCATCCAGATCATCATCAGCAGTAGAAAGGCGATGATGAACGTCCAACTACCGGCAAAACTGCTGATTTTATCGGCCATGCGCTGGCCGAAAGTCATGTGCTCCGCCAGGTCTTCGTAGACGTCGTCGGTGACGATGTACGGGCGCAGGTCGCGGATCAGTTCCTCGGCATCGGGATCGAGCAGGTTATCCAGTTCCTCGATCTCTTCGATCAAGTCCTGAATTTCCTCTTCGTCGTCGACAGGCGCGGCGGCAAGACGATTGAGTAGCAGATCGTTGTACATGTTCCCTCCAGGTACTTGAGAATCCGACAGGCGCGAGCCAGTCCAGCTTCAGCAAGAACGAGTGTGTTGCTATGCGGTTGGGAACAGAGGCCAGGAGTCCAGGGTTATCCCGCTTCTTCAGCCGGGATCGGCGATAGAGTGTCGCTTTATCCCCTGGAGTGAAGTGCGGTCGTTGGGGCGTTAAAGTCGGAGCGCGCTATCGCCGCCACGTAAAGGCGGCATCTGTTCGGGCGTACTACTGCTGTCCATCAAAACCCTTCTTGAATGCGGTAAGCAGGTGTCCGAGACGTAGAAACGCCCGGACGGTCAAGACTTTACACGGATTTTATCGGATTGTAAACCCTTGTACAATTCGTTAAGCGGGCGAGTTGTTGAAATTTTCACGAAGACGGCGTATCCAGTCGGAACAGCTTGACTCCCTCAGCATCGCTGATCGCCAGCTTTGCGCCAGAGGCCGCTAGCGAGCGCGCTTCCTCGGCTACTGGCAGGCTGCCGGGGAGCGAGGCCGTATCTGGCTGACTGACGTCGAGCAGCATCACGGCGGGGCGGTGGTCGATTTTCAGCACGAGCAGGCGCTGACTGCCCGACGTGAGAAAGCGCAGGTCAGTGGCCGGGCCGTCTTCGAGCGCAACCGTGCGGATGATTGTGAGCGCTGCCGGGTCGAACAGCGTCAGACGATTGTTCTCCTGCGAGATCGCGCCGAGCGTGCCGTCGTCACTGACGGCGATGGCGACCGCCGGTTGGTCGAGAGTCAGCGCATTCAGGCGCGGTCGGGTCTGACTGCTGGTGTCGAGCGCCATGGCCGCGACGCGACTGCTGTGCTGGAAGATCATCAGGGCGGTGTCGTCGGTCAGCGCGACGTCCATTAACGGCGCGTCACCTACCGCGAATGGCGCGGAAATCTGGATGTCGTCGGCGGCGCTCAGGGCCATCGTCACGTAGGTCTGATCGCTGGCGGCCAGTCCCCATTTCCTGTTAGGCGAAAGCGCGATCTGCTGCGTGTCTTTGGGGATGTCGAGGACGTTGATGATGCCGAAGCCCCCCTTGCTGTAGGCGTCGGGCGCGATGACGAGCAGGGTGTCCTCGGCGGCATCAGTGCTGACCGCCGCCAGAGCAAAATTGATTGACGCCGCCAGGGCGCGTGGGGCGCTGTCGAGAGGAAAGCTAACGACGTCACGAGGGTCTGAGTCGCTGCGAACGTCATACAGCTCAAGTTCCTGACCGCTGGCGACGATCAGGTAGTCGCTGCCAGAGGCAAAGGTCAATAAACCGCTGTCGGCAACCGCAATTATGCCAACCGGCTGCGGCAGAGGAATATCCTGCGCCTGTAGAGGAATCGCCATCGCCGTCGCCATCAGCAGGCTGACGGCGATCACAGGCGCGCGCATCAATTGGCCGACAACGAGCTAGAAGTCGTCTTCATCTTCGTCGTCGAAATCATCTTCATCTTCATCGTCGAAATCGTCGTCGTCATCATAGTCATCATCATCGTCTTCGTCGTCATCGAAGTCGTCGTCGTCGAAGTCGTCGTCCTCGTCTTCATCATCCTCGTCTTCGTAATCGTCGTCGAGGATATTGAAGAGGCCGTCTTCGCCCTCTTCCTCTTCTTCTTCCGCTTCGAGATCCTGGAGCGGAATGTCATCGTCCATCATTTCATCGTCGCTGCTGAGGAGTTCGATCTGGTCGTGGTAAAGGTGAAATGTCATGGCACATCTCGCTTTTTGGGTCACGGTCGGATAATGATTTGCTGTCATTGTAGTGCAAAGCGCGCGTATTGTAGCATGGAGCCTTCAATTGTCTACGGCAAAATTCCCTTAAAATCATACACTTTTTTCGCGGTCGGTTTGAGCGATAACCAGCGGGAAATAGCCGCGCATTCACGGCTGTCCGTCAATGTCCCCGCCGCGCCCTGCGCCTATCCTCACTCGAAATATTTATAAGGTCAAGCGCCATTCTGGCGGCGAAGCTGAGATAATTTTGATCCAGTCCCATGTCTGACTAAACACAGAAAACAAAAGACCAGAGCCAATGCTGTGGTCTTTCTCGGTCATTCGCTCTTTTTACGCGGCACGCAGCGCTCGGCGCCTTTTTCATGGCTTGATCTGTACCACGACCCCGTCCTCGGCCCAGTTGTAGAGCGTTTCGGCGTTCTCATTGCTCAAGAGGATGCAGCCATAGGTTACGCGCGTGCCGAGGTCGTTCGTCCACAGAAGCTGGCTGCCGCCGCGTGTCGGGAAGCCGTGGAAGCCGTTGGTGAAGTCCGAGCCGGGGATGGGCCGGTAAACGCCCATGAAGTACGGCATCCACAGATTCCAGTTGCCCGCGTAGGCGTTATCGACGTGTTCGATGATCTGGTAGATGCCGGGCCAGGTCGGGCTGGACGAAAGACCGGTGCTGACTGCCCACTCCCATTTCAGGCTGCCGTTTTCGTAGACCCAGGCGCGCTGATTGGAAATACTGACGACGATCCGTTTATCGTAATCGACCGGGTGCACGAGGAAATGATCGGCTGACGGAATGGTGATCGTCTGGCCGACGGTCAGACTGTCGATGCCGGGATTGGCCTGCTGAAGCCACGGGTAAGGCACGCCCGCGTCCCAGGCAATCGTGACGATGGTTTCACCGGGTTGGACGACGTGCTGCGTGTCGTGATGGTAGACGCGCACGGTCGAGCGAGTCTGCCCGGCGCTGATGCCGGACTCGACCGCCGAAACTGCGTCATCAAGCTTGAGATAGCGCCCGTCGCCAAGCTGCGCCGCCTGTTGATTCAGGTAGCCGCTCAGGGCGCTTGTGTCGAGCGCGAGTGCCAGCCCGGTCGCGCTGGTGGCCGACGGCTGCGCCGACAGCCACGCGCCCCACTGCTGCGGCGGCAGCGTCCATGAAATCGACTCGTCGCTGATCGGATCATAGGCGCGGATTTGCAGCGGACTCGCCAGCAGCGCCGACGCAGCCGCGACCAGCGGCCCGGCGTCGGTCACGGTCGGCTGAATAGTCGTCATGACCGCGTCGAGCGTGCCGTCGGCCAGCACCGCCGATGGGTCGCGCTGGAACTGAGCCAGCGTCGCGTCAACGTCCATCTGACGCCCCGTGACGGCAGGGCGCGGCTGGACGAGGCCGTTGACGAACTGGACACCGGCATTGATCGCTGGCTGCGCCAGTGTCGGGGCGAGCTGGCTCAGGCCGTCGCGGGCCGCCTGCAAGTTGACCGTCACGGTGGGGGCAATGTCGGCGTGGCCGAACACGGCCTCAAAGGCGGCAGTGAATCCGCCGCTGGAACGGCCAAACTCATCGGCTGTGCGGGCGGTGGCTGCCGCGTCGAGCGTCAGGCCGAGCAGCGCCGGATCGACCGGCAGGCGCCGCCCCTGATCGGCGATGGCAATGGCGCCGCTCGACCACGCCTGTGACAGCGCCGCCTGCGCCCGTTCGACCGTCAGGCCGCCGACGGCGACGCCGCCCGCCGAGACGTTGGGCAGGACGCGGCCCCCGGCGAACAGCATGAAGCCGCCGATCAAGGCGATCATGATGGCGCTCAGACCAATGACCAGCGGCGCGACTACGGCGGCCAGCAGCCAGGGATTCGACAGCCCGCTCGCCGTGTGCTTTCGCGCGACGAGCTGCTTTTGAGCGCTGCGCGGCGCAGCGGAAACCTGCGGGAATGATTTCGCCCCGCGCCCTGAAGGCGAGTGGTAGGGGGAGAGGGCAGGCTGGTTTGAGCGCCGCCGAACGTTGGCGGGACGCGGGCCATAATGAATTGAGTCAGTCGCCATCATGCTGCTGCTTCGGGTAGGCGAATCGATTCAGCTTCATTATAGGAGCGGGTCACTGGCCTCGCGTCACGCCAGCCTGACGCTTTCCCTGCGTTTCGTTGTTACAGCACCTCGATGGCGCGCGGTCCTGCCGGATTCGCAATCGTGACGGCGGGTATTTACGCGCGCGTCGTGCGCTAGATCGGCGGCGGGCCGAGCGTATCTGTCCCGTAACGTGTCAGGCTGGCAACAATGGCGCTGATGTCGGGCGGGGCGGTCGGCGGGGGCGGCAGCGTCAGCGACCGGGCTGGTTCGCCGGTCTCAAAGAACCAGTTGTCGAGGCCCGCAGGCGTGCCGAAGCCGAACCAGCGGGCGGTAGCGGAGATGATCTGGAAGGTGTGCGGCGTACCGCGCGGAATGTAGACGACGGTTCCCGGCCCGCCCGCGCGAGTCTCGCTGCCGATGAAGAATCGAATCTCGCCCTCGAGTACATACCAGACTTCGTCCTCACGGCTGTGGACGTGAAGCGGCACGGCCATGTGCTGATCGGCCAGCCCTTCGACGGCCCAGAACTGCCCGCTGGTTTCCTCGCCGAGCGCCTTAAAGACCATCAGCGCGCCCAGATGCCAGAGGGCGCGGCCCTGTCCGGCCTCGACTACGGCAGCCTGTGGTACGATCCTCGCGTTCATGATGCTCTCCTGTCCTGTGGCTCAACGATGACGCCATCATAGGGCAGGCACGGGTTCGGAGAGATCGGGGATGTCCCCTATTTTCGACCCTCTATTTTCCGGGTTCCTGTCTCGTCTGGTAGGCGGCGGCTTCGGCGCGGCTGCGCAGGCCGAGCTTGCCGAGAATCTGGCTGACGTGATGTTCAACCGTTTTCGGACTGATGACCAGACGCGCGGCAATTTCGCGGTTAGTCAGCCCCCAGCCGAGCAAGGACAGCACTTCGCTCTCGCGCCGGGTGAGCGCTTCCCTCAGGCGCGGGCGACTGCGCTCGCTGTCGCCGAGCTGGCGCAGCAGCGCGGCAGCTTCATTGGCTTCCTGAGCCGCCCCTAACCGCTCGAATGAGGTCAGCGCGGCTCGCGCCCACGTCACTGCGCCCGCCCAATCGCTGTCCTGAAGCGCCTGCGCCATGGCTAACCGCGCCCGGCTGGCGATCAGCGACTGCTCGTACTGGCGCAGCCGGGTCAGCGCGAGTTCCAGATGCGCAATTGCGCTGCCGTCCCCGATTCGGCGCAGAACTTGCCCACGCGCCAGCTCGGCCTGAGCCATCCATAAATCACTGCCAATCTGCCGGGTCAGCGCGTCCAGATCGTCGCAGATACGCAGCGCGGCGTCGGCATCGTTCTGCGCCAGCACCTCGATCAACATGAGCAGCAGTTCGGCGCGATGCAGGTCGTGGGCAGGCAGGGTGTGAAGCTGCTGCTCCAGCACGGCCTGAGCAAGGGCCGCGTCGCCGCGCGCCAGATGCAGGTGCGCCAGCGGAACGACCGCCGCGCTCTGGTCCTCGAAGCCCCGGAGCAGCATAGAGGCTTCTTCCAGCCGGCCTTGCCAGACGCGCAGATCGGCGAGTTTGAGCACAGCATGGATGCGGAGCGAACGATGGCCGGACTCAAAGGCGCGAATGGCGCTCGTCAGCTCGCGCTCGGCGTCGCTCCAGTGTCCCGCTGCCGTGAGCAGGCTGCCGTAGGTTGTTCGACAATACGCCTGAAGGAACGGACAGTGGTGCTGTTCGGCATAGTCGAGCGCGGCGCGGCACCAGTTTTCGCTGCGAGCGAGATCGCCTGTCAGCTCACAGGCTGAGAGCATGACGCAAAAGACCTCGCTGACGATCATCGGGTTAATGACTTCGCCGCCGGTGGCCGCAGCCATCGCCTCGTCGAGCCGCGCCATACCGTCGTCGATACGGGCCTGCGCGACGAGGGCCTGTCCACAGAAAGCCAGCGCGAAGGCTTCAAGGCTGGCATCGGCGTAGGTTTGCGCCGTCTCGATGGCCGCCAGTGACACGCGCTCCAGCGCCTCAGGCGTATCGAGCATCGACGACCGATAGAGCGCAACCCAGCCGTGCTCGACGCAGGGTTCAGTACGGGTGAGCAGACGCTCGGCGCGGGCGAACCAACCCTGCATGGCGTGCGCGTTGCCGTGCAGAAAGACCTGTTCCCGCGCCAGCCACGCGGCAATTCGGGCGGCGCGGGGAAAGTTGCCCTGCGCCTTGAAGCCGTTGCAGGCAGCCATTCGCTGCTGGTGTGACTCTGGCACGAGGTTGAGCCACCAGAGCGCGAGGCCCAGACCGTCGCGCGCCTCGGCGTCGTCGTGGGTGACGAGCGCGCGCTCGAAGCAGGCCCGCGCCTGTGTCCAGTCGAAGGCGCGAAGGGCAGCCCAACCGTTGCAATGATCTTCGCCGTCGGTCACAGGGTTACTCGGCAGAACCGGGGAAGCAGTTCACTCTGATTGTAGCAACTTTTTCAGGGGCTGGATTGTTGTCACCGATAAACGGGAGTGGATAAAATAGCGATTGTGATGAGCAGCATGGTTCAATCATGGATGCAGCATTTACAATCGCCATTCTGGCCGGGGGCGCATCCCGGCGGATGGGCGTAGACAAGAGCTTCATCGACTTCGATGGTCAGCCGATGATTCAGCGCGTGCTGGAGCGCGTCAGGACGTTGAATGCGCCGGTGCTGCTGGTGACGAACGCGCCAGATCGTTATCTGCGATTCAGAGTCGCTATGACGGCTGATCTGCTGCCCGGTAAGGGGGCGCTCGGCGGGATTTACAGCGCGCTGGCGATCAGCGAAACTGAGTACACCGTCTGCCTCGCGTGCGATATGCCGCTGCTGAATGTCGATCTGATCGCCGCGCTGCTTTCGACGCGAGCCGGTTTCGAGGCGGTTGTGCCGGTCGTCGATGGGCAGGCGCAGGGACTCCACGCGATCTATCATCGCCGCTGCCTCAAGCCGATCCGCGCCATGCTCGGTGCTGGCAACCTGCGCGTGGCCGATCTGTTCGGGCAGGTGAAAACGCGCTATGTCGAAGATGCCGAGCTGCGCGCTATCGACCCGGATTTACGGTCGTTCGTCAACGTCAACACGCCGGACGAGCTGGCACGAGCGCGCCAGAAGCTCAAGGGCTGAAATTTCCGGGTCGCTTTCGCGGGCATGATGATGGTCTTTGCTTGATTATTTCGGCCAGATTGCCGGAGGCTGAAAGCCGTCCGGCAAGCAAACTGAAGCTGGCTGAAGCCAGCTAAAAGCCGCAGGAACAGGATTCGGCCTTAATTTGCACAGATCATCATGCCCTGACAAGACTCAGTTAGCGGCTGCGAACTGCTTGACCCACTTTAACCGCCGCGTCGATTAGCACGGCTTCAGCCTCCGGCGAGAGCCAGGTGCCGAGCGTCTCGTACTTGCTGCCGTCGTAGGCCGACGCCGGAAGAATGTAGCGGACGTCGTCGTTGCTGTAGCCGAGGACGATCACGCCGCTGCCGCCCAACTGCGCTTTAATCGCCCGACGAAGCCCTTGATGTTATCAGGGAAGTTCTCAACCACGCCCAGTCCGGGCGGATACCCGGCCATCCATGCGCCCGGCGGCGGCGTGACATTGACCCGGCCTGCACCTGCGCGAAGCGTTGGTTCTATCATGGCTCACTCTCCACGATTACGCTGTTCAGCATCAGGGCGCGGTTCTTGGCGGCGCGGTCGAGGCGCGCTGGATCAGTTCCGGCGGCGTCTGAATCACCGTCTCAACCGGAAGTTCACCGCCTCTCATCAGGTACAGCAAGCGCTCGACGGCCAGATGGCCCAACTCGCGCAGGGGCATCTGCACCGTGGTGATCGGCGGGTCGAGATACCCGGCAATGATGGCGTCGTGAAAGGCGACGAAGGACAGGTCATCTGGCACGCGCAGTCCGGCTTTCCGGGCAGAGGCCAGCGCGCCGATGGTCGCCGACAGACTCGAGACAGTGATGGCTGTCGGCAGAGAATCGGTTTGCAGCAGACGGTTCATGGCGTCCGCGCCGCCCTGTTCGGTGAACGGCCCCTCGACGATCAAGCGCTCACGCGGCGTCAGCCCGGCAGCGATCATCGCCTGCGTGAAGCCGTGCAGGCGTCGGCGTCCGGTGTCGAGCGACTGCGGGCCTGCAATATGGGCGATCTGAGTATGCCCTAAAGCGGCCAGATGCTGGACGGCCAGCGCCATGCCCTGCTCGTCATCTTCGACCACACTCGGCCCGGTCTTGCTGCGCCGATTGACCCAGACAATCGGCCACTGTTCGCCGCTGAGGTCGAACGGCATCTGTTCCTCGTCGGACGCGCTGGCGATCAGCAGGCCATCGACGCGCCGCTCCAGCACCAGCCGCTTGTAGACTTCCTCGGCTTTCTCGTTATCCTGCGCGTTCGCCAGCAGCAGCACGTATCCAGCCTCGAAAGCGCGCTGCTCGATGCCGTGGATCAGCTCGAAGAAGACGAAGTTGGCGACGTCCGGCACGAGCAGACCGAGACTGAGCGAGTGCGACTGGCGCAGGCTGCGGGCGATGGCGTTCGGTCGGTAATTGAGCTGGCGCGCGGCGGCGAGGATGCGCGTCCGCGTCTCTGGCGCGACGACCAGATTCGGGTCGTCGTTGAGCGTCCGCGAGACAATCGAGATATCGACGCCCGCTACGGCGGCAATATCCTTCAGGCGCGGGCGCTTGAGCGGCAGGCGCGGTGGGGATTGCTCATCTGGCGGATCGGTAGTCATGCTGTTTTCGCCTCAGATAGGCCGACGTTGGCCCTGCTTTTGACCGTATCCCCGGCCCCTTGCTGCCTGCGGAAAGGAAGTGCAGATCAGGGCTGGTTCACCCTCTCTGGAAAGGGGAGAGCATGAGAGGGTGGGGTTTGAAACCTACGAACCGAACAGCCGCCGGATCAGGGCTTCAGCGCCTTCAGGGAACTGTGACGGACGTTGAGCCGCACCCGTGCGGTAGCGCTGTTCTTCGAGAAAGGCGAGCGTCTGTTCCTCGACGTGTCTGGCCCACAGGCCAGCCAGCAGCGCTGTCCCCGATTCGTCGGTCGGCAGGCGCATCAAGACCGCCCAGCCAATCGAACGATTGCGGAGCGTTTCGGCCAGCTCGATGGCCGCCTGATCGCGCGTTCCGGCGATGTAGAGTCGGGCGACGCCATCCCCGCGCAGGTCATCGACCAGGTGACTGCCGAGCGGCCCCGCCGAGAGCAGAACCAGACCGAGAAATGAATGAACCAATGGCTCGGTCAGGGCCGGGATTGCGCTCTCGCCTGCGCCGACGAACGAGATCAGCGTCGCGCCGCGCCCGCGCACGAAGTCGAGCGCCGCCCGTAAGTCGAGCGAGACGCGCCCGGCGTCCCATTCGCCGTCAGACAGGCCGTGTCCACGCAGGTCGAGCGTCAGGACGCTGTAGCCGCGCCCCAGCAGGTAAGGCAGCAGCGGCAGCCAGGCATCGAGGTCTTGCCCGGCGTCGTGAAAGAGAATCGCCCAGTGACTCTCGTTGGCCCAGGCTTGCCCGCGCAGCGTCAGGCCATCTGAGGTCTGGATTTCGATGGCTTCGGCTCCGGGAGATGGCGATTCGCTCATGGTTGGTTCGATCACTCACAGATAGGGTAGAAAAAGCCGGGCATGATAATCCGGGTTAGCGGTTTAATCAGGTAAGTCAGAAGCAGGTGACGGTTACTCGAATTTCATCGGCTCGTAGTTGAAGCAGGCGACGTCATGACCGGGCGCGACGGCGGCCAGCGGCGGTTCCTGCTGGCGGCAAATGTCGATGGCGCGCGGGCAGCGCCCGGAAAAGCGGCAGATTCTGGGCGGGTCGATGGCGGTCGGGATTTCGCCTTCGAGCCGGATGCGCTTCATCTGATGGCTGCGCTGCACCAGCGACGGTTCCGACGAGAGCAGCGCCTGAGTGTACGGATGGAGCGGGTTGGCGAATAATATTTCAGTCGGCGCGGTTTCGACGATCTTGCCGAGATACATCACGGCGACGCGGTCGGCGATGTGGCGGATGACGGCGAGATCGTGGCTGACGAAGAGATAGGTCAGGTTGAAACGCCGCTGAAGGTCGCGCATCAGGTTGAGAATCTGCCCCTGAATCGAGACATCGAGCGCGCTGACTGGCTCATCGGCCACCAGAAGAGTCGGGTTGACGGCCAGC
This sequence comes from uncultured Anaerolineaceae bacterium, assembly GCA_964652205.1. Taxonomy (GTDB): domain Bacteria; phylum Chloroflexota; class Anaerolineae; order Aggregatilineales; family Phototrophicaceae; genus ZC4RG36. The sequence continues at coordinate 12,929 of CAZZAO010000049.1, read as the reverse complement.
GCGCGGGCGATGCTGATCCGCTGGCGCTGCCCGCCGGAAAACTCATGCGGAAAGCGTTTAGTGATTCCTGCTGGCAGGCCGACGAGGTCGAGCAGCTCGTTCACGCGCGCCTGCTTGCGGGCATTGCTCAGGCCGAGGAAACTCATGCCTTCGGTCAGGATTTGCTCGACCGACATGCGCGGGTCGAGCGAGCCGAAGGGGTCCTGAAAGATGATCTGCGCTTTCTGGCGGAACTGCTGCATCTCGTGGCCCGACGCGCCGAGTACGTTGAGGTTCTCGAACTGTACCGACCCGGCGCTCGACGGGATCAGGCGCAGCATCAGCCGTCCGAGCGTGCTCTTGCCGGAGCCAGATTCGCCGATCAGGCCGAGCGTCTCGCCCGGATAGAGGTCGAGGCTGACGTCATCGACGGCTGACAGCCAGCGCGTCGGGCGTCCGAGCAGGTCGCGCTCGACCGGGAAGCGCTTGCTCAGGCCGCGCACGCGCATCAGCGGCGCGAGGTTGGCCTCAGGGCTGCTCAAAGGGAGTCGGGTTGTAGCAGCGGAGTCCATAATTGCTCTCATTCCATTCCAGCAGCGGGTGTTCCTCGACACAGCGTGCAATGCGGTTCGCGCAGCGCGGAGCGAAACGGCAGCCGCGCGGCAGATCGGTCAGCTCTGGCACGCGGCCCGGAATAACGTGCAGGTCGCCTGCCTGAGTGGCGAGGTCGGGCATACTCTTGAGCAGCCCCTGAGTGTACGGATGCTGCGGCTGGTCGAAAATCTCTTTGACCGCGCCGGTTTCGACAATTTCCCCGGCGTACATCACCGCGACACGGTCGGCAATCTCGTAGACGACGGCGAGCGAGTGGGTGATGAGGATGATGCTCATGTTCAGCTCGTCTCTGAGCTGCGCCAGCAGGTCGAGGATTTGCGCCTGAATGGTGACGTCGAGCGCCGAGGTCGGCTCATCGGCGATCAGCAGGCGCGGCTTGAGCACCAGTGCCATAGCGATCATGACGCGCTGGCGCATCCCGCCGGAGAACTGATGAGGGTAGTCGTGGATGCGCCGAGCGGCGTTGGCGATGCCGACGCGCTGCATGACTTCGACCGCCTGATTTTCAGCTTCTTTGGCGCTGACATCGACGTGAGCGCGGATCGTCTCGACAATCTGCGAGCCGATGGTGAAGGCCGGGTCGAGGGCGGTCATTGGCTCCTGAAAAATCATCGAAATATCTTTGCCGCGCAGGTGGCGCATTTGCGCGGGCGTCATGGCGAGCAAGTCCTGTCCCTCGAAGGTGACGCTGCCGCTGATGCGCGTCCCCGGCGGAACCAGCCGCATCAGGGAAAGCACGGTGGTCGATTTGCCGCAGCCGCTCTCGCCGACCAGGCCGAGGACTTCGCCGGGGCAGACGGAGAACGAGACGTCATCGACCGGCCTGACCGGCCCCTTACGCAGCGGGATGGTCGTCGTCAGGTGACGGACGTCGAGCAGCGGGACGGTGGGCGTGGCTGTGGGGGTCATGCGGGTCTGCTCGCGCATTGTGCTAGCGCCCCAACCGCGGGTCAGCGAAGTCGCGCAGGCCGTCTCCGAGCGTGTTCAGGCCGAGCACGACCAGCGTGATGGCGAGGCCGGGCAGAACTGCCGCCCACGGACTGATCGAGAGGTAATTGCGCCCGTCGGCGACCATCTGGCCGAGGCTCGGCGTCGGGGGCTGAAGGCCGAGGCCGATGAACGACAGCCCGGCTTCGACGATGACCGAGACGGCGATGTAATACGACGCCATAACGAGCGTGGTGCTGATGGTGTGCGGAACGATGTGACGGATCATGATTCGGGCGTCAGAGATGCCGAGCGCCTTCGCGGCCTCGATGAACTCGCGCCGCCGCAGCGACATGGCCTGCGCGCGGATGATGCGCGCGAACCCGGCCCAGTTGACCACGCTGACGGCCAGCACGATGGCGAGGAAGCCCGGTTCGAGCGCCGCTGCGAAGATGACGGCGACCAGAATGACCGGAAAACCCCACGTCAGGTCGATCAGCCCGCCAATCAGATGGTCAACCCAGCCGCCATAGTAGCCTGCCAGCGTCCCCATCGCCATGCCGACAATCATCGAGAAGAAGGTGATGATAACGCCGATCATCAGCGAGACGCCCGCCCCGGCGATCATGCGCCAGCCGAGGTCGCGGCCAAAATTGTCAGTGCCGAGCAGGTGTCCCGGCGTCAGCGGCGGCTTGAGCGCGTTCGACAGGCTTTGCTGCGTCCAGAGCGGGTTGAGGTCACGCGAGACGAGGATGACCAGACCGACGATGCCGAAAAGGACGAAGGCTGCCGTCAGGAAGGCGCCGAGCAGCATCAGCCTGTTCGCGCCAAAGACCGAGCGCAGCAAATTCAGGCGCTCGCGGCGCTCGGACAGGGTGGGTTGCAGGCTTTCAGCAGCGGCGGTCATGCGCGCGCGCCTTCACGAACGCGCGGGTCGGCCCACTGCTGGCCGACGTCCGCCAGGAAATTGAAGAACAGCACCGCCGACGTCAGCAGCAGCGCCAGCACCTGCGCCAGCGCGTAATCGCGGCTGATGATGGCGTTGACGAGCTTGGAACCGAGGCCGGGCCAGCGGAAAATAATCTCGACGATCAGCGTATAGCCGATCAGGGTGCGGAGCAGCACGCCGCCGAGCGCGATGACCGGGGGCAGGGCGTTGCGGAAGGCGTGAACCCAGAGGATGCGCCGCTCACGGACGCCTTTGGCGCGCAGGGTGCGAATATACTCGCGGCCTAATTCTTCGAGCAGCGACGAACGCATCAGCCGGACGTTGAGGGCAATCGATTCCGCCGACAGGACGACGGCGGGCATAATCAGATGCAGCGGCGTTCGGTCACCTGCGGCGGGGAGCAGCTTCCACTGGACGGCGAACAACTGGATCAGAATCAGCGCCAGAAAGAAATTCGGCACGCCCATGCCCAGCACCGACAGCAGCATTGATCCCTGATCGAAGATCGAATTGCGCCGCGAGGCGGCGACCACGCCGAGTGGGATGGCGATCAGATAGGTCAGCAGCGCGCCTGCCGCGCCGAGCAGCAGCGTCTGCCCGCCCGACTCGCGGATCGTGTCGAGGATCGGCTTGCCGTTGATGAGCGAGTCGCCGGGATTGCCGCTCAGGATATTACTCATGAACAGGGCGTACTGCACTGGAAGCGGGTCGTCGAGGTGGAAGCGCGCGCGCAGCACCGGCTCCATTTCCTTACGGTTCCACTCGGTCGTCAGTTTGTCGGTGACGCTGCCGGGCGTGACTCTCAGCCCGACGAAGACGAACACCGAGGCAATCACGAGCAGGATCAGGCTGTAAATCGCCCGCTGGACAATAAATTTCAGCATAGCCGGTTCGTTCCCGCGCTTCCATCGGACAGAAGTTCTTGATGACGCGCTTGCGCCTGTGGATAGCTTACACCAGAGTCAAGAGAGTTGAGATCAGACGTTCATGGTGTGTGGTCGCGCCGCCAGTGGCTCAAAGCCACCGGCGGCGTGACCGCTTTCTTAACCCTAACTCGTATCGTTCACCCTTCTCCTGCCGGGAGAGGGGCGAGGCGAGGGAAAGCTTTATGCTTCCTTCCAGACGTCGTTGTAGAGCGGGTAGAGCATCGCCTGATTGGGCGTCCAGCCGTGAACCTTTTTGTTGAAGGCCCAGATGTTGTTAGCCGTGACAATCGGGATGGTCGGCAGGCGCTCGGCCCACAGAAGCTGAACCTTACGCGCGGCAGCTTCCAACTCGGTGTTGTTCGCGGCGCTCTGATAGGCGGCGAAGGCATCGGCGATGTCCTTGTCGCCGCCGGTGAAGTCGAGGCTCGGCGAGGTGAAGAAGAAGATCAATACATCGAGCTGCGCCGACCAGAGCCACTCCTGACCGATGGCGTCGGCGGTTGGCTGAGCGGCGAGGAACTCGCTCTGCTGCATTTTGTTGACCTTCATCTCAACGCCCGCGTCGGCCAGCATGGCGGTCACGGCCTGCGAAGCCAGCACGCCGTTCGACTGATCGTTCTGGATCACGACGGTGAAGGACAGTTTCTTGCCGTCTTTTTCGCGGATACCATCGCTGCCGACTGCCCAACCGGCGTCGTTGAGCATCTTCTTCGCCAGATCGAGGTCGAAGCCGTTGAACTTCTCGACGCCGCTATCGTACCAGTGCCAGTTGCTGGCAATCGGCCCCTGCGTGCCGACCGACTTGCCGAAGAACACGCTCTGGGCGATGCCGTTGCGGTCGATGGCGTGGGAGATGGCCTGACGCACGTTGATGTCATTGAAGCCGAGGTCAGTCCGGGTCTGGTTGAGGGCGATATAGAAGTTGGCAGGCTGCGGAAACTCGACCGTGACGAGGTCGGGATTGCTTTCCAGCCGGGCAGCGTCCTGCGGGGCCGGGTTCTTGACGGCATCGACGCCGCCAGCTTCCAGTTCGTTGGCGCGGTTGGCCGTTTCCATGATCGGAACCCAGCGAATGCTGTCGAGGTAAGCCGGGCCTTTGTTCTCGACGTAGGGGACAATCGAGCCGGGATAGTCGGCCCACTTCGTCACGACGACTTCTTCACCGGGCGAATAGCTGGTCAGCGTGAACGGGCCAGTGCCATCGGCCTCGGTCGTGCCGAACTTGTTGCCCTCGGTTCCGCCCGCGGCATTCCGCGCGTCGATATTGCAGATCATCGAGTTCTCGGTTGCCAGCGTCTCCGGGAAGGCGGCGAAGGGCGTCTTCATCTGGACGACGACGGTGTTGCCGTCGCCAGCGGTGGCGGTGTCAATCGGTGTCCAGAAAACGGCGTTCTGGCCGACTTTCATATCGCGGAAGGCGTCGAAGTTCTGCACGACCTGCGCGTTGGTGCAGGGCGCGCCGGACTGGAACTTCAGCCCGTCGCGGATCTTGAACGTCCACGTCTTGCCGTCGTCGGAAACCGTCCACGATTCGGCGACCATCGGCGCGGGGGCGCCGCTCGGATCGCGGATGATGGGGAACTCGTAAACAGCAACCAGCGTCGGGTCGTCCCAGCCGCAGAAGACCGGCTCGACTTTGCTGAAGTCGCGGTCATAGCCTTCGACGAACTGCCCGCCGGGAACTGGTGCAGGCGTGGCATCCTGAGCGAAGGCCGTCGAGACGTTCGCCAGAAACGAGGTCGCGGCAGGCAGCGACATGCCGAGGATCAGCGCGCGTTGAAGGAACTCGCGGCGGCTGAGGCCGGGCCGGTAGCTTGCCATCAGGTGGTTCAAATCAGCGTGCTGCCCGTCTTTCTTGCTCATAGTCGATCTGCTCCTTAAATGAAAAAAGAAGTGCCTAATTCGAGGGTTCCGGGATGGAATACGAATGAGCCGTCAGGCCCCCGTCGATGACCAGGTTATGCCCGGTGATGTAAGAGGCGTCGTCCGAAGCGAGGAACGCGAACGCCGCCGCCATTTCTTCTGGTCGGCCCAGCCGCCGTCCGAGCGGCACGACCGGGAAATCTTCGAGGAATTTGTCGTAGGTTTCCTGCCCGACGAGGTCGAGCGACTGCTGAGTCGCGGTCGGGCCGGGGCTGATGCAGTTGACGCGGATGTTGTAAGGGGCCAGCTCAATCGCCATGTTCTGCACCAGATTGACGATTCCGGCTTTCGTCACGCCGTAATGGGCGAAGTCGACCGACGCGCCGAGCGATGAGATCGACGAAGTGTAGAGGATGACGCCGCCGCGATCCTTCATCAGCCGCGCGGCAGCCTGCCCAAGCAGGAACGACGCGGTCAGGTTGACGGCCAGCACTTTGTCCCACGATTCCTTCTTCATTTCGAGAAACGGCTCTTCCGTCCAGGCCGCCGCGTTGCTGACGAGGATATCGAGATGGCCGTCGGCCTGCTTCGCCGTCTCGATGACGCGGGCGCAGTCCTCGGCCAGACTCAGCTCGGCCTCGATGGTTGTGGCCTTCGTGCCGGCGTCCGCCAGCTCTTTTTTGACGGCTTCCAGCCGCTCCGGTCGTTTATCGACCAGAAAAATGTGCGCAGCGCCTTCCTGCGCAAAACGGAGCGCCGTCGCCCGCCCCATGCCGCTGCCGCCCCCGGTAATCACTGCGTTCCTGCCGCTCAAACGTCCTGCTGCCATCCTGCTGTCCCTTTCTGTCTGCTTTACCACAAAGCCGCTGCCTCATGGATACTCGCTCACTGGCGCTGCCGTGTCAGTCGTGTCTGACGCGGTTGCGCGTTGATTCAGCGTATCGACAAACCCTTGCTCCGACCCTGACAGCCTCAAAGTGGTACTGTCGCGGAAACCTAGACAAACGTTTGTCTAAGACTGTAACACTGCTGCTTTCCCCTGTCAATTAACGGAGCCATTACGTTCGCTCGCATCGAGCAAGTAGACCATCAGTCGCCCCAGAAGCTCGGCTCCGATGCCGAGCGAGCGCTCGTCGAAGTCGAAATGGTCGTTATGGTGGCCGCCCTTGATGTCCGAGCCGAGCATGATGTAGGTCGCCTGTCCCCCACGGCGGTGAATTTCCGACATCAGCAGCGTTGCGTCCTCGCTGCCGCCGAAGTCGTGATGCTGCTCAGCCGAGGTGACGCCGCTGATGTCGCGCGCCAGCTCGACGACCAGCGCCGCCAGCTCGGCATTGCTGTCCTCGCTGTTCGATTGCCCTGTGACCGACATTTCGGCTTCGCAGCCATAAGTCATGGCGCTGGCGCGGACGGCCTGCCGGGTGCGCGCGTCGAGTTCCTCGATGGCGTCATGGTCGTCGGAGCGGACGCGGTAATAGAGGTCGGCTTCCGGTGGGACGATGTTGGTCGCCACGCCACCGCGCAGAATCCCGGCGTTGACGCGGACAAGGTGTCGGGCGTTTTGCGGCAGGGTGTGGATGGCGAGCGTCGCCTGCGCCGCCGCCAGCAGCGCGCTGCGCCCGTCTTCCGGCGCGACTCCGGCATGGGCCGCGCGCCCGGTGAAGTGAGCGTGAATTTCCTTCGTCGCCAGAAAGTGCGTTGCGCCGCCGATGATGGTTCCGGTCGGGATGCCGAGGCCGAGATGGAGCGAGAACAGTTTGTCGACGCCGTCGCAGGCCACGTTCATGGCTGCTGCGCCGCGCACGCCTTCCTCGGCGGGCTGGAAGATCAGCCGGATGTGACCGCACAACTCCGGCGCGAGGCCGACGGCCAGCCGCGCCAGCGCCAGACCGATGCTCATGTGGCCGTCGTGACCGCAGGCGTGCATTGTGCCGGGGCTGGTCGAGGCCCAGCCTTCGGCAGCAGGCCGGTGCTGCGCGTCGGCTGCTTCCCGAATCGGCAGCGCGTCGAGGTCGAAGCGGAAGGCGATGCACGGGCCGGGGCGTCCCGTCTCGATGTCGGCCAGCACGCCGGTATAGCCGCCGCGCATCTGTTCGAGCCAGGGCAGCGGCGCGCCCGCGCTGACGGCCTTCTGATAGGCCGCTTCGAGCGCGATCTCGTCCGGCACGCCGAGCCGCTCGCTGTCGGCGATGACCGCGCGCCCGGTGCGGACGGCGATCCCCAACTGCGCCAGCTCGGCGCAGATGCGCGAGGCGGTGCGGTACTCCAGCCAGCCCACTTCCGGCGTGCGGTGCAGCGCGCGCCGCGTGGCAACCATCGCAGGGTACAGGTCGGCGACCTGGCGCGCGACCCGGTCAAGAAGCTCAGTTCGAGCAGCCATAAAGCGTCTCGCGGTTGATAGAGGCAAAAAGGTCATAGCGATTCAAGCCAGACATCCTGATAGAAGGGATAGAGATTAGCGACGTAGGGCCGCCAGCCGTGGAGCCGGTTGGAATGCGCCCAGACGTCGTTCGGCGTCAGCAGCGGGATGTAGGGCAGTTGGTCGGCGGCGATCTGCTGGACGCGGGCGGCAGCGGCTTTCAGGTCGGCTTCCGGCCCGGCGCGCAGCCAGTCCTGAAAGGCGGCGTCGAGCGCTGGAAGCGATGAGCGCTGCCAGTTGGGGGAAGGCTGGCCGCGCGTGCTGCTGAAGCCGATCATGGCATCGACCTGATCCTGCCACAACCATTTGTTGATGAAACTGGCCGGGCCTGCCGCGACGGCATCGTAAAACTGCTCGAACGGCATGGCGAAGCGCAGGTCGAGGCGCAGGCCGATTTTCGCCAGTTGGTCGCGCACGCCGGTCGCAATCCGCCGGTGAACGCTGTCGTCCTGACAGACGCACTCGAAGGCCATTGCCACCCCCTGACGGGCGCGGATGCCGTTCTCGCTCATCAGCCAGCCCGCCTCGTCGAACAGCCGCGCGGCCTGCGCCGGATCGTAGCCAGCCGCGCGGTCAATGTCGGCATGGTAGTAGCTGTCGCCGGGGCCAACCGGGCCAAGTGTCGGGCGACCGCGCCCATAGAGCGCCGACTGCACCAGCGCGGCTCGGTCGATGCCGAGCGAGATCGCCTTACGCACGCGGACGTCATTGAAGCCGAGCGACTCAGCGCTCCAGTTGAGGCCGAGGTAGGCGTTCGACGGCTGCGGATACTCGATCACCGTCACGCGCGGATCGTCCTTGAGCGAGTCGACGGCGTCGAGCGGCGGGCCATGCATACAGTGGACGTCACCACGCAGCAGCGCATCGAGCCGGTCGCGCTCGTCGAGGATCGACAGCCACTCGATGCCATCGGCGCGAGCGACGCCGTTGTTTTCCATGAAGGGGACGCGCAGGCCGTAATAGCCATTCCAGCGCTCGGTCACAACCCGTTCGCGCGACCAGCTCACCAGCTTGAACGGGCCGGTTCCGTCGGCGATCTGGAAGCCGAACTCGTCGGTCAGGTCGGCGCGCAAGGCTTCATTGAACAGGCCGGTGTGCGTCCCCCAGAGCAGTGACGGCAGGCGCGAGTAGGGAAAATGGAGTTTGATGACCAGCGTCGTCGGGTCTTCCGCTGTGACGGTATCGACCGCGTCCCAGTACCACAACTGCGTGCCGTCGTCGTTCAGATGCCAGCGCAGGAAGTTGAAGGCCGCCGCGATGGCGCTGGCGTCGCAGCGCGCGCCGCTGTGGAAGCGCACGTTCGGCCTGAGCCTGAAACGCCAGGTCAGGCCGTCCGCGCTGATCGTCCACGAGTCGGCCAGCATCGGGTGCGCCTGCCAGTCCGGCCCCTTGACCACGACGTTCTCGTAGATGGCGACGTGGGCCGTGTCGATGTGCGCGCCGGACGGATCGAGCCGACTGAATTCGTAGTCATAGGCCTCGCGGATCAGCATACCTTCACTCCCCAGCCCCTCTCCCTCAGGGCGAGGGGAGAAAGCCATACCGGTACAGGCTTGCCGTATTCCTGGCGGCTTCTCAGAAATAGATACCACATCACGGTTACTAGAGCCGCAGGTTGTCAGGCAGGCCGATCTTGTTGAAGGCGTTGGCGGCGCGCTCGACGTGCCGCCGACCGTTACGCATCGAGATCGAGGCGTGACCGGGGAGCAGGGCATCGAACGTATAGTTGTCGAGAACTTTATTCATCGAGGCGGCGTATTCCTGAACGCTCGAATCGGCCACGTTTTGCAGGATGATCGTCCCGCCGTGAAAGACGAGGTCGCTGGCGAACAGGTATGAACGATTCTCGCCGCGCAGCAGCAGGACGTAATGGCCGTAACAGTGGCCGGGAGTCAGGATCGCTTCGATCTCCAGATTGCCGATTTTCATCTTCTCGCCGTCCGTAAATTCATGGGCGACCGGCGTCGGCTCCCAGACGAACTCCGGCGGGTAGAAGCTGAACTTCTGCGCCCACGTCAGGCCGATCTGGTCGGCGTCGGCGCTGCGGATGGCCGGGGCCGCTTCCTTGCCGCAGTAGACGTCCGCGCCGAGCAAACGCTGCATCCGCGACAGCGCGCCGGTATGGTCGGCGTGATAGTGGGTGACGAAAATCTTGCTGATCTGTGCCGGGTCGAGGCCGTCATCCTTGATGTTCTGGATAATTTCTTCCGGGCCGTCGAACCCGGCGTCGATCAGCGCCAGCTCGTCGCCGTTCCTGACGACGTAAACGTGACAGTCGAGCCGATGGGACAGGTTGAAACTGTGGTCGCCGCCGCCGACGAGATAGACTTCAGGCGTGAGTCTCATAGTTACTCTCCTTGCGCGGGTGGGATGGTATAGGCGAGGGAAGTCAGGCCGCCGTCGACGGCGATGTTCTGGCCGGTGACGTAGGCTGCGTCGTCCGAGACGAGGTAGGCGAAGGCTGCTGCGATGTCCTCAGCTTCACCGAGGCGATGGCCGAGCGGCACGGGCGGGAAATACTGGCGAAACTTGACCATCAGTTCTTCGCCGACGATGTCGATGGACTGCTGGGTGTTGAGCGGGCCGGGGCTGACGCAGTTGACGCGAATGTTGTACTGCGCGAACTCGAAGGCCATGTTCTGCACCAGATTGACGATGGCGGCTTTGGCGACGCCGTAATGACTGAACGACGGCGCTGCGCCTTTGAAGTCAATCGACGACGTGAAGGCAATCGCGCCGCCGCCATGATCGCGCATGACGCGGGCCGCTAGCTGGCCGAGCCGAAACGAGGCCGTCAAAATCACGCTGGTGACATAGTCCCACGACTCCCACTTCATGTCGATCAGGGTTTCCTGCGTCCACGCCGGGGCGTTGCCGATCAGGATGTCGAGCCTGCCGTCGGCCTTAACAATCATGGCGATGGCGCGATGCAGGTCGTCGCCGACGGTGACATCAGCGTGAATGCCGGTTGCTTTGCCGCCCATCGCCGCGATCTCATCGACGACCCGCGCGACCCGTTCGGCCTGTTTGTCGAGGATAAAGACGTGCGCCGCGCCCTCGCGGATGAAGCGCATGGCCGTCGCTCGGCCAACGCCGCTGCCGCCGCCGGTAATTAGCGCGTTCCTGCCCTGTAAGCGTTCAGAATCAACCATAATGACCTCTAAAAAATCAGCGCATGTGACGCTTTCGAGCCATTGTTCCACTATCGTGATAATTTAGGCAAACGTTTGTCTAGCTCGAGATTGTAGCGTGAGGTTATCAACGTGTCAAGCAATCAGAATGTTGTCGTCATTATCAGGGGAGCGGGATGTAACGCACCTGATTTTCAAACTCGCCTGGGACACTGGCCGCGATCATAAGCGTTAAGTCGTCGATGATCGAACCGAGCCGTTTTGAAATTCGGACTTCGATAATTCCCGGCATTGGCAAGCCTTGCCGTACCCGGTCATAAGCGTAGCCTGCGATGGTCTGTGCGTCGTGGGCGATCAGAATGCGATTTTGCTCTGCGGCCCATAGCAGCAGATCAGGATCAGACGACCCAACCTGGTCGGTGTCCTGAACCCTGATGGCGTCGAGTTCTGGCAATTCAGCACGACGACCGGCGAGCAGCTTGCCATTGAAGTTCTCGTCAGCCAGAAAGCGCATATCGACTACTCGCCGTGTCGTTTGTTTTCCAGCCGCGCCCTGAGTTCCGCTCTGCTCGGCGGCGGATGTCGCGTTTCCCATTCCTGACGGATGCGGTCAGCCTGTTCGTCGCGCTCCTTCAGGTAAGCGTCGATTTCGAGCTGATGGGCGAGGTAATAGGCGATCACGGCGTAAATGTCGGCCAGCGAGACGGTGGGAAAACCTTCGTGCAGGGCTTCCGGCGTCTCGTGCCGGTTATGGAAACCGATTAGCGTGTCGAGTGTCACCCGTGTGCCGCTGACACGAATCGCGCCATGTTCATCCATTTTCAAGGGCAAAGCAATCGCTTCTGGTAAGGCGATCATCCTGTTTTCCTTTGCCTCTGCTGCGATGGTAACGATTATACCCGATGCCATTGAGACAGTGACTCGCTTCTTTCGGTAATTCCGTTGCGCGCGGTGATGCGGATCATTACAATCCTGCGAATGTGTCTATCAGTCAGCACGCTCAAAGTTACCTGAGACAAACGCTTGCTTAACGTTATGTCCGTGGAACCGGAAAGGGAGCCTTTTGATGTATCCGCGCGTTCTCATCGACCGCCATATTCCGATTCCCATGCGCGACGGCACATTGCTTCACGCCGACATTTATCGCCCGGACACGACCGATAAAGTGCCGGTGATCCTCAGCCGAACGCCGTATGAGAAAGGCGCGCTCCTCAATTACTCGTTCACTCTCAACCCGATGCGCGCGGCGGAGTATGGCTATGCGGTTGTTTTTCAGGATGTGCGCGGGCGCTGGATGGCTGAAGGCCGCTTTTATCCCTATCGCCATGAAAGCGAAGATGGCTACGACTCGGTCGAGTGGCTGGCGGCGCAGCCGTGGAGCAGCGGCGCGGTCGGCATGGTCGGCGGCTCGTATATTGGCGCGACGCAGTGGCTGGCCGCGCTGGCCCAGCCGCCGCACCTGAAAGCCATCGTCCCCAAGATCACGACCTCGAATTATTATGAGGGCTGGACGTATCAGGGCGGGGCGTTCGAGCTGGGCTTCATCCTCAGTTGGACGATTGGCGCGCTGGCGACCGACACTGCGCGGCGCATGGGCAAGGCCGACGCGCTGGCAGAACTGGTCAAAGAGTCCGACCGCTTCACGTCCTATTACGACTATCTGCCGCTCAAATCGGTGCCGATTCTCCGCAGCAGCGAGGCGGCGGACTATTACTTCGACTGGCTCGACCACCCGACCTACGACGATTACTGGAGATCAAGCGCGCTCAAGGAACGTTACGGCGATGTGATGATTCCCGCGCTCAACGTCGGCGGCTGGCACGATCTGTTCCTCGGCGGGACGCTGGAAAACTTCACGCGGATGCAGCGTGAAGGCGGCTCGGACAGCGCGCGACTGGGGCAGCGATTGCTGATCGGCCCGTGGTCGCACGGCGTCTTTACCGGCCTGTTCCCTGACCTGAACTACGGCGCGCATTCCGGCGAGGAAGGCATCGACCATACGATGGTGCAGCTTCGCTTCTTCGATCACTTCCTCAGGGGAATCGACAATGGCCTTGAGCGTGACGCGCCGGTGCGGCTGTTCGTCATGGGCGCAAACGAGTGGCGCGACGAGGGCGAAT
>CAZZAO010000048.1:22169-37440 GCA_964652205.1 uncultured Anaerolineaceae bacterium | reverse complement strand
TCAGCGGTCGGGAGAGGGGCCGGGGGTGAGGGCGGCGGGGGTGAGGGCATCACGGGCGCGGCGCTCTAGCCGAAGCGGCGATTGGCGATGACGCGGTCATTGAAGGTCTGGCGCACCGAGTCGAAGTCAGTCGCCGTAATCAGGTCAAACCAGACGTTCGGGTACTTGTCCTTGATCTGCTCGGTCATCATCGGCACAAGGTCGGGCGTGGCGATGACCGTCACGGCCAGACTCTTGTTCGGCGGGATCAGGTCGATCAGGTTGAGGTCGGTCGTCACCATCGGGCGGAAAGTGTTCCAGTAGGACTGCGCCGTCTCGAAAAACCGGCGCGAGTCCAGCCCCGGCGCGAGGATAATCATATGGAAGTCGGCGCGGCCCTGAATCGGCCCCGGCCCTCTGGTGACTTCGGGGCCGGGCGGCGTGTAGCCACTGCCCATGACTTCAATCGCCGGGACGGTACGCAGCAGCGGCTGAATCTGCTCCAGTCGGTCGATAGCCGGAGCGCGCCCGCCGTCGTAGTATTCGTCTTCCTTCCACAGCGTGACGCCGAAGAACCACGGCGGCGAAACCTTCGTGATCCACTCGAACATGGCGACCGTCGCTTCGGCCTGACTGGTTTCAGTGTAGGGAGGAAAACGCTTATCCTGCTGATGTGGCCCGCCGCGAAACGGCCAGATGCCGCCTTCCGTGCCGAGGACTGGCACGGCCTGCGAGCCGAACAGCCGTCCGGCCTGCTCGTTGAACATGCGGCCTATCGCCAGCAGGCCGTTCGGGTCGCCATTGGGCGTCTGCGCCGTCCCCCCGTAGACCGTGCGCCCCGGATCGCTGGCCTGCGTGATCGGGTCGTAAGGATACTCGAAATGCCAGCCCGGTTCCTGCGCGCGCTCATCTTCCGGGGCGCGGGCGCTGCGCGGGCCGCCGCCCGGTTTCTCCTGATAGAAGTGGTTGTAGAGATAGGGATGCGTCGACACCCACGCGCCGTTCGCCAGCACGCTGCGGAAACGGTCGTAGCGGTTAGCCGCCATGTAGTTGAGGAACGAATTCATCCACGGGACTGTGGCGTACTTGAGGTCGCCGCTTTCGGCCAGCGGCAGGAAGCCGGGATAGCAACCGAGGCTGATGACGAACTCGGCGAAGGTCAGCCAGTTTTCCATCAGCGGGCGGATGATATTGGCGGTGTCGCGCCAGTCAGGATCAACGCCGTCCGGCCATTCGACGCCGAGGTTCGGCTCATTGTAGAACTCGAACCACTTAACGCCGCGCCGGGCATAGGCGGTGATCTGGTTTTGCAGCGCCCGGTCGATAGGCTTCGCGCCCCATTTAGCGCGGTACGGTCGCAGGACGGGCGTGACGCCCTGCGCCATAAATTCTTCCGAGTCATCGACATACTCATCGCTAGACGCGATCAGCTTGACCCAGCCGAAATGGGGAGTCGTCCAGCGCTTGATGTCGAGCGGCGTAATCAGGATTCGCTGAACGTGCAGGCCGCGCGGATTGCGCGACCACTCGTACTGGTCGAGGCGCATCGAGGCTCCTAACTTCCGAGCAGCGAACCGGGAGTCGGCTCAATCGGCTGGCTGGCGGGGCCGGATGTCGCCGGCTGAGTCGGCAGCGGCGCGGGCGTCGCGTCGGTCGGCTCTGGCGTCGGCGTCTGGGTGATGAAGCCGCCGGGAGCGCGGGTCGGGGCCGGGCCGCCAAGCACCGATCCCGGCGTGGCGTTGACCTGCTGGCCGACCGGCTGAGTCGGCGCGGGCGTGCCGCCATATTCCAGCCGATTGAACGCGCGCTGATTGAGCGCCGTCCGCATCGCGGCGAAATCGTCCTGTGAAATCGGGTCATAGACAGCGTCGGGGCGCGCCTGCGCCAGCTCAACGCCAATCTGGTCGAGATGGTCGCGCCGCGTGACGACGGTGACGACGACAGTCTTGCCTTCCGGGATCAGGCGCAGGAACGCGAAGTCCGTCAGAACGGTCGGGCGGAAGCTATCCCAGTAGGTGCGAGCCGCGTCAAACAGCCATTCCGCGCCGAGATTGGGATCAATATAAAGAAAGTGATAGTCCGGTGTCGCCATTAGTTGTGTCATTTCATGGATTATAACGGCATGACGCGCTCCGGCAAAGACGGCAAGATGAGACGCTGATGACAGTCGGGTAAGCGGCGGTCACGCGCCATTGCCGATTGCAACGAGGTCTGTTATCTTGACTTTTATCTTTGGCTCTGACCCAGAGGATCGCTCATGAAACGTATCGCGCTCGCATTCACGCTGTTACTGCTGGCGCTGGCGGGCATCGCGCTCGCGCAGGATGCCACGGCGACCGTCATTCCGTCGTTCGGCCCGCTGATCGGCACGCCGCTGCCGACCTCGACCAGCGATCCGAACGCCACGCAGTCGAGCTTCTCCGTCCCGCCGACCGCGACCGTCGCGCCCATCACGACGGCAGAGGCGCTTTCCGGCGACGATCCGCGCCTGGCCGTCTGCAACGCCTCGACGCTGCCGGGATTCGTGCCGTACATCATCCGCCCCGGCGACCGGCTGGCCGACCTGCTGACCGGCGTCGATAACCTGACGGTCGATCAGCTTTCGAGCATCAACTGTCTCGACGACAGCTCAGCGCTGATCGTCGGCTCAACCATCTGGATTCCCGGCACGAGCGCAGCGACCGGCCCTGAGCCGACAGAAGGGCCGCAGGCGACCGCCGCCGCCTCGATTACCGGCCTGCTCGCCAGTCAGGACAGCGTGACGAACCTCGAAGGCGTGACGCTGACGTGGCAGGCGACCGGCGCAGCGGCCTACCTCTATCCCTGCCCGGCTGCCGAGGACGACAACTGCCCGCGTCCGCTCCAGCCGAAGGCCGTCCCGGTCAGTGGCTCGGCGACGCTGACCAACTTCCAGTACGCGGGGACGGCGCGCTACCGGCTCGAAGTAACGGGCAGCGGCGACCCGGCCACGCAGGATGTAACCTTCGACGTCACCTGCTCAAATTCGTTCATCGGCCCGCTGACGGGCAACCCGCGCTGCCCCGACGGCGCGCCGCGCACGGTCTTTGGCGTCTGGCAGCCGTTCGAGGGCGGCGTCATGATGTACTTCTCCGATGTCGCCCAGATTTACGTCATGACCAACGCCGATCACCGCGTCCAGATCTACAACGACACCTTCCTCGACGGCATGACCGAGAGCAAAATCGACGCGCCGAAAGGCAAGTTCACGGCGGAACGCGGCTTCGGGTTGATCTGGCGCAAGCTCGGCGCGCAGGACAGCCTGCTCGGCTGGGCGCTGGCCGAGGAAACCGGCTTCTCGACGGCGCGACAGGCGGCAGGCCGCGTCTCGTACACCACGCTGATTCAGGGGCCGGGCGCGACAGTCTACGCCGTGACGCTGGTTCCCGGCGATCCGGTCGGCTACTGGGCGCAGGTCGCAGGATAGAGCGCCCTCATCCCAATCCTTCGCTCTCTCCGCGAGCAGCGAGGGGGAATAAAAAGCGATCTCGAATACACAAGCCTCGAGATCGCTTTTGTATATGTTGGTTTACGCTATTGAGCCTTTATGGCTAACCTGGGCTGGTGTCAAGCTCATCTAAAAGAATGATACGTAAATTAATGGCGCAGTCTCGATGTAGAGGCTGGACACTCCCCGAAGTGCAGCTCCAACGTTCACGGACGCTTATCCCATTCGTCGCGTTGTTGATTGATGTAGTCCTCAACGTCAACGCCCGCCCAGATTTCTTTACCCGGCCCGCGAAGTTCGTGCAGGCTGCGCTTCTTCGACGGCTCGACCTGGTCCAGCGTATCAATCACCCGCTTCACCAATTCTTTCCGCTCCGCCACAGGCAACGCGCGGATTTCCTCAAGAAGTTCCTGAATAGTCATCGACGCCTCCGATCACTTTCAACTTGATTATACCTGAGATCATCCTGTAACTGACGCTTGCGCGACGATCCAGCGGCTTAGTCTGGACTCTGCGTCAGAGCGCCGTTATAGTAGCGCTGATGCTGGCTGAATGAGGTGATCCTTACGAATGCAGCTTGAAAATTCGGCGCTTCGCCGTCCGGCGCGCGCGCTCAGGATCGGCTTTCTGATCCTCATCACAGTCGTTTCGGCGTGCAGCGCGCTCCCGCAGCTCGGCGGCAGCACCGGGGGCGCGTCCGCGCCGTCGTTCCTGCAAACGTCCCGCTCCCCCGGAGACACCGTCAGCCAGTTCCTCGACGCCTGGAGCCGCACCGACTACAAGGCCATGTACGCGCTCCTCAGCCCGCAGAGTCAGAGCATGTTCCCGCTGGCGATCTTTCAGGGAACCTATGAGAACGTCGCCAAAGCTATCGAGCTGGATAACCTGCAATTCACCGTCCACCAGACCAAACTTCAGGGCGTGACCGCCGCCGTCGCCTACGACCTGAGCGTGACCTCGCCGAGCTTCGGCACGATTGCCGACCCCAACCGAACCATGCGGCTGATTCAGGCTGCCGATGGCTGGCGCGTGGCCTGGTCGAGCATGGATATTTTCGACGGGCTGGCGGGCGGCGCAAAGGTGCAGGTCGAATCGGCGCAGCAGCCGCGTGGCAACCTCTACGACCGCAACGGCAATCTGCTGGTCGAGGACGGCGGGACAGTCGTCGAAATTTACGCGCAGCGGCTCGCCATGCGCAGCGAGCAGGACTGTTACAGCTTCCTCGCCAGCTTCCTCAGGCTGAGCCTGCCCGACCTGCTTAAATCGGTCGCCGCCGCCAATTACAACATGGAGACGATCTTCTACGTCGGCGACAGCGACAACGACGCCGTCACAGCGCAGGCTAAAGCGCTCGACGATAACTGCGGCATCCGCGCGGACAACGGGCTGATTCAGCAGCGCACCGACCGGCGCTACGTCGGTCACGGCGCGATGACGCACGTTACCGGCTACCTCGGTCAGGCGACTGACGCCGACCTCAAGAACGGTTACGCGCAGGGCGATCTGGTCGGTCAGGCGGGGATCGAGGCGGCCTACGACGCTGAGCTGCGCGGGAAATCGGCGCGGGTGCTGAGTATCACCGAACCGGGCGGCACAGTCATTCGCTCGCTCGGCAACGCGGTGGCGCAGCCTGCCCAATCGGTCACGCTGACTCTCGACCGCGACTTGCAGCTAGCCACCGCCCAGGCGCTGGCCGACGCCTATAACTACGCCCAGCCAAGCTGGGGCGTGCTGTCTCCCGGCGCAGGCGTCGCCATCATCGACGTCCGCAACGGGGCGATTCTGGCGCTCGCCAGTTGGCCGACCTTTGATCCCGGCCTGTTCAGCCCGAAAACGCCCTATCCCTTCCCCGGCGCGTACATCGCGCAGTTGGCCCGCGACCCGAACGGCGCGTTCTTCAACCGCGCTTTTCAGGGCCAGTACGCGCCCGGCTCGACCTTCAAGATCGTCACTGCGGCGGCAGCGGCCAACGAAGGCGTCATCGGCCCGACCGACAATTTCTACTGCGATCTGGAATGGAAAAACGGCAAGAAGTACGGCGACACGCTGCCTGTCCGCCTCGACTGGCGCGCGTCCGAGCCGTTCGAGGAAGATCGCTTCCCGACTGGCGACGTCACCCTCGCCAGCGCGATTACCTCATCCTGCGACCCGTTCTTCTACGAGATGGGCGCGCGGCTGTTCCAGAGAGGGCCGAGCCTGCTCTCGAATTACGCCCACCGGATGGGCCTCGGCCAGACCTACGGGCTGGACATGCTCGGCAAGGAAGCGATGGGCAATGTTCCGGTGACGACCAGCGTCGAAGCGGCCATTAATGAGGCGATTGGTCAGGGCGACGTGCAGGTGTCGCCGCTGCAAATGGCCGTTGCTGTTTCGGGCATCGCCAACGGCGGCACGCTCTACAGGCCGTACATCGTCCAGCGCGTCGGCATCGACGGCCAGACGCCGACCTTTCAGGCGACGCCGCAAATTCTCGACGACATGAAACTGACGCCGCAGACCATCGCGCTGGTCAAACAGGGGATGTGCGACGTGACGACGCGCACCGCCGTCAACACGACCAATGGCGAGCCGCTCGGCACAGCCTACTTCGACTTCGATCATGCCTACTACAGCATCTGCGGCAAGACCGGCACGGCGCAGACCGACCGCGAGCCAAACGCCTGGTTCGTCGCTTTCGTCCCGGCGGACAGGCCGCAGATCGCCATCGCCGTGCTCTCGCAGAACTCGCGCGAAGGCTCGGAAGTTGCCGGGCCGATTGTGCGCCGCATCCTCGATACCTACCTGCATGTCCCGGCGCAGAACTACGAGCCGTTCCCGAAGTGGTGGACGGAGGAGTATCATCCGCTGTCGATTGCAGCGGGGGGGACTGGCGGCGGTTAACGGTGTGCCTCGACCTGACGCCGGATGCGGATTCCGCGCGCGGCGCGTGGCACGCGGGTGATGCGTCCCTCGGCTTCGAGCCGGGCGAGGTGCGTCACCACGCCCGTGCGCGAGAGGTAGCAGGCTCTGGCAATCTCGCGCTGGCTCGGTGGGTAGCCGCGTTCGGCGACGAACTGGCAGATATAAGCGTAAATCTGTTCGGTTAACTCGTAATCGACCATCGTGAGTGCGCTCCGTGTAACAGAAATCAAATATTGCCATGTTAGCACGGTTTAGAACATTAGTTCGTAACAAGATCGCTTGCGTGGCATTTGAATCTCGTTTCAACCGTTGACAAATCGCGGTTAACCGATTGAAAAGCGGCAGCGCGTCATTCGAGTTAAGATCGAGGTGGCGGCGGCCTCATCTCAATTGCTTTCAGTCGCCGCCGATGGTGAAAGGACGTCACAGATGGAAATCTTGAAGCGCCTGTTTGGCGGCGGTGGCGGCGGCGGAGCGGGCGGCAGTCGCAGCGGCGATGCCAGCGGGGTTTACTTCTACGTCAAGCCAGACCAGTGCGACGAAATCGTGCGGATGCGAATCGACCGCAACAACGATCTCAGTCTGACCGACGACAACAAAAGCTACGTTGTCCATAAGCTGGCGCGCGGGACGAAGTGCTTTCAGACCGTCGAGGTCGATCTGTATTTCGACTCGAACCGCCGGCTGGTCAATTCCGAGCTGCTGCATGGAACCTTAGTGACCGAGGACGATTATCTGGCGTGGATCGAGCAGACGACGACTCCGCCGAGCGAATGACAGCCCGCGCTGACCTCACCCCCGGCCCCTCTCCCGACCGCTGAGTACAGCCAGGAGAGGGGAGCAAGATCAGAGCCGCGATGGTTCGCGTCCACTCCCCCCTCTCCGTTTACGGGGAGGGGGACAGGGGGAGGGGTTGCCTTCCATCGGGGCGGCGATGGTTCGCGCCTGGCGGGAGATAGCCGCTCAAACTTGAAGCCGTCAGCGGCTTATTGACCTGACTGACCATCCAAAAGCGAGGCTGCGTATGGACATCAAGGGGAAAGTCGTGATCGTCACCGGCGCGTCCACCGGCATCGGCAGGGCCATCGCCGAACGTTGCGCCGCCGAGGGCGCGAGCGTCGTCCTCGCCGCACGATCAGCCGCCGCGCTCCATCAGCTTGCGGCTGAACTCGGCGCGCAGGCGCTCGCCGTTCCGACCGATATGCGCGACCCCGCCGCTGTGCAGCGCCTCGTTCAAACTGCCGTCGATCACTTTGGCCGTGTTGATGTGCTCATCAACAATGCCGGACAGTCGGTGGTCGGCCACGTCGCCGAGCTTGACCTCGATCTGTTCCATCAGGCTGTCGAACTCAACGTCTTTGGCCCGCTCTACGCGCTTCAGGCGGTTGTGCCGGTGATGCGAAAAATCGGCGGCGGCGTCATCGTCAATATCAGCTCGACGACTGCCGACTACGTCTTTCCGGGTTTCGCTGGCTATTCGGCCAGCAAGGCGGCGCTCAATATGCTCTCGCGGACTGCCCGCGAGGAACTGAAGCAAGACCATATCCGCGTGCTGACGGTTTTTCCAAACGCGACCGATACTGGCCTGAACGAAAACGCCATCGGCGATCAGACGATCAATCAGGGGCTGATCGACGCGCTCAAACGGATGCGTAAATCGACGCCGGAACACGTCGCCGGCCAGATTCTCGATGCCGTCCGCCGCGAAACCGCCGAAATCACGATCAACTGAGAGGCGCGGGTGACGAATAACAGACGAAGCACGCGCGTCTCTCGTCGGCGGGCGCGCCGCGTTGTTGACAAAAACCGATAGTGACGCCTATAATAGAACCTATGTTCTAGTTCCAGGCGAAGGGGATGCTGATGCGTAAGCTCATTCTGGGAATGTCGGTTTCACTTGACGGTTTTGTCGCGCGGCCTGACGGTGACAACAGTTGGGTCTTCCCCGACTTCAACGAGGAGTACGGAGCCTATAACCTGGAAATGCTCTCGAAAGTGGGTGTCCACGTCATGGGCGGCAACCTGGGCCGCGCCATGGCAAGCTACTTCCCTCACTCGACTGAAGACTTTGCCCAGCCGATGAACGAAATCCCAAAGGTCATTTTCTCGAAGTCCATCGACCAGCTCGACTGGCAAAATACGCGCATCGAACACGGCGACGTTGCCACAGCGATCAAGGCGATGAAGCAGGAACCGGGCGAAATGATTCTGGCGCACGGCGGCGCGAAATTTGCGCAGTCGCTGACAGCGCTGGGACTGGTGGATGAATATTGGCTCGGCGTACATCCGGTCGTGCTGGGCGAGGGGATGCCGATTTTCCCGAAGCTGGATGCGCCGCTGCGCCTCAATCTGATCGAGAGTCGGCGGATGGGATCACTGGTCATCAACATCCTGCGGCGAGAATAGGGGCGCGGATGGCGGATCGAAGCACGGCAGTATCCAAAGTCATCCGCGCCTCGCGCGAGGCAACCTACCGCGCTTTTCTCGACGCGAACGCTGTCGCTGAGTGGCTGCCGCCGGACACGATGAAGGGCAAGGTGCTGACCTTCGAGCCACGTCCGGGCGGGAAGTTCCGTATCGCGCTGACGTATCAGAACGCCGGGGCCGCGCTGCGCGGCAAGTCGTCCGACGATACCGACATCGCCGAGGGGACGTTCGCTGAGATGATCCCCAACGAGAAGATCATCTGGGTCAGCGAATTCGATTCGCCTGACCCGGCCTTTGCCGGTGAAATGACGATTACCTGGCTGTTCGAGGACGCCGACGGCGGCACAAACGTAACGGCGCGCTGCGAAAATATCCCGTCAGGCATCCGCCTTGAGGACAACGCGCTCGGCTCGCAGCAGTCGCTCAACCACCTCGCAAAATATGTCGAGGGTGTTTCCTCGTAGGGACACGATGTATCGTGTCCGCCGCAGCATTCCACATTGGATTAGAATTTCCGTAAACGAAAACGGGCATGACGCATCAGGCCGCTGCAAATGCCCGTTCTGATTATTGCGCTCCTTTCTCCCATCGGGAGAGGGCTGATCGACGCGCTCAAACGGATGCGTAAATCGACGCCGGAACACGTCGCCGGCCAGATTCTCGATGCCGTCCGCCGCGAAACCGCCGAACTCACGATCAACTGAGAGGCGCGAGTGACGAATAACGGACGAAGCACGCGCGTCTCTCGTCGGCGGGCGCGCCGCGTGACGTAACCTGCCGAGCTTTCCTCGACGCCGATAGAGGCGCGACAATAACGGCGCGGATAAGGTGTCCCACTTGTTCAAAACTCAGGTTACGCTGGTGCTCACGGGGTTTGGGTTACGCCACCCGTACCGGTATCCACGCCAGCACGTCGAGCCGCTCGGCGTAGTGCAGCAGCGGCGGCCCCTCGAAGCGCAGACCGAAGGCAGCGGCCACCGTATTGGCCTCGATTTCGGCTTCGGCGCGCTGGAGCGGCCACGGCGCATGGTGAATGTCCGTCCGCCAGAGTTGCCCGCCCTGCGCGGCGTACAGGCAGTAACGCTCGCTGAGCCAACTGTCGAGCGATCCCGCCGCGCTGCGATAGACCGGCGATGTCGGGCGATAGAGGCCGCGAAACGCGCCCGCCGCCGCGCGTCGATCCGTCCGGCGGCTGTCGTAGCAGAGCGTGTCGCCGTCGCGTTCGACGCGCATTCGAGCCTTGAAGTAGGGTAGATGAAACGCCCGGCGCGCCGCTTCGACCGCGAGCCGATTCGAGGCGTCGAGGCTGAAGAACCAGACGCCCGGCCTGCCGTCGCGGACGACGTAGGTGCGAACATTCAGCTCGATAAAAGCCGACACGCAGGGGAAGGGCGGCAGCCAGCGGGCGCGAATGTGACTCATCGTGAACGGCACGACGCTCACCCAGGCTTCGCCGTCACAGGTGTCGAGTTCGAGCGCGGCGGGGATCAGCGGACGCAGCGTCTCGACCGGGACGCGCCAGTGAGCGAACAGCAGCGTATGCCAGCTTTGCGCCATCAGCCAGGGGCGCGTCGGCAGCGGATAGGGACGGTGGGCCTGCTCGATCAGCAGGGCGCGCGGCGGCGTTACGCTCATGATCCGTCCGCGCGGTAAATGACCTCAATCCATTGATCGGTGGTCAGTTCGAGCCGAAATTCAAGGATTGGCTGGTCGAGGCTGTAGCTGGCGGCGGGCGGCGGCGAGACGCTGACGGCGCTTGCGCCCTTCGGCAGCCTGATCTGAACGCTGGCCGGGTCGCCGCGCGTGCCGGGCTGCTTTTGCAGCAGCAGCCGGTAGCGCTGGTACGGGCCGAACGTCTCGACTATCGGCGGCACGGTGTACGAAAATTGCAGGCTCTCGGCGCTGTCGAAAGCCAGCACGAAACGCTCGACCAGCAGCGCGTGGCTGCCGCTCTGTTCGACCTGCGGCGGCGACGGCGCGCGCGAATCGGTCAGGGTGATGCCCGCAGGCGTGTAGACCTGAAGCAGGTTGGCGTAATCGCGCGGGCCGTTGTGCAGCGGGTCGAAAGCCGGGTCTTGCCCGGCAATCGAGGCCGGGAAGTCGTAAGCGATGGTGGCGCGGCTGTTGAGCGAGCCGTCGGCTTTGATCTCGACATCGTAGGTCAACTGGCGGATGACGGAGCTATTCGACTTGTTGCCGAGGTTGGCGTCTGCCGTCAGTAGATAGTCATGGTTGGGCGTGTCATCCTGTTGACCTGACCAGCCGAGCATATCGACGGCGCGATTCAACTGGGCGTCGGGAAAGTAGATCATGATGTGCTTCTCGCGCAGCCCTTGCAAGATCGCGCCGAATAGCTGGCTGTTGGTCTGCTCGTCGTTGACTGACTGCCACTTCTCGAAGAGGTGGCGGTAGAGCGCGGCGACGAAGCGCTTATGTTCGATGTCCCCCGATGTCGTCTCGCGGATAGCGTAGACGGTCGCGCGGAAATCCTCTGGCGTGACGACGCGCTTATATTCCGGCACTTCGACGTCGCCAAGCGCGTTGAGAATCATCTGGAAGCCGATCAGGTCGATGCCGATGACGCCGCTGACCGGCGCGCGCGGGTTGCCGCCGCCGTCGTAGTACCACTTCGCCATCGCAGCGGTCGTCGGGAAGTCCGGCGACCAGCTTCCATCCCAGGCGGCGTAGAGCGGCTGATCGTACTGAATCCACCAGCCGGGGACTGGATACGGGCTGGCGGTCGTCAGCGGCGGCGCGGACGGCGTGCTGGCGGTCGTCGCGCCGTAATCGTAGCCGGTGACGCGCCCATTGCGGATGCCGATCCAGCCGTAAGTGCTGATGTAACCGCCGGACGGGCGCAGTTCGTCGCTGTTGGCCGAGAGCACCAGATAGCTCTGCTCGCTGGACAGGCCGAGCGCGGTCGTCAGCAGTTGTGGCGACGCCAGCAGCAGATTGTTGACCTGTTCAAGTCGGGTTTGCGCGCCGCGCAGGGTTTCGACGCGCAGCAGCGTCTCGGCGGATAGATCGGCGACCGGAATCTGATCGAGCTGCTGCGCGGCGGCAGCGAGCTTGCTGCCCGCGTCGATGAACTGGCCGCGCCCCAATTGCAGCAGCTCGACGATCCGCTCGCCGGACGAAATCTGCGCGACGACCGATTCGCTGCCCTTGCCGCCGACGAGGAAAAACAACGTCGGCTGAAGCCCGTTGAGCATATCGTCGGCGGCGCTGGTCAGGCTGGCGGTCGTATCGAGGGTTGCGAACTGCGCGCCAATATCCTTGTTCAGCCCGGCGAACAGATGGAGAAACCGGGTTTGTCGCTGCGCCAGCGCAATATTGCTGGCAAGGTCGGCGACGCTGGCGCGCAGGCGATTGAAGTCGTCGCGGGTCAGTTCGATCCCCTGTTTCTGGCTCAGGGTGCTGATGACGCGGTTGAGGCTGGTGAGCGAGCTTTGCACGCGGCTGTTGGAATCGGTCAGCAGCGCGACGGCAGCGACCGCCGACACGGAGACGATGGCGAGGATGACGATCAGCAGGATTTGCCAGCGGATTCGGCTGCCCAGTTTACGCAGCGTCCGCCGCCAGCGCGGCTGACGGCGTTTGTGCCTGCGCCTGCGGATCAATCCGTATTCGTCGTCCTGTTCTGGCGTGGTCGGGTCGGTCGAAGCCATGAAGTTGGGAACCCTTCCCCCTGTCCTGCGCGGCCTCCGGCTCCTGCCGAGCAAAGAACGCTCGGCACGCTCCGCTGTAAGTAGAGAGGGGCGTCAGTCCGTGGTCGTCATGATCTGGCGTGGGGCAATCGTCACAGGCTACAGATAGTAACAGGCATTTCGTTAAAACGTTCACGATCTCAAACGTTTGATCTCGGCGGGCCAGGCTCCCTCTCTGCTTGCGGCGAGGGGTGGGGGTGAGGTGAGAGGCCGTGCAATTAATCCGCTGCCGTGGTCAGGTTATAGTGGATGTGCATCAGATCGCGCAACTGCCGGAGCGCCTCGTAGCGGTCGTTGAAGCGCGCCGCCAGCGTCGTATCTAGCTCGCTGAAAAAGACGGCGGCGTCGAAGTCATCGCTCCAGCTATGCAGCTCGATGATGCTCGGATGCGCGGTGTCCGACGGGCGCTCGCTGGTGTCATACAGTTCCTCATGCATTTTTTCGCCGGGGCGCATCCCGGTGAATTCGATGGCGATATCGACGTAAGGCCGCAGCCCGCGCAGGCGAATCATGCGCTCGGCCAGCTCGACGATGCGGACGACCTCGCCCATCCGCAGGATGAAAATGTCATCGCCGCGCGTCAGGCAGGCGGCGTGAATGACCAGATTGGCTGCCTCCGGGATGCTCATGAAGTAGCGCGTCATGTCAGGGTGCGTGACGGTGACTGGCCCGCCGCTGTCGATCTGGCGGGCGAAGGTCGGCACGACGCTGCCCCGGCTGCCCAGCACGTTGCCAAAGCGCACCGAGGTGAACAGCGTCCGGTTGCCCGCCTGCGCCGAGAGCGCGTGCAGGATCAGCTCGCAGACGCGCTTGGTCGCGCCCATGACGTTCTGCGGGTTGACGGCCTTATCGCTGGAGATGAGGACGAAGCGCTCGGTCTGATAGCTGCGAGCAAGCTGCGCCAGCCGCTGCGTGCCGCCAATGTTGGTGCGGATACCCTGATTGGGATGCTGTTCGAGCATCGGCACATGTTTGTAGGCGGCGCAGTGAAAGACAAGCTGAGGCGCGTGCTGCTCGAAGACCGCTTCGACCTGATCGAGGACGGTGATGTCGGCCAGCACCGGCACGAGCGGAAGCTGCGGGAAGCGCGCGCCCAGTTCGATGCTCAGGTCGTGCAGGCCGCTCTCGTCGATGTCGAGCAGGATCAGCCGCGTCGGCTCGAAATGGACGATCTGGCGGCTGAGTTCCGAGCCGATAGAACCGGCAGCGCCCGTCACCAGCACGACCTTGCCCGTCACCGGGTCGAGGGCGATGCCCGCGCCGCGCGTGACGACGTTCCGCCCGATCAGGTCTTCGGCCTGCACGTCGCGGAGCTGGGGCGCGTTGGTGCGGGTGTTCATCAGGTCGAAGACATCAGGGATGACCTTAATCAGCGCTTTGGTCGCCTCGCAGCGCGCCAGGATATCGCGCATGTCGGCTCCGGTGATTTTGTGAATGGCGACGACGATCAGATCGACATGCTGCGCCTCGACCAGCCGCTCGATGTCGCCGCGCGTGCCGAGGACCGGGCTGCCCTCGACGTACATTTTCTGCTTGGCCGGGTCATCGTCGACGAAGCCGACGACCTGATAATCGTGATGCGGCGAGCGGTACTTCAGCCGCCACGCCATCACTTGCCCGGCGTCGCCTGCGCCGACGATCAGCACGCGCAGGTTGTTCGGCGAGCGGTAGGCCCACAACGCCTGCCAGCGCCATGACAGGCCGGTGAACAGCCGCGAGCGGAAACGCACGGCGATCACGCCGAACAGGACGAAGACCTGCGCGACGATGACGACGCTGACCGGCAGCGGGCGCCGGTCAGGGATGAGGTCGGTCAGCGTGACGACGACGCTCGCCAGCCCGACCGCGTTGACGATGACGATGACACTGTGGCCGCTCGTCCGCGACCAGAGGCGGTGATAGGCTCCGAGCAGGTAAAGGGTGAGGACCTGCGCTGCTGCTACGTAGGCGATGAAACCGAGACTGTCGCGGTAGTCGAGCGGGACGGTCAGCGCGCGGAGAATAAAGGCCAGTGTATAGGCAGCGACGACGATGATGAGATCGAGCAGGACATCACGCAGCAGCCGCTGAAGGTTTGGCGGTGAGGTGTGGTTCGACACCCATCCCCATTTAGGCTCCATCGAATTTCCCAGACTACCCTTCACAATTCTGAATCGTGCGTCGGCGGACGCGCCTAAGAATCGGCAGCCAGATTCCAGACCTGGCTTAACGTCCGCGATAGATAACCGGCTTAAGCAGCAGCCGCTGGCAGGCGGGCGCGAAACAGCGCGCTTCTCCAGAAGCCGGAACGTTCACACCGATGCCTTATCCAGCGCTCCCTTGATTTTAGCCTGCTTTCAACCCGATTCGTCAAATGAGAATCGCCCCGCTGGCCCTGCTCACGAGGGTGTCAGCATTGCGCTGACACGGCCCGCGCTCATCTCCCTTTGACTGGCGTCCCTGTTTTCGCGCTGTGGGCGACCGGGTCATTCGCTGCGGGGGTGGTGTAGTAATAGGCGTAGCCGTAGCCATAACCGTAGTCTTCGTCGCGCGGATGCACGCGGTTGAGGACGACGCCGCGAATATGCACGCCGAGCTGTTCGAACTGCTCTCTGGTTTTAAGCGCGGCGATCCGGCGCGTTTTAGTCGCGTCGATGACCATAATCACCGTCGCCTTGATGCTGGCTGCCAGCAGCGAGGCATCGGCGACGACCATCGCCGGCGGCGTGTCGATGATGACCATATCCACCATCGTCGAGGCTCGCAGCGCCTCGACCCAGCGCTGCATCAGCGCCGAGCCGAGCAGTTCCGC
>CAZZAO010000048.1:0-22159 GCA_964652205.1 uncultured Anaerolineaceae bacterium | reverse complement strand
CGCCGGGTTGGCTGGGATGAAGCCGCAGGGGATGACGCGCAGATTTTGCACGTCGGTCTTCTGGACGCAGTGGCGCAGCGTGTTCAGCGCCGGGTCGTCGGTCGGGGCGCTGTCGGCGAGAATCTCGTCGATCCGATCTGGCTCGGAGAACAGCAGCGTCGTCAGGCCGACATCGTTGGAGACGCCGAAAATCTCGTGGACTTTGGGGCGGCGCAGGTCGGCGTCGATCAGCAGGACGCGCATTCCAGTTTGCGCCAGCGAGATCGACAGGTTGGCGGCGGTCACGCTCTTGCCTTCGATGGGGCCGGGGCTGGTGACGAGGTGGATGCGGTTGCCGTCCTCGTTGGCGAAGACGAGATTGGTGCGCAGCGTGCGATAGCTTTCCGACACCGCCGATTCCAGATGGTCATTGACGATCAGCCGGTCAGGATAACTGTCCTGCTTCCTGCCAAAACGGACGATGGTTCCCCAGACCGGGAGATTGAGCAGGGCGACGGCGCGCTCGGACGAGGGAATCGAGTCACTGCTATAGTCGAGCAGCAGCGCAGCGCCGACGGCCAGCGCCACCCCGACCAGCGCGCCGAGCAGCACCGTGTTGAGCACGCTCGTGCCGCTGGCGCGGACGGGAACCTGCGCCCGCTCGACCACGTCGAGGGCGTTGGTGCGCTGCTGGAGCGCGGCGACCGTGTTGGAAAACTGGGCAATCGTCGCCGCAGCGCCGTTGATCTGGTCGATCAGGGCGTTGCGCTGCTCGGTCAGGTGGGCGAGATCGGCGTTGTCGGTCGAGGCTGCGATCTGCGTATCGAGGGCGGCGACCTGCTCGCGGGCCTGCGCTACCTGCCGGTCAAGCGCGTCGATCTGGTCGTTTGCCAGCTTAAGCTGAGTCTGCTGTTGTTCGGTCAGGTTGGTCGGGCTGTGGAGAATCAACTGGTCGGCCAGCGCGTTGGCGATGTCGGCGGTCAGTACCGGGTCGGTGTACGACACTTCAATCACCAGCAGCGAGGTTCCCTCGATGATGCGCGTAGCGATGAGCTGGCGCAGTTGATCGACTGAGAGCGGCAGCTTGAGCGCGTCAATCGTGCCTTGCAGCACGTCATGGGTGACGACGATCTGCGCGTAGGTCTGCGCCAGATCCATGCCGGTGCGGATATCGGCGCTGTTCGGGTTGGGCGAATCGATATAGCGACCGATGGCGACGGTCGCATCCGTTTCGTAGATCGAATTCTGACCGGTGCGGATGATGAAGCTGATGCCCCCGGCCAGAATGGCCGCCAGAACGATCAGCCAGAGCCATTTTCGGACGAAGCGAAGATAACGCGAAAATTCCATAAGCGGGGATTATGCCCTGTTCCGGCAAGGAAACCGACTCTTTACGAACCGAGAGATGAGCGCCGCGAACCGGAAAAAGCTGGCGCTGCCCGGCAGGAAACCTCAAGCGCCCACGGCGCGCTGCGGATGAGCTTTATTTCTCGGTGCTTCATTTCTGCAGGGTTATGATACTACGGCGGCGCGGAGTCGTGAATTGGCAACGGCTGTCGCGGACGGTGCGCTCAAGGATTGTCGTTGCAAATTTCGACAATTTGACCGAAGATTAGCGGACTTGCACCGCAAAGAGGCTGAAACGATGATGATGATGCGACACTCGCTGGCCCGCCTGTGCGGCGTCATTCCCCTGACCCTGATTCTGCTGGCAGCGGGCGTGACCTCGGCGCAGGATACGACGACCTGCGCGACGGCAGCGACGAACGCGCTGTCGCAGCTTTCCGACGTGTGCGCCGAGTCGCCGTCGAACAGCGCCTGTTACGGCAGCGATACCGTCACCGCCAGCTTTGTCAGCGGCGTCACACCGTCATCCTTCAGCCAGCGCGGCGAGTACGTCGCCCTCGACGGCCTTCATACCCTTCAGACCAGCGCTGCCGACCCGGTCAATGGCGGCTACGGGGTGACGCTCATGGACGTCCGCGCCGATCTGCCCCAGGCGCTGGCGCAGGAAAGCGTCAGGCTGATCGCTTTCGGCGGCCTCGAAGTCGAGAACCGCGTCGCGCCGGATGCGATTTTCCAGCCCGGCCCCAGCTTCGATACCGCGCTGGCGGCGGCAGCCGATCTGCGCGAAGCGCCCCTGGCGACATCTGAGATCGTCACCCACCTTCCGGCGCAGTCGAGCGTCAATCTCGACGCTATCAGCGCCGATGGCGACTGGGTGCGCGCCGTCTACCAGACACAACCGGGCTGGATCAGCAGGTCGGCGCTCGACTCCAGCGCCGATCCGTCCGCGTTGGCCCGCTGGAGCGCCGACCGCTTCACGCCGATGCAGTCCTTCTATCTGCGCCAACCGACAGCCTCACCGTGCGCCGAAGCGCCGTCGTTCCTGCTGGCGCAAGGGCCAGACAACGCCGCCGTCAACCTGCGCGTGCAGGACGTCCCCGTGCGCGTCGACTCGACCGTGCTGATGCGCGTCCTGCCCTCGAATGACAGCGCCTGCGGCCAGCTTGAGCTGACGACGACTTATGGCCTCGCCACGCTCTATCCTGATACGGCCTCGCCGCTTTACATCCCGCCCGGCTACACGGCGACCGCCGCCATTCCCTGCGATCCGTCGGGCGCTGCCGACAGCGCGAAGCCGCTGACCAGCGCTGACTGGGCTGCGCCGGAGCCAGCGGCGGAACTGACGCTCGAAAGCCTGAGTCTGGTCGAGAAAGTGCCGGAAAGCCTGCTCAATCAGGCGGTTCAACTGCCGATGGTCATTCGCGCGTCGGGGCGCAGCGTCGTCGCCTTCATCAACTTCCCCGACCCGAACGCCGTCAGCGCGGCGCAGAAACTGTGCGCGCGCGGCACGCTGGCGGAGAACATCTGCCGCACGCTCGGCGTCTGAGTGATCGCGCTGACCCTGCTTACCCGGAAAAGCCGCTCTCACAGCGGCTTTTTACTGGCGTGACGCTGCCTGTCGGGCGGCGCGCTGACGCTGAATAATGCGCCCGGCGGCCTCAAGCGTGGCCGGAATCAGCGCCCAGATCAGGCCGACAGCGGGAATCAGGTAACGCATGAGCGGAACCGACAGCGCGGTAATCCCCAGCACCGACAGCCCGAAGAGCGCAGCCAGCAGAGCCATGCGCTGCCTTAACGCCCGCTGCCGAAAGCCGAGCGCCAGACTGACGACCAGCAGGACAATGTAAGGAAGCTGGAACAGCAAAAAGACGCTGCCGAGTCGGCTGCCGTCAGTGGCATACCAGACGTTGACGAGCTTGGTGGCGAAATGCTCGATCACGGCGCCTGGGCGGGTGCGGAACGCATCGGCGAAAAAGGCGAGGACCTGGCCCATCGTCGTGATTTCGCCGCGCGGGATGCTGTAAAAATCGAGCTGGAGCGCCCGGTCGGCGTCGGTAATGGCAACATTGCGATGATCTTTTGGATCGACGGCGTAAGTCGCGCCGTCAATCATCGCGCCCGCCCCGCTCAGGCTGATGGGGACGACGACCTGAATGCGGCTGTAAACGTAGGCTTCCCACGGCGCGACCAGCAGCGCCATACCGAGCAGCAGCGCGGCGATGTCCTGCCCGACCCGTTTTGAGGTCGGCTTCCAGAGCAGCGCGAGCGGCAGCAGGATAATCAGCGCGATGCCGGTCGAGCGGGCGAGCATGGCTGCTGCCGCGCAAATACCGGACGCGAACAGTATGACAGGTCTGCGGCGCGCTTCCATCGACTGGGCGCGCAGCAGCAGCAGCACCGACGCGAATAAACCGACGTTAAATAACTGTTCCGAGCCGACGTAACCGGCCAGATAGAGGGCGGGCGGATAGAACAGCCACAGGGCGATAGCGATGACTGACGGCGTCTTCGGCCAGAGGGCGCGCAGGATGCCGTAGAGCAGCAGCGCGCCAGCGGCCACCAGCAGCACCAGCCAGACGGCGACCAGCGCCCGATCAGACAGGCCAGAGGCGTGGGCGACGGCATAGAGCGCGGCCAGCGAGAGCGGGACAGCAGGCGGGAAGCGGAACGCGCTGTAGTCACGGCCTTCGATGATGTCCTGCGCCGGTCGGCCATAATCGGAGCTGATGTCCGAGAAGTCGTCCGACGCCCTGAACTCCGCCGGCCTGACGACCGCCAGCGTCATGAGGCTCAACGTGACCGAGACGACAAAAATCCAGATCGGAATCGGGACACGGCTCAGGCCGGTCAAACGCTTCGAGGCGGGCGTAGAGGCAGGAAAATCGGGCATCATCGACATTGTCCTCAGTGGAAAAGCGCCGCGACCGTTCGCGCCAGAATGATCAGATCGCGCCCCATCGTCGGATGGCGGGCGTAGTCGAGGTCGGCGGCCAGTTTGGCTGGCATGACCTGCTCAAGATAGACCGTCTCCCAGTCCGCGCCGCCGAGCAGCGCTTCCTCGTTCCGAAAGGCGACCGAGGCCGCGCTGGTGATGCCGGGGCGCACACGCAGAACTTCGCGCTGCTCCGGCGTATACAGGGCGACGTAGCGCGGGTCTTCTGGCCTCGGCCCGACCAGACTCATGTCGCCGCGCAGCACGTTGAACAACTGCGGCAGCTCGTCGAGCTTGGCGCGGCGCAGCGCGCGGCCTGGCGGCGTGATGCGCGGATCGCCCGCGCCAGTAATGCCGGGGCCATGCCGATGGGCGTCGCTGACCATCGAGCGAAATTTGTAGAGCGTGAACGGCTGGCCGTTGAGGCCGACGCGCGTGGCGCAATAGAGCGCTGTGCCGGGAGAAGTCGCCCGCACGAGCAAGGCGATCAGCAGCAGCAGCGGCGACAGCGCGATCAGCGCCGCCAGACTCACGGCGACGTCGAAAGCGCGTTTCAGCATCGATGCTGCTCGACCACGTCGGTCACGGCGGCAATCACATCGGCCACCTCGGCGTCGGTCAGGCGCGGGTGCAGCGGCAGCGATAGCAGGCGCTGATATTCGCCCAGCGCAACCGGAAAATCGGCGGGTTGCCAGCCATACTTGTCGCGGTAGTAGGGGTGCAGGTGAATCGGGATGAAATGGACGCTGGCGCCGATATTGCGCTGCCTGAGCGCCTCGATGAACTGCGAGTGGTTGATCGTCAGCCGGTCGAGATTGAGCCGGAGCGGGAACAGATGCCATGAGGACTCGACGTTCGGGCGGGCGATGTGCGGCTGAAGCTCCGGCAGGGCCGCGAACGCCGCCTGATACTGCGCGACGATTTCGCGCCGCCGCGCCTGCATCGCCGCCAGCCGCTCAAGCTGCACCAGCCCGATAGCGGCCTGAATGTCGGTCATATTGTACTTGAAGCCCGGCTCGACGATCTCGTAAAACCATGAGCCTTCAGCGCTGTAGCGCTTCCAGGCGTCGCGGCTCATGCCGTGCAGGCTGAGGATACGCGCCCGCGCCAGCCGTTCCGGCGACCCGGTCAGCATTCCGCCCTCGGCGGTCGTCAGGTTCTTGGTGGCGTAGAAACTGAAGGCGGTGAAATCGCCGAGCGTGCCGACAGCCTGACCTTCGTAGCGCGCCGGGAGCGCGTGGGCCGCGTCCTCGATGACGGCGAGCCGATGCGTTTGAGCCAGCGCCAGCAGCGGGCGCATCTCGGCGGGATGGCCGCCGTAGTGGACAGGCAGAATAGCGCGGGTGCGTGACGTGATTCGTTCGGCGGCGCGCGCCGGGTCGAGGTTGAGCGTGTCCGGCTCGACGTCAGCCAGAATCGGCGTCGCGCCGACATGTTCGATGACGTTGACCGAGGCGGCGAAGGTCATCGGCGTGGTGATGACCTCGTCGCCGGGGCCAATGTCGAGCGCCGCCAGCGCCAGATGCAGCCCCGCCGTGCAGGAATTGAGCGCCAGCGCGCCGGGAGCGCCGAGCGCGGCGGCGAACTCGGCCTCGAACTGGCGGGTTTTCGGGCCGGTCGTGATCCAATCGGAGCGCAGGGTCTCGACCACGGCGGCGATCTCCGCTTCGGTGATCGACGGCGGCGAGAACGGGAGAAAATCAGCGCGCGGGACGAATAAACGTTGAACGGTCAAGGCAGCCTCGTGGTCAGGGCGACTCGATGATCGCCAGATCATGCGTGTTCAGCAGGCGCAGCTTTTCCAGCAGCAGCGCCGCCGTCCACGACAGCGGGACGACCCGACGCGCCAGCGGCGGCGCGAGCGTGACGCGGCGGAAGGTGCAGCGCCAGCCCGCGAACAAGCGCCGCACTTCAGCCGGGCGGATGGCACGCGCCTGCGGGTTGGTCGGGTTGATCCAGAAATCATACCAGACGATCAGCCCGCCGGGGCGGAGCACGCGCCGCATCTCGGCGGCCATCGCGGCTTTCACTGCGTCGTCCAGCACCGACGAGAAGGCGGTGTATTGCAGCACAAGCTCGAAACTGGCATCGCCGAAGGGCAGGTAGCGGGCGTCGCAGTTCGCCAGCCCGACGCCGGGAAGCTGTGCCTGCGCCTCGGCCAACCGGTCTTCGAGCAGGTCGATGCCGACCAGATCGCGCGCGGCGACGCCATAGCCGAGGAACTCGCGCAGGATGCCGCCGCGCCCGCAGCCGATTTCGAGCACGCGCCTGCCCGCCAGCGTCTCAAGCCCGTGGCGACGCAGCAGATCGAGCGTGTGCCGCTGGCGCTGCTGCGTCTCGAACAGGTAAGCCGGGTTGAAAGGCGAATAGCGCTGGCGGTCGCCCGCGCTTCCCGCCCGCCGCCTGTACTCCGCTCGCATTCGCTCCAGATCATCGCTCACGGTACTTCCTGACGTCTTTTAGAACTCGTTGATGCATCGTCGGGCGCTGAAGGGCGCGGACGCTTCACCCCTCTCTCGCCGGGAGCGGGGCCGGGGGTGAGGGCGAATCTCGCCACGCCTATCAGAAAGCCGAAGCCATAGCTCAGGTGCAGCACCGCGAATACCACCGGCAGTCGGCGTAAATGCAGGCGTCCGTGCCGCGAGGCTATCCGCCACGACGCCGCCAGGTTCGCCAGCGCGTAGAGCGCCGCCAGCCCGACGAACAGCGCCCGAATCCAGCGGCTGAACGGCGACAGCAGCGCGCCGAGCAGCAGCGACCCGGCCAGCAGCGGCGGCGCGAACTGGCGCGGGCGCATCTGACGCGGGTGCTTGCGCATCACCAGTACCTTGTAGAAGCCGTAGCCGAAATACTGCCGCCAGAGCGCGCCGAGCGTGCCGCGATTGGCATACTCCGAGCGGATGGCCGGGCTGAGCAGGATTTTTCCACCCGCGCCGAGCAGGCGATAATTGAACTCGTCGTCCTGATTGCGGACGAAGGCTTCGTCGAACGACCCGATGCGCGCGAAAACTTCGCGCGGCCACGCGCCCATATAAACGGTATCGACCCATTCTTCAGTGTTTGAATAATGAAAACGCGCTCCGCCGACGCCGAACGGCGAGCTGGTCGCCAGCGCAATCGCCGCGCCGAGTGGATTGGAGCCGACCGCTGTCATCGGCCCGCCGACATTGTCCGCGCCGGTTCGCGCCAGCGCCGCCACACACTGGCGCACGTAATCTGGCGCGATGACGGTGTGACCATCGACGCGGACGATGATCGCGCCGCTGGCCTCACGCAGACCGGCATTGAGCGCTGCCGCGACGATCCGCGCCGGATTGTCGATCAGGCGAGCGCTGATTTCAGGGCGCGAGGCTATCGTCTGCATCACTATCGCGCGCGTGTCATCGCTCGATTGGCCGTCGATCACCAGCACCTCGAAGCGCTCAGGCGCGTAATCCTGCGCCAGCGCCGCGCTCAGGCTGCGGGCAATGAAATCGGCCTCGTTGCGAATCGGCATCAGGACGCTGACGAACGGCGCTTCGCTCATGATCGCGCCTCGAAGCGGGCAATTTCGTCCGGCGACAGGGCGCAGACGACGGCCTGAAATTTACCGGCGCGGTTCAACTCGATCCGTTCGACCGGGACGACCGTGACCTGAACCTGATCGGTCAGACGCTGCTGGACGCGGTGAATGATATCCGCGACGTCGGCGGGGCCGAAGCCCGGCTTGACGACGACTCTGACCTGAATCTGATCGAGCTGCTGCTGCACGATTTGTCCCTCGCGGACATGCGGTTGATGAATGAAAATACCGTGAAAGCGGACCATCCGCCGCCCATCCGGGGCGTAAATAATGTCCTCAGTGCGCCCCAGCACGTCTCGAAGCACCGGCATCGCCCGGCCACAGGGACAGGGACGGTCGTCGAGGATCGCCTGATCGCCGATCCGATAGCGAATCATCGGCTGGT
Source organism: uncultured Anaerolineaceae bacterium (assembly GCA_964652205.1). Lineage (GTDB taxonomy): Bacteria > Chloroflexota > Anaerolineae > Aggregatilineales > Phototrophicaceae > ZC4RG36. The sequence goes on along the minus strand of CAZZAO010000048.1, from coordinate 13,954 downwards.
GAGGGCGGATGAACCCGGTCGCCAGCACGTCGCCGGGGACGCCGGGGGGGACAGGTCGGGCGCGCTCATCGACGATTTCGATGATGCCCGCGTCGGGGTTGATGTGTTTTCGACCCTGCTCGCACTCGCAGACGTAAAAGACATCCTCGACCGCGCCGTACTCCTCGAAGACCCGGGTTGAAAACGCCTGCTCGATAGTCTGGCGCATCTCCGGTGTGAGCGGTTCGCTGGTGGTAATCACCGCCTTCAAGGCGGGCGCGTCCAGCTTTCGTTCCAGCGCGAACGAGGCGAGTTGATAGATTGAGTGGCTGTAACCGGTCATCCACTGTATTCCGTGATCGCGCAGCGCCTGAAGATACTGCGGCGCGGTGTCCGGGCGCAGATGAAACGCCGAGAAATAAACCTGCTTCTCGAACCAGTTGAAGCGATGAAACGGGCCACGGCTGTTCGGGTCTGGCTCGACGATCCGCCCGCTGAAGGTGGCGCGCGGCATTCGGTAGCTGACCGATGCCATCCGGCACGAGCGAGCTTCTCGCAGCGCCAGCGAGCGCTGAAGTTCTTCCGGCAGCCAGTAAGTGGCAATCGGCGTGCCGGTCGAGCCGCTGGTGTGAAAAATACGCTGGCCCGGCTGTCTCCGCCCATTCACCAGCAGCGATTCCGGCGCGTCTCTGGCGATTGATTTTTCCAGCGGGGGCAGCGCCGCCAGATCATCGGCGGTAAAACGCAGCAGGTCGGCGCTCGTCAGGCCGAGCGACTGATAGTGTGGAACCGAGCGGACGGCCAGCGCAAGCAGCGCGCGAAGCTGCCTATCGACGTAGGGATGCCACTGGTCAGCGCTGTAATGCTCGCGGGCGATAAAGCTATCCCGCTCGGCGCTGAAACGACCGCCAAAGCGCTGCCGGTTCCACCACAGGCCGAAGGCCGACACGCCGATATTCTGGAGCGTCAGCGGCGCGGCGCGATAGAGTTTGTCGGCAAATCCTGCCATCGCTTATTCCATTCTATCGACTGTGTTCGCCAGCAGCGCTTCCCACTGCGGCAGCACCCGCGACCAGTCGAACTGCTCCGCCGTGGCGCGGGCGTGGCGCGACAGCCGCTCGGCCAGCGCAGGCTCGGTCAGCAGGCGGCGGACGGCCCCGGCCAGGGCGTCGGCATCGCCTGAGGGGACGAGCAGCGCGTTGTGTTCGTCGGTCAGCAGGTAAGGCAGCCCGCCGACGTCGGTGCTGACGACACACAGCCCGCAGGCCAGCGCTTCGATCACGCTGAGCGGCGTGTTATCGACGGTTGTCGTGTTCAGGAAGATGTCGCCTTTTGCCAGCCAGATCGGAACCTCGGCGCGCGGGACTGCCCCGACGAACTCAATCTGTGCGCCGAGCTTGAGCCGCGCGGCGGCAGCGCGGGCCTGCTCCAGCGCGCCCTCGCCCTTGTCCGGCCCGATCATGGTCAGGTGAACGTTCGGCCAGTCGCCAACCAGCCGCGACGCCACCTCGACGGCCAGCGCAGGAGAATAGAGCGGATGAAAGGCGCGCAGCCACAGAAGCGCCGGTTCTGGCTCGGCGCGCAGCCGGAAGGTGAACGCGCTCAGGTCGATAGGGTTCGGCAGCAGGTGGATATCTGCCCGGTACGGGCGCAGATGGTCAATCAGGTAGCGCGATGGCGCGGTGACTGCCGCCGCTGACTGAAGCAGGCGGCTGACGCGGTCGGGCGCGCGGCGCGCAAACTCCGGCAGGCTGCCGCCATGCAGCGCCAGCACGTAAGGCCGACCGAGGCGGCGCAGCGTCCAGCAGACAGCTTCGGTCAGGCGAAAGGCGAGGCCGCTGTAGACGGCGACGACTGCGATCCGATAATCGCGGCGTCGGCGGATGGCGGTGCCGAGCATGTCGATCAGCCGGGGCAGCCGCCCGCGCTGGCGCGAAGTCGTGATGACCGTCCAGCCGGTGGCGCTCAGGCGCGCGGCCAGTTCCTCGCTCACGGCATGTCCGCCCTGCCCGGAGAGCAAATTATCGACCACCAGGAGACGACGGCTTGCGGTCATGACGCCCCCGATTGGACGGTGAGCTGGCCGGTCGCCAGCCAGCTTTCAAGCGCCATGACCATTTCCGCAGCCCGGCGGTCGAGTGTGTTGGCGTGAGCGAGAGCGAAACCGTTAGCGATCAGGCGGCGGCGCAGCGGCGCGTCGTTCAGCAGGCGGGCCAGCGCGTCGGCCAGTGCCTGCGGATCGCGCGGCTCGACCAGCAGCGCACTTTCGCCATCGCGCAGATAGGCTGGAATCGAGCCGACGCGAGTGGCGATCACCGGCAGACTGTGGGCCAGCGCTTCCCAGATCGCGCGGGGAAAGCCCTCGCTGTTGATCGAGGCAATCAGATAGATGTCGGCCTGTTTGTAATACGCGAACAGCGTCGGGAGCGGCTGATAGCCATGCAGGTGGACGCGCGCGCTGATTCCCAGCCGCGCGGCAGCCGCAATCAGTTCCAGTCGGGTGTGGTCGCCGGGTTCGTCTGCGCCGATCATGTCCAGCTCAAGCTCGACTCCCTGCGCGACCAGCCGCGCCAGCGCTTCGACGATCAGCAGCAGCCCCTTGCCGCGCGCCAGCCGTCCGGTGTAGAGCAGGCGCGCCGGGCGCGACTGGCAGGTGTCGGTCCGCGCGAAGAAATCATCGGCGTTCAAGGTCGTCGTCTGCGTGAGCGCCAGCGCCGGAACGCTGGGCCGCAGCGCGTCGTAAAGCGCCTGACTGTTGACGAACGTCAGCGCGTGTCGGGCGATTCGGCGCTCGCGCCGCTGATTCCAGTCGGCCCACAGGCGGATCAGGGCTTTGCGCCAGCGAGGTTGGCCGCTGTCCTCGACTCCGGCAAGGTAATCGCCGACCAGCAGCAGCGCGACCGGCAGGCTGCCAGCGGCCTGAGCCATCGTAGGCAGCAGCGGCGACGGCCCGCGAATCAGGACGGCGTCGAGGTCAGCGCGGCGTTCGCGCAGCGGGTCAGTCAGACGGCGCGCCTGAAGCATTCGACCGGGAACCGAGCTATGCGGGCCGATGTTGACCCATTCGATGCGCGGCGATTGCAGGACGTAGTCCATCTGGGCCACTTCGTCGGCGCGCGGCGCGTGCATGAAGCAGACGAGCGACTGGCAGTGATCGGCTAGACTGTCGAGGAACCGCCCGAAATAGCCGGGCGCGCGCAGATCGCCTGCGGCGTCGCGGTAGAGCGGGACGTGATAGTGAAAGCCGAGGCGCAGCCGCCCGGTCGCTGGCTGCGTCATCCCGCCGCTCGCGTGGCCCGGTCGCGCTGGATCATGGCCGCTACCAGCCCGTACATGAACCACGGAAAGGTATCCGTCAGGCCGGATAATGTCCACAGGTGAATACTCATGCCGATGAAGCCCGCGTAAGCGGCAAACGCCCACAGCTCACCGCGCCTGCCCAACCGGAGCGCCGCGATTCCGCCGCGAATCGCCAGCGTGATGAGCAGCAGCGCATAGGGGGCGAAACCCGCCAGCCCGACTTCGGCCAGCAGGCCCATGTAGGCGTTGTGCGAGGATTTTTCGTCGAAATGCGACTGGCTGTCGTAATCCAGCACGAGCGGAATATTGAGCGGGACGCGCGCATCGCGGAAGCCGTCCAGACCGATGCCGAACAGCGGATCAGTCTCGAGCAGCCGCAGGCTTTTCTGCGTCATCAGCACGCGAATCTGATACGATTTGTCCTCGTCGATTGCCTGAAAAGTGGCAAAGCGCGCGGCGACGGGTTCCAGCACCGACTGCGGCGCGAGCGAGACGCCGACGATCAGCAGGCTGATGAAAATCCCGACGGTGACGGCAAAGCGGCTGATGTGCTGCGGTTGAGCCAGCGCGACCAGCCCCAGCAGAATGAGGATCGCTGCGCCGCCGCCGATCCATGACGAGCGCGATCCATTGCCTGCCATGGCGGCCAGCAGCAGCAGAATGCCGACCAGCGCCGCGCCGCGCCAGCGGCGTGGAACGATCAATGGCAGCAGCGCCACGAACGGCGCGGCCATCGAGAAATGAATGCCGTAGCTGTTTTGCGACATAATCTGCGCGTGCGTCCAGGCTCCCCAGCGGCCAAACAGGACGGCTTCGGCCAGCCGCAGCAGCGCCAGCCCGACGCCGCCGAGGCCGATCAGCATGACCAGCCGCCGAATGAAGCCGGGCGACTCGACCGAGACGATCCATGCGGTGACGATGAAGACGATCAGCCAGTAACCGAACTGGATCAGCAGCCGCAGCGCCGAGGTCGTGACGCTGAAGCCGGGGACGAGCAGCATATTCGCGGCCAGCGAGAGCAGCAGCCCGACCCAGAACAAATAGGCAACTATCAGCCAGAGCGTCAGGTTCGGGCGCGGCTGGCGGGCGCGCTGGCCGAAAATGACATTCAGCGCGACCAGCCCCATCAGCGGAGCCGAGAGCGACAGCCCCAGAATCGGCAGGTCGATCAGCGGGACGACGAGGTACAGGCTGAAGAGCAGAAAGAGATGCTGGATGACCGGCGGCAGCACCGCGTCGGTCACTTCAGTCACGCGCTGCATCGAAAACTCCAGCGTCGGGTGATGAGCAATGAGGTGTGAGCAAAAACAACTCGCGCAGATTGGTTCTCTGGTTCCAATGACTCGGGATGACCGGTTTGACCGTGTGCATTTCTACTCAGCACTCGTTACTCATCACTCAGCACTTTGCCTATTATGCCCTGTTTTGACGACTTGCTGCCTCAGGGCGCGCTCGGCGTCGGCCTGCCAGTCGATCTCCGGCGTCAGCCGACGCGCGTCCAGCCGCCGGGTTAGCGCCTGCCACGCGCCGACTGTGAAGCCGCGCGCGTAGGCCGCCGCTTCCGGGTGGCGCAGCGCCGCCAGCCAGCTCGTCAGGCTGCCGTAGACCAGACTTTTGACCAGATCTGCCCGGTCAGCAAGCTGCGGCGGAGCCGGATAGCGGTAGCGGTCATTGAGGTAGCGGCGGCTGTACGAGCGGGCGTAGCCGAGGGCATAGCCCGCTGGCGGCACAGCTTTCGAGCCACCGAGATCAGGATGTTCGGCCTGAGCGCAGTTCGCCAGCAGCAGTTCGCCCGACGCCAGCGCGCAGCGCGCAAGGCCGGTGTCGTCGATGCCGAGGCCCGCGCCGACCTGATTGAGCGCGAACATCGTGTCGGGGAAGCAGTCGCGCGTGAGCGCGCTGTGGCGGTAGGCCATGACCGCGCCGGAAAACCAGCGAATCTGGACGTAATCGGCGCCCTGATCGAGCGGCTGAATCCGGTGGCCGCTCGGCGTCAGGTCGCCCGGTATCGTCCGCCGACTGCTGCCGAAGGTTTGCACCAGCCACGAGCCAATCGTCGGCACAGGGGCGGTCGGCGCGCGATTGCCCATCCGCAGGCGCGCGCTCACACCGGCAATCCGCCGCTGCTGCCAGCCGAACGGCGCGGTCAGCTTCAGCAGGAAATCGGCGTCCGGCAGGCGCAGATCGTCGTCGAGGTAGGCGAAAACGTCACAGCCTGCGGCGGCGCGCCAGCACAGATAGCGCTGAAACGAGACGTTGGCATGAGTCGATGGGATGTAGATCAGCCGCCACGACGCCGGAGCGTCGAAGGTGTCGAGCATCGTCAGCACCGCGCCAGACTCTGGCTCGCCGTCGATGATCGCCAGTCGCTCCGGCTGGAGCGACTGGCGCGCGAGGTCGTCGAGCAGCCGCCTGAGCATTTCCGGTCGCTGATAGGTGGGAATGGTGATGGCGAAGCGCATCAGTCACCGCCTTCCAGTTACACGACCGAGCAGACGAAGCGGCGCGGGGCCGAGCAGCGCCAGCCCGGTCAATCCGGCGATCCGTGGATTCAGGCCGACGTCCTTCAGGCTGGCGCGGAACAGATCGAGCGCGTCGCCGGTGCGTCCCTGAAGCGCGTGGCGGACGATCAGCCAGCGGTAGGCGCGGCGCAGGTTCCAGCGAGCGAGGTCGCGCAGTCCGGCGTAAGCGGGCGCGGTTAACGCCAGCCGATGCCAGCCGATCAGCGCTTTCAGCCAGCGCTCACTCGGCGCCGACAGACCGCCCGCGCTGGCGTAATGGATGGCACGAGGCTGCTTCCAGACGGCGAAGCGCGTCGTTTGCGCCAGCCGCACGGCAAAATCGGCATCTTCCGGGCCGACCAGCGCCGGGTTGAAGCCGCCAACCGCCGCGTAAGCGCTGCGGCGAAAGACCAGCGAGCTGGTCGGGATGAAGTAGCGCCGGTAAAGCGAGCGCGCCAATTCGCCATCGTCGATCAGGAATACATCTGCTTCGTCGAGCGGTCGCAGAGTCAGCGCGGCCATCTGCGGGTGAGCGTCGGAGAACAGGCGGCGCGTCCCGGCGGTAAGATCGACATTTTCGGCGTCGGTGAAGGTCAGCCCGACGTCAGGATAAGCGTCTAAAACCGCGACCTGCGTCGCCAGCTTATCCGGCAGCCATACGTCGTCGGCGTCGAGCAGTGCGATCAGCGGCGCGTTTCCGGCGGCGATGCCGGTGTTGCGCGCGCTGGCCGGGCCAGCATTGGCCTGATAAAGATAATGGATACGCGCATCGGCGCAGCGTTCGACGGCGGCGCGGGTATCGTCGGTTGAGCCGTCATTGACCACAGTCAGCGTGAAGTCCGCGAAGTTCTGCTGCAGGACGCTGTTGATAGCGCGGCCTAACGTTGCGGCGCTCTGATAGGCCGGAATGACGACATCGACGGCGCTCACGGCGCGACCTTCGCGGGCGCGCGCTGCGGCTTATCGTGCAGGAAAGCGCGCAGCGCGTCGGACACGCGCTCGGTCGCGCGGCCATCGGTGAAGGTGATGATCTCGCGCACCATCTGCTGGCGCTCGGCAGCGCGGCGCTCCGGCTGTTCGAGGCCCTCGTTGATGGCGGCGATCAGCGCCTCGCGGCTGGTGACGACCGCCAGCCCGCCGGAATGGGTGATCGGCAGGAAATGCTCGCGCTCGTACAGCTCTCTGGCGATCTCGTCGTACTTCCCGCCGGGGCGGTCGTCGTAAGCCGGGCCGATCTGCGGACGGTCGAAGATCGCGCCGTCAATCGTCATCGTCGAGCTGGCGTTGACGTGGACGGCGCTGTGCGCCAGCGTCGAGGCCAGCCGCTCGATGTCGGCGCGGCGGATATTGGCGAACTCGACGCGCGTTTCACCCTGCGTCCACGGGTCATCGCTGATGACGTGGCGCGCCCTGTCCAGCACGTCAGTCCAGCGCGCGGCAGGGTCGTTGGGATGGCGGCGAAAGAGGATGATCGGCCTGCCGGGGATTTCGCCGCGCTCGATGGCGTCGTCCAACTGCGCGACCCAGTGTGGCTCGTGCGGGACGATATTGGCGTGGCCCGCGCCGTAGAGGATCACCGGGCGCTCCGGCGGCAGGCCGAGCGTCTCGCGCCAGCGCCGCTCGTCCCAGACGTAGCTCTGATCGTAGTAAAAGTCGAACTGCGGCGCGCCGACCACGGTGGCGCTGCTTTGCGCCGCTTCGGGATAGATACGGCGCAGCTCGCGCTCGTTGTAAGCGTTCCAGAGAAAATAGGCGTCGAAGATCACCGGCAGCCAGCCGCGTGTCGTCAGGTTGTCGAACGACAGGATCGAGGTCGCCAGTGGCACGCCCGCTTCCGCGCCGACGCGGAGCAAAAGCTGATCGTATTTGAAGTACGGCGTCAGGCTGTAGATCGCATCCGGCCTGATCTGGTCGAACAGCGCGGCGTGCTCGCGGATATTGGTGTGCTGCCAGATCGAGAGGCGCTCCATTTTGAGCAGGCGCTCAGGCTCGCCGGGCCGCTTGAGCCGAGCGCGAAAATAGGCGTCGCGCGCTGAAACCCGCAGCCGCGTCGAGGATTTCGTCTGCGCGGCCATCCGTCGGGCGTCGATAGCGACCGACGGACTTTGAATCCTCGGCTGATGCCACAGGTCGATCTGCCGCCGCAGTCGGGTATAGGCGCGGTCAAAAGCCGTATCCGGCAGCAGCGCGACTTCCGCGCCTGCCGCTTCGAGGTCGCGCCACAACGCGGCGTCGTGCCAGCGCGGCAGCACGACCGGCTGCGCGTACTCGCTCATGCGCTCGATCAACCCGCTGCGCAGCAGGTAGCGCAGCGAGAACTGAACGACGACCGGAATGGCAACGCGCGGTCGGGTCACGGTGAAATTACCACTCGTCCAGCACAGTCTTGCGCAGCATCGGGTCCTGGCTGGCAATATGCGGGTCAGCGTAGTATGAATCACTTTTGACGTGGGTGGTCGAGACTTCCTCGAAGATTGCGCCGCCGACGCTGGTGAAGCTGTGCCACGTCCCGCGCTCGATCAGCAGCAGGTCGCCCGGCATCAGCGCTGTCGGCGCGTCGTTGCGCGTCACTTCGAGGTCGCCCCACAGCAGTTGGAAAGTTTCTTCCTTAATCATGTGGCGGTGGCTCGGATGGCTCTGCCCGCCGAGGACGACCACCAGTTTCTTGCAGTATTCGCGGTTAATCAGGTTGATGATGACCGCGCCGGTCTGGCGGAACTGCTCGATGCCGTAATGATGTGACAGCTCGATTTCGTAGTCGCTGCCGAATTCGATCCGCGACTCGTAGAGCATCCCCTTGACGTCGTGGATGATGGCGCGAATCCCGGCGATGGCGTCGGGCGTCGTCTGCTCGAAGATCGGCGCGTTGGGCGCGTAAGCCTGCGAGGCTGTCCAGCGGGCGCGGTACTGGCCGAACTGGCCGCTGTCGGTCTGGCCGGAGGCGCAGGGCATGGCGAAGTAGACGTCGCTGCGCTCGATAGCTTCGCCGCGCTGAAGCGCTCGCGCCGCGTAGACCCCGCGCTTGAGCGAGCGCAGCGACTCGATTTCCGGCTCGGTGATGCGCTTTTCCGCTGTCACATCGCCGACGATCTCGCGCGCGACCTGCGCCGCTTCGACCCAGCGTTCGACCTGTTCCGGGTTCATCGAATATCGGTTGAGCGTGATCGTCTCGGTCGGGACGCCGACGTGCCGCTCTAGAATCGTCGCGCCGAGGGCGACAGCCAGCTTGACCGGATCGGTGTTGTCCGGCGCTTCGTGGCCGCTGTAGCCAATCGGCACGCCGCGATAGCGCGAGAGCAGCTTCTGAATCAGCCCGAGCTGCAAGCCCGAATTGGGCGTCGGATAAAGGCTGACGCAGTGGAGTACGGCGAAGTCGGCCCCGCGATGGGTCAGGTAGCTAACGACGTTGTCGATCTGGTGGATCGTCAACCCGCCAGTTGAGACGATCATCGGTCGGCCTGCGGAAGTGATGGCGTCGAGCAGCGGCCAGTCGGTCGCGCTGGAGCTGGCAACCTTGAGAATCGGGATGGCCTGTTCGACGCAGACTTCGACCGAGCGTTCGTCGAACGGGGTGACGACCGGCAGCAGACCTTCAGCGCGCGTCGCCTGAATCAGGGTGTCGAACTGCGCCCGACTCAGGCGCGTGCTCTGAAAGCGCGGGATGTGGGGTACGTCCTGCCGCGCGGCGAAATCCGGGTGAATGAAGCGGTCGAGGTCGCGGTACTGAAACTTGACCGCGCCGTTGACGCCGCGCCGTCGGGCGACCTCGCTCATGGCGCGGATGATCTTCAGCCCGTGCTCGACCTCGCCCTGATGGTTGTTCGCCATCTCGAAAATAAACAGCTTTTCGAACAACGCGCTCAACTTACGTTCCTTTGCTCAGTCCGGCGATCCGGCGAAGTCGGGAGATCGACAACAGTCGGTCATCGACGTAATAGTGGGCGAACGGCTTGCCGAATTTCAGTTCGTGGTAGCGCACGCCCCACTGCTCAAGCTGCCGCCGCGTCGTCTCGGCCCAGTCGATGCTGCTGACCGCCCCGCGCGCTGTGAACAGGATGATGGTGTGTCCCTGCTGGTAGAGCGCGTTAATCAACTCGACGACTTCGGGCCGCGCTTCAGCCACTTCGTAGCGATTTTTCGGCGCCAGCGTGGCAATCACGCCGTCAATGTCGAAGCAGAACGTCAGCGCCGCGCCCGCCGTGACCTGCTCGCCGAGCAGCGTTTCCTCGGCGCGGCGCAGTTGATCGACGTGGTCAATATCATAACTCTGCTCCATGACGTAGCCACGAATGACGCGCCCGGTCATCGAATGAAGCGCGGTGATCGTGCGGGCGCGAGTGACGTCGATGGAGGCATTTTGCAGGTAAACCGGCGGCAAGACCTGACGCGGCAGGTTGTACGGTTCGGGAATTTCGCTCGGCACGATGGGCGCAAGTCGGCCATCGCTGCCGAGCGACCACATCTTGTACGGCGTTTCCGGCGCGAGCACCACCGAGCGCGCCGAGTCGGCGTCGGGGTCGTTGAGCAGCAGCTCGATCATGGCGTCGATGTCCTCGGCGCGGCGGATCGGGTGCGTCGGGCGCAGATGGACGACGATCTCCGGCAGGTAGCCTTCATGCTCGCGCAGCCAGTCGAGCGCGTGGGTGAAGGCTTCGAGGTCAGTGGACTGGTCGCCAGAAATGACCGTCGGGCGCAGGAACGGCGTTTCTGCGCCGAAGCTGCGGGCGATTTCGGCGTAGAGCGGGCTGTCGGTACTGACAATCGTCCGCGTGATGTGTCTTGAGGCGAGCGCGTGTTCAATCGACCAGGCCAGCAGCGGCTTGCCCGCCAGCGGCTGGATGTTCTTGTGCGGGATGCTTTTCGACCCGGCGCGCGCCGGAATGAGGGCGAGTATCGGAACGGCTCCGGCGGCGTGATTCATAAATTCGTACTGCTCCAGCGTGTTTTTGTCTCAGGCATCAGCCACTGAGCGCTGTCCGTGAAAGGAGTCATCGCTCGACGGCCTGCTGCACTTCGACGGCATATTCGGGCCGCATACTGCCGTGGTAGCTCTTGACCTCAACCGTGCTTTCGCCGTTGATGATGAAGCGCTCGGACAGGTAGCGCCGCGCCAGCCCGGCCCCGGTCGGCATGAGCTTGAAGTGAAGCTGATAGGCCCCCGGCGCGAGCCACAGGCTCGGAAAACGGAAGCGCAGGGGATGGCGTCCCGGCTGCGCCAGTTCCGGGAAGTCGTCGTTGTCGTCGTCAGTGTGGACGAGGATGCGGTTATCGGCGTCCTGAAGGATGCAGAACAGCCGGAAATGGCCCAGCGGCTGGCCGACATCGAGCGTCACAGCGACGTCAAACGGCGCAGACAGGTCAATCAGGTTGTCGTTCGAGCCGTTGATGCGGATAGTGTGCAGCCGGACGCCGCTGTCCTGCGTCGCGCCTTCCCACTGGGTCGCCTGGAACTGATAGGTCTGAATGGTCGAGGCGATGTCCGAGTCTTCGACGACCGTCCCGTTCGAGAGCAGAAGACCGCGCTGGCAGATTTCGCGCATCGCCGCCATGTTGTGGCTGACGAACAGCACCGTGCGGCCTTCGCCAGCGACTTCGCCCATCTTGCCCAGACATTTCTTCTGGAAAGCCGCATCGCCGACCGCCAGCACTTCATCGACGATCAGGATTTCCGGCTCCAGATGGGCGGCGACCGCGAAGCCGAGCCGCAGGCCCATGCCGCTCGAATAATACTTCACCGGCGTGTCGAGGAAACGCTCGATTTCGGCGAAGGCGACGATCTCATCGAACTTGCGCCGAATTTCCTGATTGCTCATGCCGAGGATTGCGCCATTCAGGGTGATATTCTCGCGCCCGGTCAGCTCCGGGTGAAAGCCCGTGCCGACTTCGAGCAGCGCGCCGACGCGGCCATAGACTTCCGCGCGGCCTTCGGTCGGGTCGGTGATGCGCGACAGCACCTTGAGCAGCGTGCTCTTGCCCGACCCGTTGCGCCCGATAATGCCGACGACGTCGCCTCGCCTGACCTCGAATGAGACGCCTTTGAGCGCCCAGATCGATTCACTCAGGCCGCCCGCCGCGTAAGCGTTGCCGGTCAGCAGGCCGCGCGCGCGTCGAAATGGCGCGGTCAGACTGTCGGTCAGCACGTCGCGGAACATGCGATATTTTTCCTGTTTGCCGATGCGGTACTGCTTGCTGATCCCGCTTGCGCGGATGGCGAGACTGCTCATCATTTCCGCCGGAACTTCCGCTTCAGTCTGCCAGCGATTGTAGGCCCGAACCGCTCGATTCCCAAGAGTCGGATGCCGAGCCAGCGCCGCTGGCGCGGAAAACGGTCGCGGCTCAACGGCTTCGGCTCGCCCGCGCGCCGCTCGGCCACGACCGACAGATAGAGCGGCAGCCGACTGCGCGGGACGCCGTGCGCGACCAGCGTTCGCGCCTCGAATCCAGCGCGGTCGAGCGTGGCCCGCAGCGTCGATGGCCCGAAGGCCAGCGGATGCGCGATTTCCAGCGCCCAGTGCCAGTAGACGTTCGGGACTTCGATCAGCAGGCGACCATCGGGCGCGAGGACGTCGGCAGACAGCCGCTTTAACGCCGCGACCGGGTCGTTGAGGTGTTCCAGCAGATGCGACATCGAGATCAGGTCGGGCCGCTCACCGCTCGATTGTATCCATCCGTCGAGCGAGGCGAAGACCGGCAGCCCACGCCCGGCGGCGTAGGCGCGCTGCGCGTCGTCCGGCTCGATGCCGACGACCCGGCAGCCAGACTGGCGGCGCGACAGATCGAGCAGCGCGCCGCTGCCGCAGCCGATGTCGAGATGCAGGCGCGGCGCGCTGCCTGCCGGGAGCAGGTCGAGAAGATGCCGCGCCCGCGCCTGCTCGACAGCAAGCTGCTGCTCGGTCGGAGCAGCCTGCCCGACGTAAAGCTGGCGATAGCGCGTCGCGTAAAAATCGGGCAGGGCGGCTTCGGGGATGCGCGGCGACTGGTAGACGAGGCCGCAGTCGGCGCAGAGCAGATAGCGGAGCGGGACGCCGCGAAAAACCAGACGCTCGAATGGCTCGGCGTCCGCCCCGCCGCAGCACGGACACTGGCCGACTGCCTCGGTGAACAGCGCCTCAATCGGGTCGCGGAGTGTCGAGGCTGCCATTACACCACGTCGGCGAAGGTGCGTTCCATCCGCCGGAAGTAGAACGCGCCGCCGATCAGAATCAGCACGGCGGCGACCGACGACACCAGTAAAACCGGCCCCGGCGCGCTGTCGGTGCCGAGCAGCGCCCAGCGGAAGCCTTCGACCACGCCGGTCATCGGGTTGAGGCCGTAGAGCGCGCGCAGCAGATCGTTCTTAATCAGGCTGCTGGGATAGGCAATCGGCGTGGCGTACATCCAGAACTGCGCCAGAAAGGGGACGACGAAGCGCACGTCGCGGAACTGGACGTTGAGCGCCGACAGCCACAACCCGACGCCGAGCGCCGTCACTGCCGCCAGCAGCAGCAGCAGCGGCAGCCAGACGATGTTGGCGGTTGGCGTGATGCGGTAGACCAGCATCATCAGGATCAGAATCAGGAACGCCAGCGCGAAATCGACCACGCCGGAGACGACGCTCGCCAGCGGAATCACCAGCCGGGGAAAGTAGATTTTCTGAATCAGGTTTGAGCTGCCGACCAGGCTGTTGGCCGAGTTGGTCAGCCCCGACGCGAAGAAGCCCCACGGCACGAGCGCGGCAAAGCTGAAGATCGGGTACGGCACGCCGTCCGACGGGACGCGGGCCAACTGGCCGAAAAACAGGCTGAAGACGACCATCGTCATGAACGGCTGAATGATGGCCCACGCCGCGCCGATGACCGTCTGCTTGTAGCGTACCTTGATGTCGCGCCAGATCAGGAAATAGAGCAGCTCGCGGTACTGCCAGATTTCGCGCAGGCGCAGCGACACCCAGCCGCGCGCTGGCTCGATAATCAGCAGCGGCTGCTCGGTCGGCTCGACAGGCGCTCTCGGCGTATCGACGAGAATATCGGTCATTCCGGCGGCGTCTCCTCAACCGGGATTGATCTGTCTTGACGTGTCCGCCAAGTCTACACTGTTATCCGCCGCGGATACAGACCGGCTGATGGCCCTCACCCCCGGCCTGCCCTCACCCCCGGCCCCTCTCCCGACCGCTGAGTACAGCTAGGAGAGGGGAG
>CAZZAO010000047.1:0-37486 GCA_964652205.1 uncultured Anaerolineaceae bacterium | reverse complement strand
TGAGCTGCGATTTTGATGCAATTGCCCTGGTGGGCGAAGGCATCGGCATCGAGCCTGATCTGCCCGAAAAAGTCTTCGAGCCGTTTCAGCAGGGGAACGAGTCGCTTAAAGGCGCGGGACTCGGTCTGGCAAGCTGGCGAGGGCTGGTCGGTAGAGTCGGGTGCAGGATCGGCGGGATGACGATCTCGTTTAGCCGGGCGCTCGCAGTCTGATGCGGCGGTCATTTCGACCAGTTTGTGGAATCGGGCGCAAACTGGTTGACAAACCGAAATGTCGAGAGTATCTTATATCCCATGCATCAAGAGTGGCTCGGTCACGAGTCCGGCAACCTGGGTCGTCAAACCCAAGGTGCCCTTCCACCGTCGTGGAGATGCGGCCTTCATCAGGAAGGCAACTAAGTTGACGGTGGCTGGACTCAAGTAAGCGCTCTGTTGCTGCAACAGGGCGCTTTTTATTTTCTGTTCACCACGAGAGGATACCTGCTCATGATTTACCTCGATCATTCTGCGACGACACCGACCGATCCCCGCGTCGTCGACGCGATGCTCCCTTATTTCACCCAGATTTACGGCAACCCGTCGTCCGGTCACGGCATCGGCGCGCAGGCCAACATCGGCGTCGAGCGGGCGCGTGAGACGATTGCCGCCGTTCTCAACTGCAAGCCGACCGAGATCGTCTTCACCAGCGGCGGCTCGGAAAGCGATAACCTCGCCATTCGCGGCACGGCCTGGGCGGCACGGCAGCAGGGCAAGGGCAACCATATCATCACCACGCCGATTGAGCATGGCGCGATTGGCAAGACGATCAGGCAGTTGGTGCAGTTGCAGGCGTTCGATGCGACGGTGCTGCGGGTCGACTCGGTCGGCGCGGTGCGGCTGGACGATTTCGCCGCCGCCTGCCGCCCGACGACCACGCTCGCCAGCGTGATGTACGCTAACAATGAAGTCGGCACTATCGAGCCGATTGCCGAGCTGGCCGAATACGCTCATTCGCGCGGCATCCTCTTCCACAGCGACGCGGTACAGGCCGCCGGGCAGCTTCCGCTCGATGTACAGGCGCTCGGCGTTGATCTGTTGAGCGCCTCGGCGCACAAGTTCTACGGGCCGAAGGGCATTGGCCTGCTTTATGTCCGCGAGGGCGTGGACATCACCCCGGCGCAGACTGGCGGGGGGCAGGAACACGGTCTGCGCGCCGGGACGGAAAATACCGCGCTGATCGTCGGTCTGGCGAAGGCGCTGGAACTGGCTTACGCCGAGCGCGAGACACGGATCGCTCACTACGACGCGCTGCGCACTCGCCTGATTGACGGCATCCTCAGCACGATTCCGAACGCGCGCCTGACCGGCAGTCCGACCCATCGCCTGCCGTCGCACGCCAGCTTCGTTTTCGAGCATATCGACAGCAGCGAGCTGCTCGACTCGCTCAACCTTCGCGGCATCGCCGCCAGCGCCGCGTCGGCCTGCAAAACCGGCAGCGTCGAGCCATCGAGCGTGCTGCTGGCCTGTGGCATCGACCACGAACTGGCGAAGGCCAGTCTGCGTCTCTCGCTCGGCCTGCAAAACACGGTCGAGGATGTCGATTACGCGATCAGCACGCTGGCTGACGTCGTCTCGCGCGTCACTCGTCAGGTGGCGTAATTCTGCTCTCGTGCTTCGGCAGAGGCCGCGTCTGCCATTGATGGATGGCGGCCTCTGTGAGCAAAACAGCCCTCAGGAATGAGGGCTGTTTCATTGTACGGGTCATCCTTCACCAGCCGAGGCGCGTCTGTGCAGGCGCGCCTCGGTGGTTCAGGTGACAGCGGTTAGGACTCAGGGCTTGCCGAGATGCCAGACATCGCCAAGTCCGTCGCCGGTCGTGTCTTGCGGCGTGGCGTCCTTGGCGTAGTAGTAGAGCGGCCAGCCGTTGTAGGTCAACTGGAGCTTGCCGTTGCTGCTGATGCTGCCGAGCTTGCCGGTGACGCCCTTGCCCGCCACAAGCTGATCCTTCGCGCCGACGGGAACCGCCGGCCAGTTCTTGGCGCAGTCGCCGGTGCAGGCACTCTCGGTCGCGCCTGCCGTGTCCTTGTCGAAAGTGTAGACCGACATGCCATCGAATGAGACGAGATGACCGTCACTGACCGTCAGGGTTTCGGGATGGACGGCGAACCATTTCTGGCCGACGTTTTCACCCAGCGTGTCGCCAATGGCGGCGTCCTTAGCGTAGTAGTAGAGCGGCCAGCCATTGTAGGTCACCTGGAGCGTGCCGTCGTCGCGGGTGATGGTCCCCCATTCGCCGGGCAGGTTGACGCCGGAGACGAGGTCATCGGCGCTGGCGACGGTGAGCGGCGGCCAGTTCCTGGCGCAGTCGCCGGTGCAGGTGCTCGTGCCGCTGCCGGGCTTGTCGTTGGCGAAAACGTAGACCGTCATGCCTTTCGGCCCCATCAGAATCTGACCGAGGTCTTTGTTGAATTCAATCGAGACGGTCGCGGGCGGGACGATCCACCAGTTATGGCCGACGCGGTAACCAGTGGCGTCGCCGGGCTTCTCGTCCTTGAACCAGTAGTAGAGCGGCTGACCGTTGTAGGCGACCTGAAGACTGCCATCGGCGCGGGCGAAGGTGCTCCACGCGCCGGGGATTTCTTCATCGGCGGTCAGTTCGTCGGCGCTCTTGACGGTCAGCGGCGGCCAGGCTTTGGCACACTGTCCCTCGCAGACGCTCGAATCGACGCCATCGGCTGAGAAGGTGTAAAGAGTCATCCCGGTGGGGCCGACGAGGAGATCGCCGTGGTCGGCGCTGCTGGCGACGCTGACGGTATATTCGCTGCTGCTTTCAGTCGCGTCCTGCGCCAGAGCCGGGAGTGCAAAAACGGTCAGGCTAATTCCTAAAGCGAGGGCCAGGTTTCTCAGTTTCACAATCGAGCCTCCATAATTAACGTATGGGATGTGTAGGGCGCGCACCCTGTCTACAGACTTGATCGACCGGTTTACGTCCTTTGGATTGCGCGGCTGGATTGCGAGTTTCTGACTTTGCGGATCGTCGCTGGCCTGCTAGACTCAGCGGCGGAGCGAACCTTATGCAGTCGCAGTTCGACGACATCAGCATTATGGAGCGGGTCGCCGCTCACGATCAGCAGGCGCTGCTGGCCCTGTATCAGGAGTACGGCGGGGCGGTCTACAGCCTTGCCTACCGCATCTTGCAAAATTCCATCCTCGCCGAAGAAGTTACGCAGGACACCTTCCTGAAAGTCTGGCAGCGCACGCAGTGGGACTCGAACAAGGGCAAGCTGAGGAACTGGCTGCTGGCGATCACCCATTTCACCGCCGTCGACCGGCTGCGGCATGAAAAACGACAGCCTGCGCTCGATCCGTCCTCGATTGACGACATGGAAGCTGAGATGTTGGGCGCGCGCAACGAGTCCGCTGGATGGCAGGACGGGACGCTGCTGCGGATGCTCGTCAGCCAGCTTCCGCCCGATCAGGCGACACTGATCGACCTGGCCTTCTTTCGCGGCATGAGCCACAGCGAGATTGCCGGGGAGACTCGCATCCCCCTCGGCACAGTCAAGACGCGGCTGCGCACCGGGATTCAACGCCTGCGCGAGCTATGGATCGAGTCGTCGAGGCAAACATCCAATTGAGCGCCAGCGCTCGTATACTAGTTATAGAGCAAGAGTCGTAAACAGCGAGCATGAACCCCAATCTCCCTTCCACATCCGCCGGAAACTGTGACTCCATTCAGGAGTTGATCCCGGATTACGCCTTCGGGCTGACTGATCTGGACGAGAACCGTCTGGTTGAGGCCAGCCTCGAGAACTGCGCCGACGCCTCGGTTGATCTGGCGGAATATCAGCAGCTTCAGGACGAGATGCGCGCCAGCGTGCCGCAGCTTGAACCGCCGCCGCTGCTGGTCGTCCGGCTGGCGGCAGCCACGGCGACTCCGCCCGCCGCTGTGTCGGTCAGCAAAGTGAAGCGCCTGCTGCCGTGGCTGGCGGCGGCTGCCGCGCTGGTCGCGCTGGCGCTGACTAACGCCTTCTGGCTGACGCGCGTCAATACGCTCAATCAGGAGCACGCCGACTATCTGGCGAATGACGACGACAATGGAGCGAACGGTAACGGGACGAAGGGCGCGGTTGTCCTCACCAGCGCCAGCGACCTGCGCTGGGTGCGCTTGCAGGACCCGGAGCAAAGCAGCAGGGCGTCCGGTTTCCTGTGCTGGAACGCCGATAGCCAGAGCGGGCTGCTTTACGTCTGGGGCTTCCCGACCGTCACGCCGGGGCAGTCCTATCAGCTCTGGCTGACCCGCGACGACGTGCGGACTCCCGCCGGGACGTTCAGCGTCGATGACACCGGCAGGACGGTGCTGCTGTTCCACAGCGACGAGCCTATCGACCAGTACACCTGGGCGCGGATCACCGCCGAGCAGGACAGCGGCAGCCCGCAGCCGGACAGCAATATCGTCGTCAACGGGCAGTTGTAAGCGCGCGCTCCTTTTTCCTCGATTGGCTGGATGATTCCCCGTCGGAGATACGATCTCCTCGCATAACGGCAGCCTTGAGATTGAAAGTAGCGGGCATCTTCCGGTGGCGCTGCCGCGACCATGCGCCGTTCGACGTGGATACGGCTCCATCGAACGGCGGACGCCGGGTTCGACCGAATGCCAGATGAGTGAAGCGCCCCGGTAAGCTACCCTGTTCCTGAATGATTCGCCGCCTCGATTCGAGCCGCACGTTCAGGAGCCGCCGATGCGAACCCGTGCCCTTAGCCTTCTTCTGGCCGCCCTGTGCCTCAGCGTCACAGCCGCGCTGGCTCAGGATTCCAACCTGTCTGCCGGGACGATTGCCACGTCGATTGACGCAGGCGCGTCGATCTATGGGCTGCCGAGCGGTAACGGCTCGATCAGCCCCGCCGAACAGGCGCTCGGCAACGCCATCAATCAGGAAATCAGCGCCGCCGATCAAAGCATTAGCACGTTCGCGCAGAGCAGCCCGGCGAGCGGCGCGCTGGTTGACGCGGTCGAGGAGCGGGCGGGACAGAGCTTCGACCCGCGCGCTGACGCGATCAGCGATGCGGTCAATCAGTATGGTCAGGACAGCAATTCGCCGAGCTTCGACCCGCGTGCCGACGCGATCAGCCACGCCATCGAGCAGTACGGACAGGAAACCGCCAGCGCTGCCGCGCCCGATCCGCGCGCGCAGGCGATTTCCGATGCTGTGGCGCAGTATGGTCAGGACAGCGACAGCGCGCCGTCAGCGGGCTTCGATCCGCGTGCTGACGCGATCAGTAACGCTATCGCTCAATACGGACGTACTCCGGTCGATCCGCGCGCGCAGGCAATTTCCGATGCCGTGGCGCAGTATGGGCAGGAGCAGGGGCCGCTCGGCCAGACGGCGGCGGGCCAGCAGCGCATCCAGCAGGCGATTGAGCGCGGCGTCAACAGCGCCGTCGATGGCTCGTCGATCCAGCGCAAGGCGATAGTCAAGCAGCGGATTCAGCAGCTTGTTCAGATCGAAGTGCCGAGTACGAACTTGCCGATCAACGGCTACTGGCGCGTCAAGCCGTTTTCGATGGCGTCGTCAGGTCATTGTCGGCGCGATAACGGCGACAACGGCGGCCCGGATGGCAACAGCACGGGCGAAAACCTCGATCCCGGTCGCCCGCTCTGTGGTTACGCCAACGCGCCTGACCTGCCGTTCCTCGTCTGGGACGGCCAATCGCTGCCGTATTTGCCGGGAACGGGCAGCATTTACAGCCCGGCGCCGTCGGTGACAAACGAGCTGCTCCACGATCACAGCGGGGCGTCGATTGGCAGCGTCAGGGTGACGACGACGCGCGAATATCGCGTGGTGTCGCCGTCGGAAATTCACGTCCACCTGTTGATTCAGGAAGATGGCGGATGCAGCCTGAGCGCCGACTATGTGCTGGAACTGGTCACGCCGGATGACTCGATCTGCCGCGCGGATGAGACGCTGTCGACGCCGGAGCCGACGCCGACTCCGCCGCCAGAGACACAGGGGCCATTCAAGGTGGGGATGCCGTTCTACAATGACGAGGCTGACTGTGACGACAGCAATCGCCCGCCCGCGTTCGATCAGCTCTACCTGCGCGCGCAGCCCGACGGCGGGATGCTGGTGGACTATGGCAGCGGCCAGCAGATGACATTTGCCGACGGCTGGAACACGTTTGACTACGACAGCGGCAATCTCAGCGGCGCGCGTTTGTCCTTCAGCGTCACCACCTTTGGCGGCGGCGGTTCGATCTTCTGGTCGAAGCGTAACTCTGACGGCAAGCTGTGCGTCGCCTCGTTCGATCTGGTCGATCCAGCTCAGGAAGCCCTCACGCCGACGCCCGCGCCCGACGGTTCAGCCGACGGCGTGGGGACGACTGCCGGGGAGTCCGGCGACAGCGGCGCGAATGGCTTTGTGCTGCCGACCGGCCATTTCACGGTGACGTGGGCGGAATATCCCGGTCTGGCCTGCCCGGCGGCGCTGGCGTCCAGCCTGCCGAAGTTCCCTGAGGCGGAGATTTCCGCCTCAGGGGCGGCGTATCAGCTCGTCGGTGGCGGCGTGACCTACGCCTTACAGAATCAGGGCGGCAGCTATCTATCGATGGTTTTCGCCGATAATGCCAGCACGATCATGGCGTTCAACGGGCTTGATGGGGATGGCAGCCTGATTGGTTCGTTTGTCTATGCGGCGGCGGACGGCACGAATTGTATGAACGCGCTGACGCTCACGCCAGCGTGATCTGGCGCAGCGGCTGCGCCTGAACTTTCCCCCCTCTCCCGCCGGGAGAGGGGCCGGGGGTGAGGGCGACCTTACAGCAGTTCGGTCGTCGGGCCGCTCTCGTCCTGAAGGCCGCGCTTGACCACCGCTGACAGCCGAAAACGGTCGCCGCGCAGCCAGATGTCGGACAGTTCAATCGGCGTGCCGTCGGCCAGATAAGTTAGCTGCTCGATATACATGACCGGCGCGCCGACCTCGATTTCGAGCTGATGGCTGACTTCGGCATCGGCTATCTGCGCCTGAAAAGTGCGCTGGCCCCAGTTGAGCGTCAGGTGATAGTGCTGTTCGAGCGTGGCGAACAGACCATGCTGGACGAAATCGGTCGCGGCGATGTCGGTTGCGCGGTCGATCAGCACGTAGTTGTAGAGCAGGGCAATCGGCTCGTGGTGGACGATACGCCGCCGCTTGAGGATCAGCACCGGCGTCTCGGCTGAGACGGACATCAGCGCGGCGATACGCTGCGGCGGATGCGCGATTCGCTGTTCGAGTACGTCGGTCTCGAAGGGGACACCCTGGCGCGCGAGGTCTTCCGAGAAGGCGACCAGACCGTTTGCCAGCGGTTGTTCGAGCGTACTCGACGAGACGAACGTGCCGCGCCCGTGGATCGCCACGAGGAAGCCTTCGGCGGTCAGCTCGGCAATCGCCTTTCGCAGCGTGCCGCGGCTCACGCCGAGGTCTTCGATCAGCTCGGTTTCCGGCTTGAGCTTGTAATGCTCCGGCCACAGGCCAGAGGTGATCTGCTGGCGCATCCATTCGCGGATCTGGCGGTAGATCGGTTCGGGGCGCGTGCGGTCAATTGTGGCGACCATCGGTACTCGCAATTCTCTTAATAACTATCTGCCTGATTCATTTTACTCTAAGCGGCGAATTGCACCGCCGATAAAGCCGATGACAAATGACCCTTTTTCAGACAATCCTGCTGGCGCGATCAGGGCGCTCATGACCGCGTCATCGAAGGTGCGCCGTGTTTGCCAGGTCTGGCCGCCGTCGGTCGAGCGTTTCAGCGCGTCGCCGAGATTGAGCAGGATCGTCGGATTCTTCGTGTAGTCAAGCAGGATGCCGCTGATCGGGCTGCCCTCAGTCTCGACCGGCAGCCCGCGCCACGTCTCCCCGCCGTCGGCTGAACGCAGCAGCTCGCCGTTTTCGGTCCCAACATAGGCGAGGCCGTCCTGCGCGAAGGCGGGCGAGAGCGCGACGCTGAGGACAGTCGGGTACTCGACCGGCAGCGTGACCTCGCGCCACGCCCGACCGCCATTGGCGCTGCGAAACAGCCCGCTCTCCGTGCCGACGAAGATCAGCTCGTCGTCGGCGAAAGTCGGCGAGATCGCCAGGCAGAGCGTGTTCAGGTCGAGCAGGCCGAAATTCCACGCCGACCAGCTTCGGCCCCGGTCGGCGGTGCGGAAAACGCCGTCCTCAAGCGTCGCGGCCAGCGCGATCCCGTCAGCGGCATAATTGGGCGAGACAGCCAGCGCGGCGATGACCGGCTGAGGCTGCGCTAGCTGAAGCGCGTTCCAATGCGCGCCGCCGTCGAGCGAGCGCAGCACCATGCCGCCGACCGAGGCGAACAGCGTGCCGTCGCGGGCGAAATCGGGCGAGGCAGCGACGGCGGTGGTCGGCACAGGCGGCTGTAGCTGGAGCGAAGCCAGCAGCGAGTCATAGGCGGGCGTCCAGCTTCGGCCCGCATCAGCAGACTGGAACAGCCCCGCCGAGCAGGCCGCGAACAGCCGCTGATGGGCGACGGCGAAACCGTAAACGATGCCGTCGGGCATTTCGGTCAGAGAGGTCATGGCTGCATCTGCTCCGGGCGATTGCGCTGCTGGACGAGGACATCGGTGGTCAGGGCGATAGCCGCGCCGGAAATGGCCGTCTCGACCGCGCAGGTGAGGACGCCCGCCGAATCGACGATCCCGCGCGCGATCATGTCGGCAGCTTCGCCGCGCTCGACGTCGAAGCCGACGCCGCTTCCGGCGCTGGCGAGAGTCAGCGCGGGATCGAACCCGGCATTATCGAGTAAGACGCGATAAGGCAGCTCAAGCGCGCGCAGCACGGCGCGATAGGCGGCGCGTCGGTCGGCGTCAGCAGTTTGAGCGAGGGCGCGTTCGAGCGCGGCGCGGCAGTCGAGCAGGGCGACGCCGCCGCCCGTGACCACGCCGCTGCGGAGCGCGGCCCGCATGGCGCTGGCTGTCCGCTGCGCCAGATCACGATAGTTGTTGGCCTGCGCTTCGCTGTCTGCGCCGACGTAGAGCGTGGCCGAGCCGCCCATCAGCTTGCCGATGCGCGCCTGAAGCGGCTGACGCTTCTCAGCGGTCTGCTCGGCGCGGGCGCGCTCGCGCAGTCGGGCGATGTGCTGGCGTAAGCCGCGCGGGCTGCCCTTGCCGCCGATGACGCCGTGATCGCGCGCCGTCGCCCAGACCTGCCGCGCATGACCGAGGTCGTCGGGGCGCAGCTCGTTGAGCGTCTGGCCTGCTGCCTGAAACAGCGGACGCCCGCCGACGAGAGCGGCGAGGTCTTCGAGCGCGGCAGCTTGCGCGTCACCTTTGACCGCGCCCGCGCGAATGACGAGCGTTGGCAGGATGTCCTGATTCTTCGGGTTGAGAAACAGGCTCATGGCGCGGTCGCTGACCTGTCCGGCGAGGATCGCCAGCGCCTTCGCGCCGCTGCCGACGGCGATTTCGAGCAGCGGTCGGAACTGTTCCGGCGCGTCGAAGCTCAGATCGCTGATGAGGATGGCGGCGTTTTCGAGCGCCGCGCGCGTCTGGCCCGGCGCAAGCTGCGCCCGCGAGAACAGGCCGCCATCCCAGTATGCGCCCTCGAAGTATTCGCGCTCCATCTCACGGCGGTTGCCGGGCTTGATTTCGAGCGCGCCCAGCTCGCCGATGATGTCAAAAATTTCGCCGAGCAGCGCCGCCATGCGCTCGTGATAGCACAGCGTCCGCGCCAGCCCGGTCAGCCGCTTCTGCCCGCTGATCGGCGCAGTTTGCGCGGCCAGCGCGGCAAGGACAATGGTTTTGGCCTCGTCGAGCGCGGCACGCAGGCCCATCGGGCTGCCGCCCGCCGTCAGGTAGCGCAGGCCGTCGTTATAGATGCTCTGATAGAGCAGGGCGGCAGTGGCCGTGCCGTCGCCGACGGACTCATGGATGCGCCAGAGCGCGTGGCGAATCAGCATCGCGCCGGGGTCGCTGGCGCGGTCTTCCAGCTCGACGACGCGGCGGGCGATGAGGCCGCCGTTGTCGAGCAGTTCCGGCGGGCGATTGCGGTCGACGCCCTGAAGCGCGACGACGCGGCAGAGCGGGCCGAGCGTCGGGCGGATCAGGTCGGCGATCTGGTTGATACCGCGCTGCAATCTCAGCGCGGTTTCGGGCTGAAAGACGACCCGTGGATAGCGGTTCTCAAAGTGCATGAAGGGCCTCAGAAAGAAAAGTGATGAGTAATGAGCAAAGGGTGCTGAGTAAAAGAAGAACTGAGAGCCGAGAAGGATCAAGTCGCTGTACTTTTGTGGGCGCGATTTTTCGCGCCCGATGTTAAAAGTCTCGCCCACGCGCGGAAATTCAACCGAACCTCGCGCCGTTCGGGGCTAACGAACACGACACATCATGTCCCTTATACACGGCTGCGCCGCGCGAAAGCCGATCCCTATTCATGCGCGGCCTGAGCTTCCGCGTCCATCTGCGTGACGATCTGCTGAGTCGTCATCAGGCCGAGCGACGCGATCCAGACCATGACGAAATTGACGAAAGGGATGACCGCAACGATGCTGACTGCGAGGCTGACCACCGACAGCGCCAGCGTCGCCAGCACCAGCATGGGCGAGCGCATCAGCAGCACCAGCCCGTTACGCAGGGTGTTGCGAACGCTCTGATCTTTCTCAGCCAGCCAGAGCGGCCAGTACAGGCTGTTGATCGCCAACCAGATGATGCCGACCGCGCTCCAGAAGAGGCGCAGGGCGGCCCACAGGTCGCCGCTCTGCGCGCGCGAGAGCCAGAAGTTGACGGCGACCACGCCGATCACGAGCAGGTTGAGCGCGCCCCACTTCCAGGCCGGGATGAACAGTCGCCGCGTCGCCCGCCACAGGTCGCGCGGCGTGACATGCTCGCCGTCGAGCAGGCTGCTGGCGACGACGTACAGGGCTGCCGTCGCGGGCGGGCCGGTGACGATCAGCAGTTGCAGCGCCAGCCAGAAGGCGTTAAAGAAGGCGATATGGACGGCATTGCGCCACCACAGGCGCGCTGCCTGCTTTACGACTTGTGCGACGGACATTTTCTTGACAACCGATAGCAATCGATTCTACAATGGCACGGAGTGTACGTTCATAGACAACTATAAACTTGACCAGTCCTTTTATAACAGTGTTTAAGTGACTTTTCAATGGATGAAGCGACTTCACAGGTCGCCCATCGCGCGCGGCTTCAGCCGCCATAGTTGTCTTTGCCATCAATTGTAGACGTCTACAATAAGGACGCAAGCCGGGGTTCGGCTTTCAGGCTTGCGGTCACAGGGCGGTCTAAATTTGTTGGCGCGTACTCTGTACGTCATGTCCGGTAAACCTTTCATTCGAACTGGAGTAAGCGATGAGTGAGCAGGCAGGCAAGAAGAACTTAAGTCGCCGTGATTTTCTGCGCATGTCCGCCGTGGCAGCCGCAGGGGCGACGCTGGCGAGCCAGCTTCCGGCAACCCTCGGCGTGCTGGCGGCTCCCGCAGCGCAGGCGAGCAGCCCGGTGACGATCCGAATCGTGTCCGGTCAGGACGCGACCGAGATTGAGGTGCGCAAGCAGGTCGCGTTGATGTACAAGGAAATCAACCCGAATGCTGACGTAGAGATTCTGCTCATCAACGGCGGGCGCGCCGAGTCGCAGACGACGATGATGGCCGGTGGCAACGCGCCGGACATTCTGTACCTCAACGAGTGGTTCCAGTATCCTTTCTTCCAGAAGGGCGTAGCGAAGCCGCTTGACGACTATGTAGCGCGCGACAACTTCACGTTCGACGGGATTCTACCGGAAGCGGTCGAACTCAACCGCTACAAGGGCCAGCTTCTGGCGACGCCGTTTGAAGTGGCGACGCTGGCGCTGGTCTACAACAAGAACCTGTTCGACGCGGCCAAAGTCGATTATCCGACGACCAAATGGGACGATCCCGACTGGACGTGGGAGGCGCTGGTTGACAAGGCGGGCAAGCTGACCGACGAAAGCCAGAAGCAGTACGGTATCAGCATCGAGAACTGGATGTACTGGGCGTTCCTGTTCCAGCATGGCGCGTCAGTCGTCAGCAACATCAAGGAAATCACGCCAGAGACGCACGCCGTGCTCGACACGCCGGAAGCGGCTGCAGCCTTCCAGCTTCAGAACGATATGAGCAACAAGTATCATGTCTCACCCTCGTCGGCGTCCTCGCAGGAACTGGGCGGCTTCGACCGCTTTATGTCCGGCAAGGTGGCGATGTACGCTTATGGCCGCTGGCTCAACACCTTCCGCACCATCAAGGACTTCGAGTGGGACGTCGCGCCGCTGCCGCACCTGACCGACGGCAAGCCCGCAACCCATCTGTTCACGCTCAACTATGCCATCTATGTCAACTCGGCCATCCCGGATACGGCGTGGGACTTCCTCAAGTTCCTGATGACGCAAAAGCCGCAGGAAGCTGACGTTGCCAGCGGGATGGCGGTCGCCGTGCTCGACTCGGTCAACAAGTCGGATGTGTTCCTGAAGTCCAGCCCGCCAGAGCACAACGAAGTCTACTCGGACGGGCTGGCCTATGCCCGCATCCAGGACTCGCTCGACGGCGATTTCGGGGCGACGCTCCAGCCGTTCCTCGACCAGATTTTCGGCGGCGACGGGACGAATATCCCCGACACGCTCAAGCAGGCCAACGACGCCGTCAATCAATATCTCGATCAGTGGCGTCAGGACAATGCCTAGTCGCGTTCGTCTGGTCTGATCGATTTGTATCTCCGCAGTCAGTTGTTGCTCTCGTTCCCGCTTTCCACACTGGGGCAGGGACGAGAGCAATCTGCTTGAAGGGCAGCGTAAGCGTCGCTTGCGCCTGGAGAAATGAGGATGCGCATGAGCGAAACGAACGCCGTGCCACTGCAAAGCGGAACCATTCCCCAACCGAAACCGGCCAGCCGCAATCGCCTCAGTCTGGCAACGCGGCGGACGATTGAGGGCTACCTGTTCGCCAGCCCGTGGATTCTCGGATTTTTTATTTTTACCCTCGGCCCGTTCATCATCTCATTCTGGATCAGCCTGAACCGCTGGGATATCCTGACGCCGATGAGGTACATCGGCTTCCAGAATTACAGCAACCTGTTCAAAGACCCGCTGTTCTGGAAGAGCCTGAGCGTCACGGTGCTGTATTTCTTCCTCTCGGTTCCGGCACAACTGCTGCTGGCGCTGCTGCTGGCGCTGCTGTTGAGCAAGAATAACTTCGTCAATTACTTCTTTCGCGGCGTTTTCTTCCTACCCTACATCGTCTCCGGCATTGCCACGGCCATTCTGTGGCGCTGGATGTACAACCCGGAATTCGGGCTGATTAACTTCCTGCTCAGTCAGTTCGGCATTCAGGGGCCGTCATGGCTCACCAGCGTTGATTGGGCGCTGCCTGCGATTGCCATTACCGGAATCTGGGGCCTCGGCTCGACGATGCTGATCTATCTGGCGGCGATCCAGTCCGTCCCCGATCATCTTTACGAGGCGGCGGAGATCGACGGCGCGACTCGCTGGGCCAAGCTGCGCTTCGTCACCCTGCCGATGATGAGTTCGGCGATCTTCTTCACGCTGGTGATCGGCATTATCACCTCGTTTCAGGTGTTCAGTCAGGCGTTTGCGATGACTCAGGGCGGCCCGCAGAACGCAACTATGTTCTACGTTTTTAACCTGTATCGACAGGCGTTTGTTCAGTTCAAGATGGGATATGCCTCGGCGATGGCCTGGGTGCTGTTCCTGATCGTCATGGCGATTACTCTGATTCAATTCAAGCTGGCGGATCGATGGGTCTATTATGAGGCTGGAAACTGATGGCGACGCTCACCACCGGAACCCGATCCTCCGACGCGCGACAGCGCACGCTTAACCACCTCGGCTGGGAAGTGCTGCGTTACGCCCTCATCCTGCTGCTGGCGATGGCCTTCATTGTGCCGTTTTTGTGGATGCTCTCGACCTCGTTCAAGGAAACAGCGCAGGCGTACAATTACCCGCCGAAGCTTATTCCGCAGCCGGTCACGTTTGACAACTACAGTGCGCTGTGGAATACGTTGATCCCGTTCAACCTGTTTTACGTCAATACGACGATCATCGTCATCTTCGTCGAGATCGGCACGCTGATTTCCTGTACGCTGGCGGCCTTCAGCTTTGCCCGCTTACAGTGGAAGGGACGTAACTTCTGGTTCGCCATTCTGCTCGGCACGATGATGCTGCCGTTCCATGTCGTCATGATTCCGATCTACATCATCTTCCGAATGCTTGGCTGGCTCGACACGTTCCTGCCGCTGATCGTCCCGGCGTTCTTCGGCAATGCCTTCTATATCTTCCTGCTGCGGCAGTTCTTCATGAGCCTGCCGAAAGACCTTGAAGATGCGGCGCGCGTTGATGGCGCGAGTACCTTTCGCATCCTGTGGCAGATTTTCCTGCCGCTGTCCAAGCCTGTCCTGCTAACGGTGTCGATGTTCGCCTTCGTCGGGACGTGGAATGACTTCCTCGGCCCGCTGCTCTATCTGACCTCGCTGGAGAAGATGACGATTTCCGTCGGTCTGGCGATCTACGAAGGACGGCGCAGCCCCAACTGGCCGGGGCTGATGGCGGGCGCGACGCTGGCGATGCTGCCGATTCTGATTTTGTTCCTGCTGTTCCAGCGTTACTTCGTCAAGGGCATCGTCCTGACGGGGATGAAGGGCTAACCGTGACGGACTCGGCGCAGAGTGGATCAGGAGAAGAGTCGGCTGAGAATCCGGTGTGGGGACGGCGGCTGGCTGGCGCGGGCGTCGAGGTCTGGACGGCAGCGCTGCCGTCCCCAACGACCTTCCTTATTGCGGCTCCAGACGTGCCGCTGGACTTGACCGCCGAAAATAATGCAGAGGGGATCGCCTTTATTCAAGTGCCGGGCGTCGTCCGGCTGACGCTGGAAGTGAGCGGCGCGTCCCTGCGCTGGTCATACAGTCTCGACGCGGACGGCGCTCCGGCGCAGGTCTGGTTTCCGTTTCTGCGCGCGGCGTTTTCGACGCCTGAGCCGGGTGTGACTGTTTACGGCCCGCAAACGTTCTGCGACGCGCAGGGACGGGCCATCTTTCGGCACGCCGATTGGCCGCTGCCAGTCGCGCGGGTCGCGGCAGACGGCTCGACCGTGACGCTGCTGCTGGACGAAGCTGTGGATGTGCTCAATCCTGACGGAATCAGGCTTGAAGCCGGGGCGCGCGTCAGCGGCGAACTGATCGTCCACGACGGTGGCTGGCCGGCGGCCTTTGACCTGCTGCGCCAGCGCGTGCGTCCGCAGTTCGACCTGAGCGAGTATCAGCGGCCTGATCTGGCGTGGTATAACGATCAGCTTGTGCAGCACTTCACCTTCCTCTACGGGCGCGAGCTGCTCAATCTGGAAACCGGCACGTTCGAGCTTCAGCGCTTCCTCGACGAGGCCGAGCGCGATTTCGGCGGCTATGACGGCTTCCTGATCTGGGGCGTCTATCCGCGCATCGGCGTGGACGAGCGGACGCAGTGGGATTTTCACGATGACCTGCCCGGCGGGCGCGATGGTTTACGGGCGCTGGCGCGGCAGGCCCGCGCGCGCGGCGTCCGCTTCTTCATTCCCTACAAGCCGTGGGATCGTTCGGCGGATCTTCACGGGCGCGGCGGCAAACCCGATCAGGAAGAACTCGCGCGGCTGATCGCCGATGTCGAGGCGGACGGCGTTTTCCTCGATACCATGTCGGCCATTGATCGAGCGTTCCGCCAGCAGATCGACGCGGCGCGTCCGGGCGTGGTCTTTTGCAGCGAGGGGCGGGCGAAGGGTAAAGCCTTCGAGACGATTACCGGCGCGTGGGAGCAGACGCTCAATCTCAGTTTTGACGAGGGTAACTGGTCGGCGACGCCGGAAACCATGCCCGGCGTCGATCTGTGGCGCTTCATTTTCCCGGAGCATCGGCTGTTCGTCATCAACCGGCACGCGGTCGGCAGCGACCGGATTCGCGTCATTCAGCGCGGCTTTTTCAGCGGCATGGGCTGGGTCGTCTGGCAGGATATTTTCGGGCTGGTGCTGACGTGGTCGCCGGAAGAAGCGGCGCTGCTGAAGAAGTGCCGGACGCTGTTCCGCCAGCATCGGCAGGCGCTTAACGCGCCGACGCCGACGCCGCTGCTGCCGACGCTGGTTCGCGGCGTCTACTGCAACGAGTTTCCTGCCGAAGGTAAACGGCTGTGGACGTTCTACAACGAGACCGATCAGACGGTGAGCGCGCCAGTCGTGCAGCTTCAGCCGCGCGTTGGGACGCATCTGGTCGATATCTGGAATGCGCGGGCGCTGACGCCTGACGCCGAGGGACGAGTGTCGCTGACCCTGCCGCCGTGCGCGCTCGGCGCAGTTGTCGAGTATCCGTCACTACTTCAGCAAACACCTGATGGCGTCGCTTTCTCCGCTCTCCTTTCGGGAGCGGGGCAAGGGGTGAAGGAAGGCGCGCAGCTTGAGCTTGAGCCGGGGATCGCGCGGCTGATCCATGACGGCGAAATCCTCGACCAGATCATTATCGGGAAGGCTGACTAAATGACCGACGCGCCAGAGGGCATGGTCTGGGTTCCGCCGGGGCGTTACCCGTTCGCCGCGCGGCATCGCTTCCGCGAGGGCGGCTTCATCCTGTTCGACGAGGGGCCGCGGCTGATGGAGATCAGCGGCTTCCACATGGATCGCTACGAAGTCACCAACGCCCAGTTCCGGGCGTTCATCGACGCCAGCGCTTATCGCCCCGCCGACGCGCACAACTTTCTGCGTCACTGGGGCGGCGGTTTTCCCGACACGCTGGCCGATCACCCTGTCACCTGGGTCAGCCTTGAGGACGCGCGAGCTTACGCGGTCTGGGCGGGCAAACGCCTGCCGAGCGACATCGAGTGGCAGTACGCGGCGCAGGGCGGCGATAGTCGGTTGTGGCCGTGGGGCGATCAGTTCGACGCGGCGGCCTGCAATTCGGACACGTCCGGCACGACGCCGGTCGATGCCTACCCGGCCAACGTCAGTCCGTTCGGCGTGCGCGATCTGGTCGGCAACGTCTGGGAGTGGATCGACGTCCCGATGTCGGATGGCTGGCATCGCTGGTGCTTCATTCGCGGCGGCAGCTACTATCAGGCGAAGGGCAGCTACTGGTACGCCGAGGGCGGGGCGCAGCCCGTTAATCACCATCACAAGTTCCTGCTGATGGCTCCGCGTATCGACCGCTGCGCGACAGTTGGCTTCCGCTGCGTACAGAGCGCTGGCCCGGCAGTTAAAGGGCTGTGGACGTAGCGACAGGCTGACGTTTCGGCGCGCGTTGCGCCTGCGCTGGCGGATGGTATGCTACAGGGAGATGTGACGCGGTTTTCTCCGGGCATAAGGCGATGGCTGAACAAAACCTGACTGCTCCCTCGACGCAGGCCAAATCCGACAGGCGTTTGCTGACTGCCCTCAAAGGCTTGATGGTGCTGTTCGTGCTGGGTTTACTCCTGGCCGGTCGCGCCGATAACGCCTGGCCGATTGTGTCCTGGCCGATGTATTCCGGGTACGTGGATGGCCCGCCCGGAGACAGCGTGACCTCATGGCAGCTTTACGCCATCGACAGCCAGGGCAGGGTTTACCCGTTCTGGGAACAGGATATTTACGGCGGCCTGCCGAGCGGCGATGGCAAACGGGTGATGGATGCTTCCTTCTCGGCGACCGGGACGCAGCGGCTTGACGCGCTGAAAATTATCCTCGGTCGTGTGCAAACCTTGCTCCCCGATGTCGAGATTGCTCAACTTCAATACTGGCGGTTGATCTGGCGGCACGTGGATGGGTATCAGTCGCCACCGTTCGACGCCGCGCGTCCTGACGAGCGCCAGCTTCAGGGCAGTATTCAGGTCGCCGATCTGGCGGAGCGGCCATGAGCCTATCGACGGCGCTGATGAAGCTCCCCGGCAGGCTCAATCGGGGCATCGACCGCTGGCTGACCGCGCCAGAAGTCAATGCTGCCGGACGGATGGGGCTGTTTCGCATCCTCTACGGCCTGTTCCTGCTCTGGATCGGCAGTCAGGGTTATTTTTCCATCATGGCGCAAACGCCGGCGACAGTCTGGCGACCGATGTTCTTTCTACAGCCCCTTTCCAGCGCGAGCGTGCCGTCTCCGGCAGGCTATCAGTTGATGGAAGGACTGTTTATCATAGCGATTGTCCTGCTGATCGTTGGCTATCGCGTTCGCCTGATAACGGTGATTGTCTTTGCGCTCGGCCTGACGATTGAAACCTTCCGCCTGAGCTATGGCCGCGTTGAGCATGGCAGTATCTTTCAGGTTTTTTACATCCCGCTGGTGATGATATTCAGCCAGTGGGGCGCAACTCACTCGCTCGACGCCGAACTGATGGCGCGACGCACGGGCGTCCGGGTGTCGCCTGCCGATTCGTCATGGCGCTATATCTGGCCGGTGCGCGTGCTGCTGTTCATGCTTGGCGTGCTGTTTCTCTCGGCGTTCTACTGGAAGATGAACGGGTCGGCGTGGCAAACCAGCTCGCACGCTTTCGAGAACTTCCTGCTGCTGGAAAATGTCGAAGTGACGACCAAAGGCGGCTATGCCTCGCCGCTGCTGCCGCTGCTGGCCCGGAGCCGACTGGTGACGTTTGTGTTTCGCTACGCTACGCTGTTCTTCGAGGGGCTGTTCATCACCGCGCTCCTGCACCCAAAGCTGCGCAACCTGATCGTCAGCATTGCCATCATCTTTCACGCCATCAACGCGCTGCTGATGTACGTCTCATTCAGCTCCCTGCTGATCGTCTACGGGTTGTTCGTCGACTGGCAGCGCGTTTACGAGCGCTGGTGTCCGGCAGCGATCCGCCGGATTCGTCTGGATCGGTTCTCGACGCGGACGCTGATCGGCGGGACGCTGGTCGTCGCCCTCGTGTTCGCGCTGCTGTGGTCGGGGACGTCATTTTTCCGGCTGATTTTCAGCCTCGACGGGCTGCTCGACTGGCGCACGATCTGGCTGCCGCTGCTGCCCGTCGGCGTCATTGGCGTCATCCGCGCAGCCTGGATTCTGCTGACTGATGGCTGGGCGCAGCTTCGGCGGGTTCGGAGCAGGACAATTCGCCGTGCCTGACCGGATTGCTACCGGGCAGCCTGCGGGATGCTGATCCCGCAGGCTCGACGCCGTATCCGCTAGGCCCGACTGCGCCAGTTGCGGCGAGCCTGCCACAGGTGGCGCAGGTTCTGACTCACATAAAAATAGAACATATAGAGCATGACGCAGATCACCTTCGTTTTCTGACCGAAGCCATGCAGGTCGCGGTTCAGATAAACGCGGATGGTTTGTTTAGGCGGCACGATGCTCCCCAGAATGTCGATCAGGATGCGCGAGAGCGAATTCCGAGCCTGACTTTTACGCACGCGGTAGCGGCCTTCAGACAGGCGGGCGGCTTTCACGCGCAGCTCTGCCAGCGAGCGTCGTGCCGGATGGCGAACGACGACGTCATCGGCGTAGACCTGCCTGTAACCGGCGTCGAACACCCGCTGGCCCCACTGCCGGTCGCCGCCCGATGGCAGGCTGCCATCGAAGACGCCGACCTGATCGAGGACGCGGCGCGAGGTGAAGACGTTGGCCGTCGCGCCATAATGTTTCTGCTCGACGTAGGCCTGCTGCTGAAACGCGCCCATGAGTTCGAACAGCTCGGCGGCAGTCGGATGATCTGGATCACGACTGAACAGGATGATGCGCCCGCCGATCAGCCCGATGGCTTTATCCTGCCGCAGCGCAGCGACGCCGCGCTCGATCCAGTCAGTGTTGGGAATGCAATCTGAGTCGGTGAAGGCAAGGATGTCTCCCCGCGCCTGAGTCAGGCCG
Source organism: uncultured Anaerolineaceae bacterium (assembly GCA_964652205.1). Classification (GTDB taxonomy): domain Bacteria; phylum Chloroflexota; class Anaerolineae; order Aggregatilineales; family Phototrophicaceae; genus ZC4RG36. The sequence goes on along the minus strand of CAZZAO010000047.1, from coordinate 17,693 downwards.
AGGTTGCGCGCTGCGTAAGAGCCTCGACGCCCCTCGAACAGGCAGCGGACGTGGGGGAAGGCAGCGACTATCGGCGCGACTGGCTCGGTCGAGTGATTGTCGATGACAAGCACTTCATAGGCATCGCCGGGAAAAGTCTGGTTTTCCAGCGCTTGCAAGCACAGCGTCAGGCGCTCGGCGTCGTTATAAACCGGGATGATGACCGTCACTTCAATTGAGGAAGGCGCGCCCATTCGTCTCGCTTTATCGCCTGTTGTCTGTATTTCGCAGGAGCATACGCTATTATAGCGGCCCGCTCTGTAATCCACAGGTCGTTTATCAGCCAGTATCCTCAGGGTGGGCGCGGCGCGGCTGGATTCCGTGGCAGGCCGGTCACAGGCGAAATTCAGCCACGCGGACGGTATCGCTGCAAACAGCCGCCTGTTAACGGGGCGCGCCAGACTCTGTGTTTGTCCCTCGAAGGCGGTATAATTTCGGCGGATGAGATGGACTGCAATAGAGGGAAGGCTTCGATGCGTACTGTGCGATTTGAACTGCTGCGTCCCGGCGAAATCGTCGCTGAACGCGAGCGTTTCCCGGTGGTTTTTCAGCCGATTGGCCCGCTGGAATGGCACGGGCCGCATCTGCCGCTCGGAGTCGATCCGCTGCACGCGCAGGAAGTCGCCACGCGGACAGCGCAGGCCGTCGGCGGCGTGGTCATGCCGACGCTGTACTGGGGCGCGGAACGCGAGCGACCGGCACAGGGGCTGCGCGATCTCGGCTTCACGGGAGATGAGTGGATCATCGGCATGGATCACCCGAAGCACATGATGAAAAGCCTGTACAGCATGGAAGACATTTTCGGCGTGATCGTGCGCGAGCGCATCAATCTGCTGGTCGATCAAGGCTACCGGCTGATCGTGATCGTCAACGGCCACGCCGCCTCGAATCATATGGCGACGCTCGGACGACTGGCGAACGAGTTCACCGGGCAGGGTAGGGCGCAGGTGCTGTTTACGGTCGCCTTCGATGCCAACTCCGACGGCACTTACAGCATCGGCCACGCCGAGGCGCTGGAAACGTCGCTGACGATGGCTGTTTACCCGCAGTCGGTTGACCTGAGCCAGTTGCCCGCGCTGCCGGAGCCGCTGCATAACGTTGATTTCGGGATTGTCGATGGCGAGACGTTTGCCGGAAACCCGACACCGGATTTCACGCTGCGCCCGGAGCATGATCCGCGCCGAACCGCGTCGGCGGAGCGGGGCGAGGCGGCGCTCAGGGGCGATGTCGAACGGCTGACGCGCGAGATGCAGCCAGCCTTGAAGGCGACGGGGCTGGCATAGAAATCCCCTGTCTGCCCGAACAGCGAGTCAGCGTAATGCCGTTGACGAGAACCATCGAGCCGGGCTTGATGTCCCCTATCTTTTCGGGTGAGTCTAGTTCCTTACGGCGGGCGCGAACCATTGCGCCCCTGATCTTTCTCCCCTCTCTGCTTGCGGAGAGGGGCCAGGGGTGAGGGAACAGAGGTGAGGTCGGCTGACGGGAAAAAGTCGCGTCCTACGGAAGGCGTCACCCGTCTTTCTCCCCTCTCTGCTTGCGGAGAGGGGCCGGGGGTGAGGTCGGCGGGCGCGCAGCGGCGTCTCGACCCGCAGGGCGAACAGGCCATCACCAGGGGCCGGGGGTGAGGGAGCAGGGGTGAGAGTCATCTCAAAACTATAGCTTGATCTATAACATGCAGTTTTTAGTACGCTTCTAACGGGCTTCGCTTATTTTGTCGGATGGCTTCCAGCCTTCGGCAGCCCGCGAAAGCCAAAAGCGACCAGATCGGTCGCTTTTTCAGTGCCACAGGGATCGAGCTATTCGGATAGTCGAGCGGAGACACAAGTTACTTCGACGCGGTTTCAGTCGTGGGCAGATAGTAGGTCATGCGCTGAAGATGCAGCACCGGGTCGATGTACTGGACATGGACATCGTCCGGCACATTCAGGTTGATCGGCGCGTAGTTCAGGATTGCGCGCACGCCCGCTGCGATCAGACGCTCGGCGACGGCCTGCGCCGCTTCTGCCGGAACAGTAATCATGGCGATCCTGATGTGATTGCGCGTGATGATCGACTCGAGTTCCGCTGTCGGGTGAATGGAGTAGTCGCCGATGGTCTTGCCCACCTTGTCCGGCGCGTTGTCGAAAACGTAGGTGATGCGGAAACCGCGCTCGCTGAAGCCACGATAGCGCGCGACCGCGCTGCCCAGGTCGCCCGCGCCGATCAACGCCACGTCCCAGTCACGGTCGACCTTCAGTACCTGCCGAAGCTGCTCGCTCAGGAAGGCGATTTTGTAGCCGGTTCCCTGCTTGCCGAAACCGCCAAAGTGCGATAGATCCTTGCGAATTTGCGCCGAACTGATGCCCAGGTGTTTGCCCAGTTCGTGCGACGAAGTCACTTCGTAGCCATCCTGTGCCAGCCGGTCGAGCGCCCGCAGGTAAACAGGTAGCCGGCTAATCACGATGTCCGGGATGAGTGGCGACATGCTTCTCTGGCTCCTAAAAGCCCGATACAATTTGTGAAAGTTGACGCATTCAAATGTTATACCATTAAGAATGTTTTAGTGCCAGCAATCCTTTATCGACAAATCGCCCGGTTTATGCCATAATTTACATCGGCCCTTGAAACTATTTGCAACTCTCATCCATAAAGTCCCGTATTATTTGTGGGGTGTTCGATCCCGACAGGTGTTTAAACGCCTGCCTGCTGCGTTGTGGATGCTTCAGGGTGAGGTTTCATGTCCGTTCGACGTTCGATCATTGTTCTGACCCTTCTCGTGCTCGTCCTGCCAGCATTCCTGTTCTCGACGCAGGCGACTCGACAGCGGCAGCAAAATCCGCCGCGCAACCTTCAGCTTTACACAGTTCAGCGGGGCGACATTGACGTGTCGATCTCGGCGCTCGGCGACATCGAGCCGGATCGGACAGCCAGCGTCAGCTTCACCTCGCGCGGGCGCGTCTCCAACGTCATGGTGCAGGAAGGCGATTTTGTCAGGGCGGGCGATCCGCTCGTCCGGCTTGATACCGCCAACGAACAGTTGGCCTATCAGCAGGCGCAGTTGTCGCTCGAATCAGCCAACGTCAACCTGAAAGATGTCCTTGATGGCCCTGACGAGGATGATATCAAGCTGGCCGAGGCTAACGTTCGGGCAGCGCAGGGCGCGTACAGCGCGGTTGCCAACGCCGTCAACGCCGACCAGATTCACGCCGCCGAACTGGCTTATCAGCAGGCGCAGGACGCCTACCGGAATGCCAGTGTCGCGCGCGGCGTCGCCGGCGGCGACTCGCAGGAAGCGATCAGCCTGCTCGACGCACAGATCGGTCAGGCTTCATTCAATCAGGAGATTGCCCGCTTGCAGCTTGAGGCGCTTCAGAACGGCAATGGCCCACGGAAGGCTGCCGCTGGCGCGGCTGTTGCAGCGGCGCAGGCCAAACTGGCGCAGGCCAAAGCCGGGCCAACACAGGCGCAGATCGACACGGCGAAGGTTCAGGTGACGCAGGCGCAGACGGCGGTCGATCAGGCGGCGCAGGATTTGAATAAGCTGACCATCACCGCGCCATTCGATGGTCTGGTTTCAGCAGTCGATGTCGAGCCGGGCGCGCTGATCGCTCCCGGTCAACAGGTGATCGAACTGACCGACATCGAGCCGCTGCATCTGACCGTTCAGGTCGATGAAGTCGATATTCGTCAGGTGCGCGCGGCCATGCCCGCTGTCGTCAAGCTCGACGCGCTTCCCGGCCTGCAACTGCCTGCTACCATCAAGCGCATCTCACTGATCGGCACGAATGATAACGGCATCATCAGCTATGATGTCGAAGTGACGCCGACCGAACAGGACGCGCGTGTTCGCGTTGGCATGACCGCCGAAGCGGACATTATCACGCAGTCGGCTAAAGACGTGATCGTTGTGCCGAATCAGTATCTGCGCGTCAACCGCGCGAACAACACGGCCACGGTCAACCTCATCGGCCCGAATAACACGCTGACACAGCGGCAGGTCGCGCTCGGCTTGCAGGATGCCAGCCGCAGCGAAATTCAATCTGGCCTGAATGAGGGCGAAGTGATCGCCTTCGACCTGAACGCGAACAGCGCGTCGTAGAGCAAGGGACGACGATGAAATTCACCATGAATAGGTCACGCGCTTCGCGTATCGTTTCGATGCTGATTGTCGTTGGCGCTGTTCTTGCGCTGGTTGTCCTTCCCGATGTTCAGGCGCAGCAGGCCACGCAGACTCCGTCTACCAATCCGTCCGGCGAGTCGCAGGTTGTCGATCAGACGACCACGCAGGTGCAGGATATGACCGTGACGGTCAGCGCGACCGGTACGGTCATCCCCAACCACAGGGTCAACCTCGGCTTCGAGGTATCCGCCCCGGTGTCGGAAATTCTGGTCAGAGAAGGTCAGACGGTCAAGCTGGGCGACATTCTGGCGAAGCTCGACGCCAGCGAAGTTAGCCAGGCGCTCCAGACCGCGCAGGTCGCGCTCCAGTCGCAGCAGGTCGCGCTCAACGGGCTGACCGCCGCGCCGCGCGAGGTCGATCTTGCTGCTGCTCAGGCCGCGATTGCTGCCGCGCAGGCATCGGCTGGCGCGGCGGCGCAGGGCGCGACGACCGAGCAGGTGCAGATCGCGCAGATGCAAACTGAACTGGCGAAGAATCAGTTATGGCAGGCGCAGTTGAACCGCGACAGGACGCTCGCTATTGGGCCGGAATTCCGCTCTGGCGGGACGGGCGCGTGGGTGCAGAATGACCAGTTGAACGGTCAGGTGCAGTCCGCCGAAACCGGCGTCGACATCAGCGCGGCCAACTATGCCGCCACCGTCAACAAAGGGCCGGATCAGGCCGGGCTGGGTTCAGCGGGCGCGCAGTTGGTTCAGGCGCAGGTCGCCCTCGACCGGCTGATGAATGGGCCGACTGAGGCTAATCTCAAGCAGGCGCAGATCGCGCTGCAAAAGGCGCAGATTGCCGTCGATCAGGCACAGTTAGCGGTCGATAAGGCCAGTCTGCTGGCTCCGTTCGACGGCGTGATTGCCACCAGTAATCTGGTTATCGGCGAGGTTCCATCCGTCACAAAGCCCGCCTTTGTCTTCATCAATGATGACGTTTACTACGTCGATCTGGCGATTGACGAAAGCGACATCAGCGACGTCAAGGTGGGGCAGACGGCCAGTGTGGCTATCGACGCGCTCGGCGATGAGCCAATCACCGGCAAAGTGACGCGCGTCTCATGGACGCCGACCCGAAACGGCACGCTCGTCACCTATGCCGTGCGCGTCGCGCTCAGTGAGTCGGATGCGCCGGTGCGCGCTGATATGACCGCGACTGCCACGATCACGACCGAAAACCTGAGGGACGTCCTCGTGCTGCCGAATCGCTTCATTCGCATCGACCGGAACACGCAGCGCGCTTACGCCACCGTCCAGACTGACGACGGCACTTATCAGGAAGTCGAGATCGAACTGGGGCTGCGCAACGACACTGACACGCAAATCCTCGGCGGCCTGCATCCTGATCAGCGCGTCGTCCTGCTGCCGCGTTCCTCGTTCAATCCGTTCGGGGGCTAGCAATGGGCGCGCTGTTCAGACGAGATAAGCGAGCGACGGAAGTCGTCCGCAATGAGATGGGACGACGCGCCGTCGGCGGCGAGAACTCCTCACTCATCGCTCAGCACTAGTCTTGAGGTTCTGATGTCTCTGTTTGAAGCATTTCGTGTTGCGCTGGCCGGCCTGATGGCGAACCGGATGCGCGCCATCCTGACTGCGCTCGGCATTATCATTGGCGTTGGTTCGGTCATCAGCCTGATGGCCGTCGGCGATGGCGTGCAGAACTATATCTCCGACCAGTTTAAGGGGCTGGGGACGAATCTGCTCGTCGTCTTTCCACAGGCTCCCAGCAACCAGAACAGGACCCGCATCGAGAAGCTGACGACCATTCAGGCGGCGGCGCTGGCCGACCCGTCGGTTGCGCCGAGCATTCGCGCGGTTGCCAGTCAATACCTGCTCAATGGCGAGGTCAAGGCTGGCTCCGAATCTCACGGTGAGGATATTGCCGCCGTGAGCGCCAATATCGTTGACGTGCGCTCGATGACGATGCGCAGCGGCGTCTTTTTCACCGGGGATGATGTGCTGGATGCGACCCGCGTCGCGGTGCTTGGCGTCAATGTCATCGAAGACCTGTGGGGCGACAAGGCTTACGACCCGGTTGGACAGAAGATTCGCATCAACGACCGCGAGTTCAGCGTCATCGGCGTGCTGGCTCCGACCGGCGGCGGCTTTACCGGCGACGACAGCAATGTGTTCATCCCCATCACCACCGGCCAGACACGGTTGGCGCGCGCCCGCACCAGCGATGGTGGCTATCAGGTCACTGTTTTGTGGATCAGCGCGAAGTCCGAGCAGGCGATGACCAGCGCAACAACTGAGATTGAGACCTACCTGAATAAGGCCCATAAAATCCAGTTTGCGGGCGATCAGGACTATCAGGTTGCCAATCAGGCCGACGTGCTGAAGACGATCCAGAGCGTGACCGGCCTGTTGACGATTTTTCTGGCAATGGTCGCCAGTATTTCGCTTGTCGTCGGTGGCATTGGCATCATGAATATCATGCTGGTGTCCGTGACCGAGCGCACCCGCGAAGTCGGCCTGCGCAAGGCGGTTGGAGCCAGCGGGCGCGACATCATGCTGCAATTCCTGATCGAGAGCGTCATTCTCTCACTCATCGGCGGCGCGCTGGGCGTTGGCATTGGCTACGCTGTGACCGTCATTGGCAATGCCATTTCCAGACAGGCCGATGCGGGTTTCACGCTGTCTCTATCAGTTGGCGCGATTATGCTGGCGACCGGCGTCAGCAGCTTTGTCGGCATCTTCTTCGGCCTCTACCCGGCCAGTCGCGCCGCGCGGATGCGTCCCATCGATGCCCTGCGCTACGAGTAGCGCACGGGGATGATGGGCTATCTTCCCGGATTATCTCGCTGTGACTGAAGCACTATCCCCTGCATCGACTTCTCCCCTCTCTCACCGGGAGAGAGGGCGGGGGTGAGGGAAGCTTTTCCATGATTGAAAACATTCGCGTCGCTCTCAACGGGCTTGGCAGCAACCGGATGCGTACCGCGCTGACGATGCTTGGCGTGACCATCGGCACGGCTGCCGTCATCATCCTGATCTCGCTGGGGCAGGCCGTGCAGGGCTATATCACCGGCCAGTTTTCTGACCTCGGCACGAATCTGGTCTTCGTCGCCGGGACGCTCGACCGCTTCAATCGGCCTAAACCACTGACGCAGAAAGACGTGACCGCCCTTTCAGACGTTTACCGTGTTCCTGACGCGCTCCACGTCACCGGCTATTTCATCGCCTCACAGACTGAGACTGGCACAACTGAGGACGTTGTCTTCGGCGGGCAGCAGACCACGTCGCAAGTCATCGGCGTGACGCAGGACTACATCCAGCTTGTCAACATCGAGCTAACCGAGGGCCGCTTCATCGAGACGGGCGACAACGTGACTGGCGCTCGCGTGGCCGTGATTGGCGCGGCGGCGGCGGAAAACCTGTTTGGCACGCTGTCGCCGATCAATCAGGAAGTCCGTATTGGCTCGCTGCGCTTTCAGGTTATTGGCGTCCTGAAGCGCATCGGCGGCGCGAGCGCCATCGGGCCGGGCGGCGGCGCGGATGGTCGCGTTTATGTCCCGCTGACGACCGCGCAGCTTCGCATGAACGCTAACCGCACGACGTCCGGCGAGCGCCCGGTATCGGCCATCCTGATGCAGGCGCGCGATGAGAACAGCGTTAAGGCGCTGGTCGAAGAAGTCACCGAGGTCATGCGCGAGCAGCACAAGCTGACCGGCAGCGACGTGAATGATTTTCAGGTCGCCACGCAGGATGAGCTGTTGAGCAGTATCAGCGCCATCACCGGCCTGCTGACGATCTTCCTCGGCGTCATCGCCGGGATTTCGCTGCTGGTCGGCGGGATCGGCATCATGAATATCATGCTCGTCACCGTCACCGAGCGCACCCGCGAAGTGGGCCTGCGGAAGGCAGTCGGCGCGAAGCGGCCTGCCATCCTGCTCCAGTTCCTGACCGAAGCAATTACGCTGGCGCTGATCGGCGGCGGCATCGGCGTGGGGATCGCGGCGGGCTTCACCGCGCTCGTCACCTCGCTCGTCCCCGATCTGAATGTCAGCGTGCAGATGTCGAGCGTGCTGCTGGCAACGATGATCTCGGTCGCCATCGGCGTGTTCTTCGGCATTTACCCGGCCAACCGCGCCGCTACGCTCAACCCTATCGACGCTCTGCGTTATGAATAGTCGCTCGGCTGTTCACGTTTATCAGGCCGATTCCAGCTAACCAGGGCATCACCGCAGACCTTTGCGACCGTTTCCGCTCCCTGCTTGCGAGGGGAGACAGAGGGAGAGGTCATCTTCGCTCGTATTGTCACGGACTCTTAACAGCGCTACAATGAGCGTCAGGTATCGCGGGACAGGTGAACAGGCTGACGTGTCAGCACGAACCCGGCGTCGTTGGAGACGCTTCTTTCGTCGTTTCGCCCTCGGCATCGTCCTCGCGGTGGTTGCCATTCTCGCCCCATGCGCCCTCTGGAGTCCTGATATTTTCACCTACTGGCAGGTGCCGATTGTGGTGCTTGCTCTGATCCTGTATCTGGGCGTATTGTTGTTCGACACGTTGTTTTTCGACCGCTATCACTAGCGGAACGAGGTGGTCAGGGATGTCAGCGACAAGCGCAGGCGAGCAGAACGCGAACCTGCAAACCGTTCACGACAACATGCTGGATGGCCTCGGCCAGCTCTCGAATTACTTTGGCTTTCCCAAAGTCATGGGCCAGATTTTCGGCGCGCTGCTGATGGCCGACCGCCCGCTGTGTCTCGATGATCTGGTCGAGCGCCTCGACATCTCGAAGGCCACGGCCAGCATGAACGTCCGTACCCTTGAGAATATGGGCATGGTGCGGCAGGTCTGGGTACGCGGCAGCGTTGGTAAGCGCAAATACTATGAAGCCGAAACGGACTTCTGGCAGATCATCACCAACATCCTCAGCGGGCGCGAACTGCGTGACGTCGACCGCGCCCTGAGCGTCATGGAAGCTAACGTCAAGCGCCTCAAAGCGTCGATGCCGGGGATGACCGAGGAAAACCGCCAGCTTGCCGAGGTCTATATCGACCGCATCGCCCGGATGCAGGGGCTGTTCCGCTTCGCCCAGTTGATGCTCGAAACCGTGCTGGCGAAAGTGGCCGAGGCCGACTTGCAGGATGTTTCGCGGATCGAGATCGGCTGATTCCTGCCCTTGTGACTGTTTTCGCGCTTGACTATAATGAAGCCTCACGAGCGTCGGGGGAGTGGCGGAATTGGCAGACGCGCATGACTTAGGATCATGTCTCTTGCGAGGTGAGGGTTCGAGTCCCTCCTTCCCCACAGTTTTCCGTACCCTTCGTGACCTGTAACCGAGCCTCTCTGCCGCCTCTCCGGGCGCGTAGAGTTCACCGTTTCTCGCTGTGTACTTCGCAAGGAAAATCGCTTGAACACGCAAATTGAACGCCTGGAAGATCATACCGCCCGCATGACCGTCGAAGTCGAACCGGAGCGGCTTGAAAAAGCACTGCACGGCGCGGCGACCCGGCTTTCGCGCCGCCTGAACATCCCCGGTTTCCGCAAGGGCAAAGCGCCGTATAAGGTCATTGTCAGCTATGTCGGCGTCCCCGCGCTGATGGAAGAAGCCGTCGAAGATCTCGGTCAGCAGGTCTACAAGGAAGCGCTGACAGAATCTCAGCTTGACCCTTACGGGCCGGGCCAGCTTGAGGATGTCAAGACTGAAGCGGCCAGCCCGGTCTTCACCTACGTCGTCCCGCTTCAGCCGACGGTCGAGCTAAACGCCTACCGCACCATTCGGCTGCCGTTCGAGCAACCGACGGTCGGTGAGGACGAAATCAAGGAATCGATTCGCGCAATGCAGGAGCAGCAGGCCGTCGTCGAAGAGAGCCAGCAGCCAGTCGCGCGGGGCAACCGTGTGACGATGTTCATCGACGGACGGACGATTGAGGAAGACGGCGCTGAAATCGAGGCCGAGGCTGCGCATGACCATGACCACGAGGGTCACGATCATGAGCATGACGACGACCACGAAGATGACGCGCCGGACGAGCAGGGCCATCATCACCATGTCGATGACAGGACTATCCTGCACGAACACGACGCCCAGATGATCCTCGACGATGAGAGCGAGCCAATCCCCGGTTTCATCGAGGCGCTGGCTGGAGCCAACGTCGGCGACCGCCGCGAGTTCGATCTGACCTATCCCGATACCGAAGAGTACGAGCAGCTCGCGGGCAAGAAAGCGCACTTCGATGTCGAGATCAAGAAGATCGAGAATATCACTCTGCCGGAACTGAACGATGAGCTGGCCGCCGCTGCGACCAAAGACGAAGAAAAGCCGCTGACGCTGGTTGAGCTACAGGCGCGCGTCCGCGAAAATCTCCAGAAGCTGGCCGAGGAGCGCGCCCGCAACACCTACTCGCGCGAGGCGCTCGATGCGATGGTCGAGCAGTCGGACGTCAGTTACCCCGAAGCCGCCGTCGCCGACCAGATTCAGCGCATGTTGCAGCAGTTCGACCGCGACCTGCGTCAGCGCGGCCTGACGCTCGATGACTACCTCAAGATTTACAACCGCACGATGGACGACCTCTATAACGATTATCATGATTCTGCTGCGGCGACTGTCGCCCGTGGGCTGGTCATGCGCCATCTGATGGAGAAGGAAGGCGTCAGCGTCACGCCGGAAGACCTTGAAGCCGAAATCGACCGCATCCTCGGTGGGTTCGGCGAGAACTCGGCCCAGTTCCGCAGCCTGTTCGCCGAGCCGTCAATGCGCGCCAACGTCGAGAACGACCTGCTGACGCAGCGCGTGACTGACCGAATCATCGCTATTGCGAAGGGTGAGGCTCCAGAGCTAGCCGCTTCTGAGCCGAGCGCGGAGGAAATATCTGCCGCGCCCGCCGCATCCAGTGAAGTAGCGCAGGAATAAAGGAGAATCACCCTGGTCATGCAGCCTACCAGCCTCGTACCCATGGTCATTGAGCAGGGGAGTCGCGGCGAACGTGCCTACGACATCTATTCCCTGCTGCTGAAAGAACGGATCATCATTCTCGGCACGCCGATCAACGATCAGATTGCCAACCTGATCGTCGCGCAGCTTCTGTTTCTCCAGCGCGAAGACCCGGATCGCCAGATTCAGATGTACATCAACTCGCCCGGCGGCCAGGTCTATGCGGGACTTGCCATCTACGACGCCATGCAGCAGATCACCGCGCCGGTCAGCACTTACGCCGTCGGCATCACCGCCAGCTTCGGTACGGTACTTCTGACCGCCGGCGCGCACGGGATGCGCTATGCGCTGCCTAACGCCACCATTCACATGCATCAGCCGCTCGGCGGCGCTCAGGGGCAGGCGTCGGACATTGTTATTCAAGCCAATGAGATCATGCGCCTGAAGGAAACGATCCTCGGCATTTTCGTCCGCCACACCGGACGTGACCGCGCCATCATCGAGCGCGATCAGGATCGTGACATCTATCTGAGCGCCCAACAATCGGTGGAATACGGCCTCGTCGATGCCGTCCTTGAGGGGGCGAAGGCGGCGGCCAATGGAGCAAACGGCAGGTGAGTTACGTGACAACCGGCAACCAACGCTGTTCATTCTGCCGTCGCTCGCACGACGAAGTTGAGCGTTTGATCGCAGGGCCGGATGGCGTCTTTATTTGCGATAGCTGCGTCGAACTGTGCCAGCGCATCCTCTTTGAGGAGAATAACGCGCAGTACCCGCAGGATGGCGAGTTCAGGCTCGACAGCGGCCTGTCTCCGCGCGATTTACTCGCGCGGCTGGATGAATACGTCGTCAGGCAGGAATTTGCCAAGCGCGTCCTGAGCGTCGCCGTCTATAACCACTATAAGCGCGTCCAGAACGGCAACGTCGCTAACGAAGTCGAGCTGGAAAAAAGCAATATCCTCGTCGTCGGGCCGACCGGCAGCGGCAAAACGCTGCTGGCGCAGACGCTGGCGCGGATTCTCGATGTGCCGTTCTGCATCGCCGACGCGACCTCGCTGACCGAGGCAGGCTACGTCGGCGAAGACGTCGAGAACATCCTGCTCCGCTTGATTCAGGCCGCCGATGGCGATATCGCCCGCGCTGAACACGGCATCGTCTACATCGATGAGATCGACAAGATCGCGCGCAAGTCGCAGGATAACCCGTCGATCACGCGCGATGTCTCCGGTGAAGGGGTGCAACAGGCGCTGCTCAAGATCATCGAAGGCACGCTGGCGAACGTCCCGCCGCAGGGCGGACGCAAGCACCCGCATCAGGAGTTTTTGCAGGTCAACACCAACAACATCCTGTTCATCTGCGGCGGAACCTTCGCGGGAATCGACGACAATATCGCTAAACGTCTCGGCATGAAGGGGACGCTCGGCTTTGAGAACTCCGGCAGCCGCACTAACGTCGACCGCAGCGCGCTGCTTCGGCAGGTCAACCCGGAAGACCTGATGGCGTTCGGCCTGATCCCCGAATTTGTCGGGCGTCTGCCGGTCGTCATCAGCGTCGATCCGCTCGACCGCGCCGCGCTGATGCGAATCCTCATCGAGCCGAAGAATGCGCTGGTCAAGCAGTACCAGCAGTTGCTCGGCCTTGACCACGTCGAGCTGGTCTTTGAGGAATCGGCGATTACGGCGGCAGCCGATCTCGCGCTCAAGCGCGGGACCGGCGCGCGCGGCCTGCGCTCGATTATCGAGAGCCGCCTGCTCGACGTCATGTACGAAGCGCCGGGCCGCAAGGATATTGGCCGTGTCGTCATCGATGCCGACGTTATCAATGGCACTGTTCGCCCGCGCATCTACGGCACGGACGACGCGCCGATTGCCTGGGGCGAAAACGGCAATCTCACGACTGCCGCCTGAAGTCGTTACAGGCCAGTTAAAAAGCGGACTCGCATGAGTCCGCTTTTTTGTTGCTTTTACAGCCTGCCCGGAACCACTGACTGTGTTTTCCGCGATGCTCTCGCCCCTACAGAAGAGAAGGCATCGTCTGATCTTTCTCCCCTCTCCCCCCGGGAGAGGGGTTGGGGGTGAGGGCAGCGGATGCGAACCATCGCGCCCCTGATCTTTCTCCCCTCTCCTGGCTGTACTCAGCGGTCGGGAGAGGGGCCGGGGGTGAGGGCCATCCGGGGGTGAGGGCCGCTCTACAGCCCCTCAATCCGTGGAAGCGTGACCCGCTCGCCGCGCTGAGCCGAGCTAAGGATCGCCTCGATCACGGCCAGGTCCTGAAGCGCCTGCGCGGGCGTATTTTGATGCGGCTCACCACGAATGGCAGCGGCGAAAGCGGCGAACTCGCGCTGGACGCCATCCTCGGCAAATTCCTGCGTTTCCGTCTTACCGTCGCGCGTAATTTCCACCGTTTGATAGTTCATCTTCAGCATCCCTCGCTCGCCGACCGCCAGCAGGCCGCTGTCATAGGACTCGGCAGCGGCGTAAGTCAGCGCAAAAGTGCCGAGCGCGCCGCTGGCAAAGGCAATCGACGTCGCCAGCGTATCACACGGCGGCAAATCGCTCCGCACCTGCCGGACGTCGCTGCGGACGCTGGCGATCTCGCCGATGATTCGGCGCATCGCCGCCGCCTGATGCACGCCGCCATCGAGCAGGAAGCCGCCGGGAAAATCGCCAGACCGCCGCCAACTGGTGTTGTAATAACGGTTCGACGGACGCATATCGTTGGAAATTATCCAACTGGAGAGGACGATGCCACCGATGTCGCCGCGCGCCACAATCTCAGCCGCAGCCTCGACTGCCGGTTGATAACGCATATCCTCGGCGACCATCCAGACGTTGTCCTTCTGCGCCTGCATGAGTTCCAGCCCTTCGGCCACGTCGGGGGCAATCGGCTTCTCGCTGATGACGTGCTTGCCACTTTGCAGCGCCGCTCGCACCGCCGCAGGCATCGTGTCGATGGGCATAACGAGATCGACGGCGTCCACGTCTTTCCGCGCCAGCAGCGTTTCGAGATCAGTTTCGACCTGCACACGGTCGCCGATCTGGCGGGCAAGCAGCTCGGCGGACGCGCGCGTTCGACTGCACACGGCGACAATCTCGAACGTATCGCCGAGCGCCGTGATGGCCGGGACGTGGGCTTCACGGGCAAAAATCCCCGCGCCGACGATGGCGATACGGACCGGTTGTTGTGCCATAAAACGATCCTCTCTGCAACGTAAAGCTTATCGAAGTCGAATGGTATCGGTAGAGTATAACAGGTTATATGTCGAAAGGGAGCAAAATCAGGTTTTGTCCAGCCTGTCGATGGAATGGATGCGCGGCACTTTCGACGGGGAAAATTCTCGTAGACGAATCCGCAGGACTTCGGCGCGAAATCGGTATAATGGTGTCACAGGTTGATGTCCAATTGGCATAATCGTCACAGAACCTCGAAGAATTATGAGTTTCGATAGTCTGGTCGGTCAAACACTGGGGCAATATGAGCTGCGCGCGCTGCTGGGCGCAGGCGGGATGGGCGCAGTCTATCGCGGCTTTCAGGCCGGGCTGCGCCGTGAAGTCGCCGTCAAGGTGCTGCCGACCGTGCTGGCCCAGGATAGCAATTACATCGCCCGCTTCAACCGCGAGGCGGAAGTCTCGGCGTCGCTGGAACACGCCCACATCGTCCCGGTCTATGATTACGGCACGCAGGACGGCATCAGCTACGTCGTCATGCGCCTGCTGACCGGCGGCTCGCTGGCCGACCGCCTGCGGATCGCCGAAGAAGAGAAACGAGCGCTGCCGTCACTGACGGAGATTTCAGCCATGCTGCGCCAGTTGGCCGGGGCGCTCGATTACGCCCATAACCGGGGTGTCATCCACCGCGACCTCAAACCCGGCAACATCATGTTCGATAATCAGGGCGACGCCTTTCTGGTCGATTTCGGCATCGCCAAGCTGCTCAAGGCGACGACCAGCCTGACGGGGACGGGGATGGGCGTCGGCACGCCGTCCTTCATGCCGCCGGAACAGTGGCGCTCGGAAGAACTGACTGCGGCAGCCGACCAGTACGCGCTCGCCATCGTCATTTACATGATGCTGACCGGCCATATGCCGTTCGAGGCCGACACACCGTTTCAGGC
The DNA here is from genome assembly GCA_964652205.1 of uncultured Anaerolineaceae bacterium. Classification (GTDB taxonomy): domain Bacteria; phylum Chloroflexota; class Anaerolineae; order Aggregatilineales; family Phototrophicaceae; genus ZC4RG36. The sequence continues at coordinate 2,514 of CAZZAO010000047.1, read as the reverse complement.
GATGCACAAGCACCTGAACGAGCCGCCAACGCCGGCGCAGGTCTACCGGGCCGAAGTGCCGCAGTCGGTGTCGCTGGTGCTGGAACGGGCGCTGGCAAAAGACCCTGCCGCGCGCTATCCGACCGTGACCGCCTTCGCGCAGGCGTTTGACAGCGCCATTACCGGCTTTGAGGCGGCAGGAACGGGTTTCTTCACGTCGCCAGTCATCCCACGTCCGCCGACCGCCCGACCAATTGCGCCATCCCGAACGCCGAGCGCGCGCGTGCCGACCGCGCCGATCACTGGCGGCGCGGCCACGCTGACCGATCCGCAGCCTGCGCCGCCGCCGAGACGCGGCCCGATCATCCTGATCGGCTCAGTCGTCCTTCTGATCGTCGTGGCGGCCATCGCCTTTGCCGTCTTCCAAACCATCAATGGCCGCGCCAGCCAGCAGAACTTCAACGCCACCCTGACGGCCATCGCCGTCGCGGTTGTGCCGAGCGCGACGCCGACAACGCCCCCGACCAGCATGACGGCAGCGACCGAAAATGGCGCTGCCGCCGTATCGACCGACAGCCCGACGCCGACGCTGACCGACACTGCCGCGCCGAGCGCCACCCCGACCGTAACGCTTCCGCCGACGCTGTCAAGCGGGCAGCAAAGCGCCACCGCGTCGCTCCTCGCCACAAGCGCAGCGAAGCAGACCGAAATCGCCGCCATCGACATCACCGCGCGGGCGCTGATGAGCTTCAACCAGACGGCAGCCGCGCATATTCAGCAGACACAAACCGCGCTGGCCGCCTCGCCGACGCCGAGCGCGACCCATACGGCCAGCGCCACGACCACGCCGACAGTCACGCCGAGCGCGACTCACACAGCCAGCGCGACGTTCACGCCGTCACCAACGCTCACGCTGACCGCCAGCGCTACGCCGAGCGCGACCCATACGACCAGCGCCACGTCCACGCCGACGCCGACTGCGCTTCCGACCGAGACGCCGACACTCGAAGCAACTCAGCGCGGGATGAGCGTCACAACCGCGACGCCGCAGGTTGAGTTCCGCGCCATCGTGCCATCGGGCGAATCGGTCGTCATCGGGCTGGCAGCCAGCCTCGGCGGGCCGACCGCCGATTATGGCATCGACGCGCGGCGGGCGGTCGAGCTGGCGCTCAAGGCTCGTCCATCGGTGATTATCGACGGCAAAACGTTCGCCCTCACGCTCGACGTGCGCGACGATCAGTGCAACGCCAGCGGGGGGCGCTTCATCGCCAGTACCTTCGTCGCCAACGAGCGGGTTGCGGGCGTCGTCGGGCCGACCTGCCCTTCAAGCTGTCAGGCTGCCGCGCCGATCTTCGATATGGCCCACTTCACCAGCATCAGCCCAAGTTGCAGTTCGTCGGCGCTGACCGCCAGCGGTTACAGCAGCTTCAACCGCACCATCAGCCCCGACAGCGCGCAGGGCAAAGTCGCTGCCGAGTACATTTACAACACGCTCCATCTCACGCGCATCGCCACGCTCGCCGACAACTCGCTTTACAGTCAGGGGCTGGTGGACTCGCTGACGAGCGCCTTCACCGCGCTCGGCGGCCAGGTCGTGGCAGCGTCAAACGCTGACGTTGGCAGCGCCAACTTCCGCCGAACGATCCAGACGCTAACCGCGAAACAGCCTCAACTGATCTACTTCGGCGGCTCGGCCTATCTCGCCGAGGCGTGGGCCGAGCGCGACGACATCACGCAGATGACCGCCCCGCTGATGGTCTTCGATCAGCTCGACTATGCTCAGGCGACGACCTATGCCAGTCAGGGGACGAAGGGGATTTACGTGCTGGCGGCGCTCCAACCGAGCAACGCCGAGACGGCGCGCTTTCTTCAGAGTTACAGCAGCACCTACGGCGAGGAGCCGCCCGCGCCTTACCACAAAGAAGCCTACGACGCGGTCAATCTGCTGCTCGACGCCATCACCTACACCGGCCACGTCGACGCCAGCGGCGCGCTGGTCATCGACCGGGCGAAGCTGGCCGAGTACATCCGCAGCGTCAGGGACACGACCGGCCTGACCGGGACGCTGAGCGCGAACGGCAGCGGCGAGCTGGCAACGTCGCCTATCGGCATCTTTCAGGAGTCCGGCGGCACGTTGAAGCAGGTCGCGGTCGGCACGGTGGACGGTGCGACCGGCGCGGTGACGATTCAACAGAACCGTTGAACCCGCGTTCCAGCACGGCCTGAAGTGTAGAGAACCCGTAAAAAAGCAGGCGACCGTGTGAAATCCGTATCATAATGAAAGCGCAGGCGTCAGCTCCTTTTTCGTCATAGTGGGCGATTTGTAACCAGTATGGGTTATGAAAATCTCGTCGGCCAAACGCTGGGGCAGTACGAATTACGGGAAATCCTCGGCATGGGCGGGATGGGCGCGGTCTATCGCGGCTTTCAGGCTAACCTGAACCGCGAAGTCGCCGTCAAGGTGCTGCCCGCCTCATTCGCGCAGGAACCGGGCTATATCGCGCGCTTCAACCGCGAAGCCGAAGCCGCCCGCCG
>CAZZAO010000046.1:0-37610 GCA_964652205.1 uncultured Anaerolineaceae bacterium | reverse complement strand
GAGGCAGCGACCTACCTGCCCGACCTGAGCCGCGTATCATCCGACGCGCTCGGCGCAGCCAAACTGCTGTGGGTCAACTACCCGAACAACCCGACCGGCGCCGTGGCGGAAGCCGACTTTTATCGCCAGTGTGTCGATTTCTGCACGGCCCATAATCTACTGCTGGCCTCGGACAATCCTTACTCCGACGTCTGCTTCGACGGCTACACGGCAGGCAGCGCGCTCCAGCTTCCCGGCGCGTTCGACTGCGCGGTTGAGTTCATGTCGTTCTCCAAGACCTTCAACATGGCAGGCTGGCGTCTCGGCGCGGCAGTCGGCAACGCCGCCGCGCTGGCGACTCTGCTTCAGGTCAAAAGCAACGTCGATAGCGGCCACTTCGAGGCGATCTACGAGGCTGGAATCACCGCCATCGACAGCACCCCGCGCACGTGGATCGACGCCCGTAACCGCATCTATCAGGAGCGGCGTGACCGGGCGCTGGCGCTGCTGCCGAAGATCGGCCTGCACGCCGAAGTCCCGAAAGGCTCGCTCTACCTGTGGGCGAAAGTGCAGGACGGCGATGGCGGCAGTTATGCCGAACAGGCGCTGCTGGCAACCGGCGTCGTCTTCGCCCCCGGCGCGATCTATGGTTCGGCGGGCAAAGACTACGTCCGTATCAGCATCGCCGTCGAGGACGCGCGGCTCGACGAGGCGCTGCGCCGTCTCGAATCGTGGTACGCTCAACATTAACCGCTGCTTGATAACTCAACCCTTCGCTGCAGCAGCCAGTTCGACTCTCCCTTCTCTCCAGTCTATACAGTCCTGAGGGGAAATCGAAAGAGTCTGGAAATGTCTTTCAGTTCATCTTTCTCCCCTCGCCCTGAAGTGAAGCGCGCCGAAGTCTTTTCATTCGACGGTACTCGGAGCGAAGCGGAGAGCGCGAAGGGGCCGGGGTGAGGGGATGCTAGCCTTGCCTTTTACTGCGGCTTGATGCATCATGCGCTAACAAAGCATATCGGCGGGTCAACGCGGCCCGTTCTGGCTCAACAGCAGGAGTTCTATGCCTACTCATTTGTATGATGCGGATAACGGCCCCGAACGCGCCTACCTCGTCGGCGCGCTCGAACGCGGCACCCGCCCGCTGTTGAGCCTCGAAGATTCGCTCGCTGAGCTGGCGCTGCTGGCCGACACCGCCGGGATGGAAGTCATCGGCCAGACGACCCAAATCCTGAACCAGATCGACCCGGCGACTTACGTCGGCTCCGGCAAGGTCGAGGAAATTATCGACGCCGTGACTGCGCTCGATGCGGACGTCATCATCTTCGACGACGAGTTATCGCCGCGCCACCAACGTGAGCTGGACAAGCGCGTAAGCGAGAAACTCGGCGAGAATATCAAGCTGATCGACCGGTCGGCGCTGATCCTCGACATCTTCGCCCAGCACGCCCACACCCGCGAAGGCGCGTTGCAGGTCGAGCTGGCGCAGTACGAGTATCGCCTGCCCCGGCTGACGCGCCAGTGGACGCACCTCGCGCGACAGGCGGGCGGCGGAACAGGGCGCGGCGGAACCGGCGGCGTCGGCCTGCGCGGCCCCGGCGAAACGCAGCTTGAAGTTGACCGGCGCGAAATTCGCCATCGCCTGAGTAAGCTCAGGAGCGAGCTTGAAGCCGTGCGCCAGCACCGCGAGCGTCATCGCTCGCAGCGCGAGAAGACTGGTGTGCCGCTGGTCGCGCTTGTTGGCTACACGAACGCCGGAAAATCGACGCTGCTGCGCGCCCTGACCGGCGCGGATATCTACATCGCTAACCAGTTATTCGCCACGCTTGACCCGACGACGCGGCGCGTTGACCTGCCGAGCGGGCGCAATATTCTGCTGACAGATACGGTCGGTTTCATTCAGAAGCTGCCGACCACGCTGGTCGCAGCCTTCCGCGCGACGCTCGAAGAAATCACTCAGGCGGACGTGCTGCTGCATGTCGTCGATACGACTCATCCCAACGTGCTGGAGCATCTCGAAACAGTCGATGACACGCTGGCGCAGATTGACATGCCGGACGTGCCGAGAATCATCGTCTGGAATAAAATGGACTTATGGGGCGACCGTCCCCTGCCGGAACTGCCGCGCGGTATTCCCTGCGTCGCGCAGGTGGCCGTTTCAGCGCAGGCCGGCTCCGGTATGGACGCGCTGCTGACCGCGACCGAAACTGCGCTGGCGTCAGCGCTCTACCGCGTCAGGCTGCTGCTGCCCTACGAGCGCGGTGATCTGGTCTCGCAGCTTTACGACGCGGCCACCGTCGATACCCGGACGAACACCGCCGACGGCGTGCTGCTCACGGTTCAGCTTCCGGCGGCGCTCGTCAGCCGCTTTCGTGAATATCGCTTTTCAGGGTAACTCATGTTTCGAGGAATCGACCGTTCGACTGGTCTGGCGCGGCTTATTGAGCGACTGTCCGCAGGACTGGCGCGACGTCGCGGCCTGCCGATTGTCTTCGGCGCGCTTCTGATCCTCATCAGCTTCATCATCCAGTTGGTCGATTATTCGGTTGGCTCACGGACGCTGGCGCTGCTCTGGACGATCACCCATCATGTCGGCCTGCTGCTGGCGCTGATCGGGATTCTACTGGTCGAACCGCTCGGAAAATAACGGCGTCCATGGACTTCATCGAATACCGCGCGATCAGCCAGCCCGAAGAACTTGAGCAGATGGTCGATCTGGAAATAGCGATCTGGGGCAGCAGCGCCCGCGACGCTGTTCCCGTATCGCTGCTGCGCGCCTTATCCGCCCACGGCGGGCTGGTGACGGGCGCGTTCGTCGGTCAGAAGATGGTCGGGCTGGGACAGGCGTTCCCGGCGCGGCATCATGGCCGGTTGCTGCTCTGGTCGCACAATGTCGGCGTCCACCCGGACTTTCAGGCACGCGGTATCGGCTTCGGCATCAAGCTGGCGCAGCGAGCATGGGCGCTGGAACAGGGCTACCGTGAAATTGGCTGGACGTATAACCCGCTGCTGCGCGGCAACGCCAACTTCAACCTGCATCGGCTTGGCGCGACGTCATCGACCTACGCTCCGAACTACTATGGCATCATGCGCGACACGATCAACGCGCCGCTGCCGTCCGACCGCCTCGAAGCGATCTGGAAGCTGACCGATCCGCGCGTCAAGCGTCTCAGCAGCGGCGGCAAAGTCGCGCCGCTCGTCAGAGAATTTGAGCCGGACGCCCTGATCTTGCGCGCTGACGCCAGCAACCAGCCGCAGCCCGCCGCTCAGACTCGGCTGCCGCAGCCGCACGCTTTGATCCAGATTCCGCGCGACACACTGAGCCTGCCCGCCGACGCGCAGGAGTCGTGGCTGCTGGCGCTGCGCGCGGCCATGCAGACGGTCTTTGCTGCCGGTTATGTCGCGGTCGATTTCGTCGAGCTGGACGGCGTCGCTGCCTACGTACTGCGCGCGCCGACGCACTGGTTTCTGTACGTGCTGCGCTGCGCCGATAATTCCCTGTATACCGGCATTTCGCCGGACGTCGAGGCGCGTATCAAAACGCACAACGCCGGAAAAGGCGCGGCTTATACGTCCACGCGCCGTCCGGTCACGCTGCTCGGCGGATGGGAATTCGACACAAAAGGCGAGGCGCTCAAGGCCGAACTGGCGTTCAAACAATTGACGCGCGCGCAGAAGTTCGGCTGCCTGAACAAACGAGATGCGTATCGCGGCGGCCCGTGGATGGGCGAATCGAGTAAAAACCTGTCAATTCCTTTGTAGTTAGTGCCGGTTGGGTTATGCTCAGCGGCGTTAAGGGTTTTGTCTTTGCAATGCATAGTGAGGAGAGTTTGAGCAATGAAAGCGCGTACTTTACTTTTTGTCCTGCTGGCAGCCTTCTTCGTTCCAGCACTGGCCGCCAGCGCGCAGGACGCCACACCGGCCACGACGCCGGAAGCAACCGAGGCTGTCAACCATTCCTATTCCGATGAGCTGGCAAAGCTGGCAGTGAGCGAAGGCACGACGCCCCTGCCCGACCTCGGCGGCAAGGAAGTGACCATTGCCGTTGAGAATGCCTACATCCCTTTCAATTACATTGACGCCAAGACCGGCGAGCCTGCTGGTTGGGACTACGATGTTATCAATGAGCTGGGCAAGCGCCTGAACTTCGTGCCGAAGTACGAAACCGTCTCGTGGGATGCCATGATCGTCGCCGTCTCACAGGGCCAGTACGACATCGCCGCTGACGGAATCACCATCACCGAAGATCGCTCGCAGGTGGTCGATTTCTCGGTCGGTTATCAGACTTTACAGCAGGTGCTGCTGGTACGTGCCGACGAATCGCGCTTCAGCACAGAAGCTGAATTCGTGGCCGACACTTCGCTTAAGATCGGCACGCAGCCCGGCACGACCAACTACGATACCTCAGTTAAGCTGGTCGGCGAAGATCACGTCGCAGACCGTATTCAGGGCTTCGACGTCTTCGGTCTGGCCGTGCAGGCGCTGCTGACGGGTGATGTTGACGCGGTCGAGATGGACAGCACCGCCGGTCAGGGCTACATTGGCGCGAACGAAGGCAAGCTGAAGGTCATCCCGCTCGACATTGCGCCGGATTACCTCGGCTTTATCTTCCCGAAGGGTTCAGAGCTGAAGGCCGCGATTGACCACGGTCTGGCCTCGATGGCAGCCGATGGCACGCTTGACACGCTGTTCGACAAGTGGTTCGTCAGGTTCGATCAGACTTCGGTCGAAACGCTGGCTCCCACCGCCGAAGCGACGGCTGAAGCCACGCCGTAACCGTCAGGCAGCATCCAGGAATCTGGCCGAGGTGTACAGTCGTTGCAACTTGACTGTACACCTCTTTGTTTTCGCTCTACTACCGGATAACGCTGATATGTCTGTTTTCGCTGAACCTGAAAAACGCATTGTCGCTGAAACTCAGCGCGCGAATCTGATACGCAACCTGTTCGCCTTCCCCTGGTGGCTGGCGATCCTGATTCTGGTTGGGCTGTATCTCGTCAGTTTGATTATTGACGATCCACTTTACAGCAAAATCTTCAACCAGCTCCGAGGCGGCATTGCGACCACCCTGACCGTCAGTTTCATCGCCTACGCAGCGGCGCTGATTATCGGTCTGCTGATCGGGCTGATCCGCGCTAACCCGCCAGCACCCTCAGGCCAGGGCGTGGTCGGCGCGCTGTTAAGCCTCATCCGCCTGATGGTCTATAATGCCGCGACCCTGTACGTGCAGGTGCTGCGCGGCCTGCCGATTCTGGTCACGCTGCTGATCGTCGCCTTCGTCATCGTCCCGCAGGTCAACGCCGCTGCGGAAAGTCTCTTCAACATCGATCTCGGCCTGAAGGGAAGCTCGGTTCCGTCAGCGATTATCGCGCTGGCCTTCACCTACGGCGCATTCGAGTCGGAAACGTTCCGCGCAGGCATCCAGTCGGTGCAGCGCGGGCAGATCGAAGCGGCGCGCTCGCTCGGCATGACCTACATCCAGTTGATGCGCTACATCGTCCTGCCGCAGGCTATCCGCATCATCCTGCCGCCGCTCGGCAACGATCTCGTCTCAATGGTTAAGGACTCGTCGCTGGTGGCGATTCTCGGCATCCCCGACATCACCCAGCTTGCCAAGCTGTCGTCGGCGTCGTCGTTCCGCTATCTGGAAACGTACCTGAGCGCTGCCGCCATTTACCTGACGATGACCACTATTGGCTCGATCTTCGTCCGCTTCCTCGAACGCCGAATGGCGATTACCAGCCGCTAATGATCCGCTGGCTTGTCGAGCTGTGTCCAGTAAATATCCGGGCTGAACATGGTGTGGATGAACAGGCGCATATCCGGCGATACCGCCAGTCCAGCCAGCGGCGCGGCCAGTTCTGTCTGTATCACCACCTGAACGTCATCGCGCGTGCAGCCCTGCGCGCGGCAGGCGACCGGATCGACCCGCCCGACAATGCCGCGCGTGCCGAGTGAATAGGCCATGTAGAGGTAGCTGTCCGGCCCCATGACGATGCCGGTGACATTCTGAAGCCCGTTGACCAGCACATGGTTGAGGTCATCGGTCGGCTTTCCGTCGGCCAGCGCGTCAGCGGCGTACCACTCCACCGAGCGGCGCGTGCTGCCGTTATTCGCCACGTAGATCATCTTGCCATCGCTGATGACGCCGGTCGGCGACGCCAGATCGCTGACCAGCGTCTCGCCCTGACCGTCACGGTCAATCTTTTCGAGCGTGTTGCCGAGCAGGTTGCTGACCAGAAAATGATCGTCGTCGAACGCGGCAATGCCCCACGGCCCCTTGAGATTCTCGGCTACGGGGCGCACGCCATTACGAGTCACCCGCGCCAGTGTATTGCTCTGAAAATCCGGCACCCACAGGATCAGCTCGCCGTTCTCGTCATTCTCGGCGTAGAGCGTATGCGCGTTGCGAACGCCATAGATATAGGTGATCGTCTCGCCGGTCGAGCTGTCCAACTGGTACAGTGTCCAGTCGCCGGTACAGGCGGTGTAGAGCTTCCCGTCATGCCAGACAATGGCATTAGGCCGCTGGATGTTGCCTGTCAGGATGGCGAGATCGGACTGTGACAGCGTCCGAATCTGCGCGGATGTGATTCCGGGGGTGATGTTCGGCATCGGCGCGGCAGGCGCGACCTGATCGGTCGGCTGCGCCGCCGTGCTGGCGTTCGTGTCTCCAGTCGCATCCTGCGCGCGTGCAGCCTGAGCATTGACCTGAGTCAGGAAGGCGATCAGTAAAAGGGCGGCGACGGACAGCAAGGTTGCTCGTAACTGTAGTTTCTTATGCTTCTGCATTGACCTTCAGACTTTCTGCTCTCTGGACGCTGCTTCTATCTGGATGGCGAGGGGCAGACTGATGAAGAATGTCGTCCCTACGCCGACCTCACTTTCAAACCAGAGCCGCCCGTGGTGATTCTCGACTACGGCTTTGACGAGGCTCAAACCGAGGCCCGATCCGGTTACATGCTCGACGCCTTTCTGGTTGCCGCGAAAGAAGCGGTCGAACACCCGATGGTGCATTTCCTCAGAAATACCGACGCCCGTATCGGCGATGTTAAAGTGTAGCACTTTATCGTCGCGGTAGACCGTGACTTTGATGCGTCCGCCCGCTGGCGTGAACTTGATGGCATTTTCCACCAGGTTGATGAGAGCGCGCTGAAATTGCTCGTGATTCCCGCTGAAGTTGGGCAGGTCAGGCTCGATTTCTGTCTCAATGGTCATCTGTCGGTCGAGCGCGTTCTGGCGTAGTTCGTCAAGTGTGCTGTTGACTATACGAATTGGCGAGCAGCTTTCAGTCATAATTGCGCCCGCTCGCACTCGCTCAAGGTCAAGGATGCCGCTGATGATGCGGTTCATGCGCGTCAACTGCTTCTCGATATTATCCACTGACTCGCTCACTTCCGAGTCCATCTGACCGCCAAGATCATCGCGCAGCAGGTCGAGGTTGGCGAACGCCGCCTGAAGCGGATTCTTCAGGTCGTGACTGGTCATGCGGACCATCTCACTCTTGATGCGATCCAGTTCCTTCAACTGTGTCACGTCGTTGAGGACGGCCACCCACCCGGTCAGGCGAGCGCTGCCGAGCCGCGCCAGATGGCACAGATAGGTTTTGTCGTCGAGCGTGATCTCATAGATGTGGACGCGCTTGCGGCGCACATCGCGGAACATCTGCATGAAGTCGGGGGGAAAAGCCGCCACCGGTAGAGTTGCCGCCGTCTGGTTGCCAGTTGGGTCGAGATTGAACAGCTTGAGCGCCGACGGATTGGCGAAAATGATGCGAAAATCCCGGCTGACCGCCACGACCGGATTTTCAGTGCTGACTAGCAGTGTTTCGAGCTGCGTGCGTCCGGCCTCGACCGCCGCCGTCAACTGGCGCTGTTCGGCGAACAGGCGGCTGTGCGAAATCGCCACGGCAGCCTGCGAGCCAAGCAGTTCCAGTAAGCGGGCGTCGTCGCGCTGGAAGGTGCGGCTCTGACGTCCGGCGATCACCATCAGAACGCCGATGACATCGCCGCCGAAGGTCAGCGGCGTGGCGATCACCGCGCCAAACGTCTCGTGCGCGAGCGGCAGATCCGGCGCGCCCTGCCAGTCGCGGTCATAGTTTTCAAGGAAGATCGGCTTGCGCGTCAGCGCGACCAGCCCGGCCATCCCCTGCCCGACCGCCAGCCGCTGGCGGAGCACCTGCGTCGGCAGGTTGTAAGCCGCCGCCAGCAGCAGGTCGCTCTCTTCGCGCAGGAAGATACAGGCAGCGTCCGCGTTGAGCCACGAGGCCGCCTGGGTAGCGATTTCGTCCAGCACCGCCTCGGCGGAAAGCTGGCTGGTGATAGCAAGACTGACGCGGTACATCGACTCGACCTGTGAGACGCGCTCGGCCAGCGGGATGATAATCTCCTGACGCAGCACCGAGAAGCTGATGATAAGCGCCGCAATCGCCCCGGCGATGATCGAGAGCGAGAAGGCGTTCAGCTCCGGGTTGAGGAAGCCAAGACTCTGCGCCAGCACGAACAGCGCGATGCCGATCATCAGGCCGCGCGAGCGAATCTTGCGTTTATAACGCCAGACCAGAAAGACCGTGATCGTGTCGTAGATCATGTAGAACACGGCCACCACCGGCTGCGCGTGGTAGTCAATTGAGCCGTCTGCCGAAATCGTGAACGGCACGGGCGCGTTGCTGACGACCAGCAGCAGCCGATAAACCAGAATCAGGCCGATGCTGGCGAAGACCAGCAGGCGAAAGCGCCGGTTATAAATCCTGACCAGCACGGTCGTCAGCGCGTAAACGGCAATGCTCGACCCGGTAAAGCCGAGTTCGAGCAGGCCAATCGCCGGCGCAATCAGCGGCGAATCCGGCGCGACCAGCGCCGTCACCTGAAGCAGCAGCGCGCCCGCGTTCCAGAGCGTGACCAGAATCAGGAAAACCGCGAAGAACTGGTTGAGTTCGTTATGCGAGTCCTGCCAGAGGACGATGAGCAGGAAGCCAAGCGCGAGTGCCAGCGTCAGACCGTTGACGAGCAGCGTGAAGGTATTGAGGACGGGCATCAAACCACCGCTTTCATGCGGCGTCGCGCTAGGATGACCGGGCAGAAACGGGCGGCTGACGCTCGAAGCGGTAGCCGACTCGGTGTTCGGTCAGGATATAGGTCGGGTTGGCCGCGTCAGGCTCAATCTTACGGCGAAGCTGGCTGATATAGATGCCCGGGTAGTAAACGTCGTCGATATACTCACGGCCCCAGACCTGTTCGAGCAGGTCGCGCTGGGTAACGACGCGGCCCGAATTTTCCATCAGCACTGCCAGCAGCTTGAACTCAGTCGGTGTCAGGTGAATTTTGCGCCCGCTGACGTGGACGTGGCGGCGATGCAGGTCAATCGACAGGTAGCCGTCGTCGTAGCGCTGCTCGGCTTCTGCCGATGCTACCTGCGCGCGGCGTAGAATTGCCTGGACGCGGGCGACGAACTCGTTCAGGCGCACCGGCTTAATCAGGTATTCGTCCGCGCCCGCCATCAGCCCCACGATGATGTCTTCTTCAGTGATGGCCTGCGCGGACAGCATCATGACCGGCGTATCAGCCACTTCGCGGATGCGCTTGCAGACCGTCAGGCCGTCCATGCCTTCAGGCATGATGATGTCGAGCACGACGAGATCAGGGCGCTCGGCATGGAACGCGCGCAGTCCCTCCAGGCCATCGGCGCTAAGGATCACATCGTAGCCGTCACGGCGCAATTTGCGCCCCAACGCCTCGCGGATCGCCTGTTCGTCGTCAACAATCAGCACTTTCATAGTTTTCAGTGTAGCATAGGTTCGCGCTGCCACAAGTTGAGGTCGAACAGCGGACGAATGCCGAACGTAGGCCAGTCGTCCGGCAACGATTTTACGAAATGGTGCATAATACGATTGTGCGAGAATCCTGACACTTATCATTAGACGGCAAACTGCCCACGCCGTCACAGAAGGGAGAAGGGCGCAGGCTTCGACCGTGAAGCTGCGCGTAAACCATGAGCACTGGCAACCGCAACCGTTCGATTCTGCTTTTGCTCGGCGTCCTGATGGCGCTCATCGTGAGCGCGTGCAACCTCAATGCTGCGCCTGAGGGACAGACCGAACTCACCGCCGGAGTGACCAGCACGGTTCCGCCAAGCCGGACACCGCAAGGCACCCTGTCGCTGCCGACCGCCCTGCCTTTAACGTCGATTGCCCTGACGCCCTTCACCTTCCCAACGTCGATTGTTCAGGTTCCGAGTACCGCCGTTCCGCCGCCGATCTTTCAGCCAACCCAGGCCCCCGTGCCGGTCAGCATCGTCATCCTCTCGCCGCTGCCGGGGAACGTCGTCGCCGGAAACGTGCAGGTGCTCGGTTCGGCCATTCACCCGCAGTTCCTACAGTATCAGCTCGAATATGGCCCCGACCCGAATCCGGGCAATCTCTGGTTCCCGGCCACAGGCGCGATTCGCAACACCGTCCTCTACAACCTGCTCGGCATCTGGAACACCACCGCCGTTCAGGACGGAATCTATCAGCTTCGCCTGCGCGTCTTCCTGCGCGATGCGACCAGCCTGACGACGGTCGTCAACAATATTCGCATCCAGAATAATCGTCCCACGCCGCAGCCTTCGGCCACGCCGAATATCGCCCGTCCGATTGCCGCCTTCACCCAGGATATTTCATCCGGCCTGTCACCGCTGCTGGTTCATTTCAACAACCAGTCCACCGGCGCGATCACGCTGTTCCAGTGGAACTTCGGCGACGGCACCGGCAGCAACGAGCAGAATCCGCAGCATATCTACGCCAATCCCGGCCTGTATACCGTCACGCTGACCGTTAGCGGCCCCGGCGGCGCGTCGAACGTCTCCAGCCAGATCAACGCCCGAAGCGGGACGCCGCCCAACGCCGGGTTCACTGCCAACAAGACCAGCGGCCCATCGCCGCTCGAAATCCAGTTCAGCGACCAGTCAACCGGCACGATCTCGACCTACAACTGGAACTTCAGCGACGGCAAGACCAGCACGAGCAAGAATCCCAAACATACCTTCACCGTCCCCGGCACCTATAACGTCTTTCTGACCGTGACTGGCCCCGGCGGCAGCTCCAGCACACGGCGCGAAATCACTGTGCTTGGCCCGACGGCGACCCCCGTCCCGAGTATCACGGCCACGCTGCTGATCCCGGCCAGCTCGACGCCGACCGCAACCGGCAGCGCCACGCCGACCGACCTGCCGACTGAGACGCCGACCGCGACCACGACGCTCACCGAGATCGCTGTCGTCCCGACCGGCTCGCCAACGCCGACCAGCACGGAGATGCCAACGGCCACGCCGACAGCGACCTCGCTCACCGCGCCAACCGCCTCATTCACCGGTGCGGACGCAGGCAACCTGACCATCAATTTCACCGACACCTCGACCAGCCAGAACGGTGGCATCACCGGCTGGCAGTGGAGCTTCGGTGACGGTGGCACGAGCGATCAGCAAAATCCATCACACACCTACGGACAGGCGGGCATCTATACCGTCACGCTGACGGTCAGCGATGCGGGCGGCAGTGGCAGCACCATCGCGCAGGTCAACGTCGCCGCGCCGGTACTGCCACCGGTCGCGTCCTTCACCAGCGCGCCGAACGGCAACCTGACAGTCAGTTTCACCGATACCTCGACCAGCAGCAATGGCGGCATCACCGCATGGTCGTGGAACTTCGGCGACAACCAGACCAGCGCCGACCAGAACCCGACGCATACCTACGGGCAGCCCGGAAATTACACCGTCAGCCTGACCATCACTGATCCCGGCGGGCAGAACAGCACAGCCGGACAGGTTTCCGTTGCCGCGCCGGTGCTGCCGCCGGTAGCCGCTTTCACAGCCGCCGATCAGGGCAACCTGACTATCAGCTTCAACGACGCTTCAACCAGCAGCAACGGCGGCATCACCCAGTGGGCGTGGAGCTTCGGCGACGGCGGAACCAGCAGCGACCAGAACCCGCAGCATACCTATGGACAGGCCGGAAGTTATAACGTCTCGCTTCAGGTGACGGACGCTGGCGGACAGAACACTGTGACCAACGCCGTCAACGTCGCCGCGCCGGTGCTGCCGCCGGTGGCGTCGTTCAGCATCGCCGATCAGGGCAACCTGACCTTTGGTTTTGCCGATACTTCAACCAGCAGCAATGGCGGCATCACCGCCCGCAACTGGGCCTTCGGCGACGGCGGAACCAGCACCGATCAGAACCCGCAGCACACCTATGGACAGGCCGGTGATTACACCGTCACACTGACCGTCACTGATCCCGGCGGGCAGAACACGGCCACGAACATCGTCCACGTCGCCCCGCCTTTGCAGCCGCCGGTGGCCGCCTTCACCAGCGCCGATCAGGGCAATCAGACCTTCCAGTTCACCGACGCCTCGACCAGCACCAGCGGCGGAATCACCGTTTGGGCATGGGAGTTTGGCGACGGCGGCACGAGCGACCAGCAAAATCCGTCGCACACTTATACGCAGCCCGGCGATTACACCGTCAAGCTGACCGTCACCGACGCTGGCGGGCAGAACAGCATGAACGGCGCTGTCCACGTCGCCGCGCCGGTGCAGCTGCCCACGGCCTCGTTCACCAGCGCGCCGAGTGGCAACCTGACCATTCAGTTTACCGATACATCGGTCAGCACTAACGGCGGCATCACGGCCTGGGCGTGGGACTTCGGCGACGGTCAGACCAGCGCCGAACAGAACCCGGTGCATACCTACGCGGCGGGCGGCGACTACAGCGTAACGCTGACCGTCACCGATCCCGGCGGCAATAACAGCACCTTCATGCCGGTCAGCGTGGCAATACCGGCGCAGCCACCGGTGGCAGGCTTCAGCAGCGCGCCGTCCGGCGACCTGACCATCCAGTTCACCGATGTTTCGGTCAGCAACAGCGGCGGCATCACTCAGTGGGCGTGGGACTTCGGCGACGGCCAGACGAGCGACCAGCAGAGTCCGTCGCACACTTACGCTCAGGCAGGGGATGTCACCGTCTCGCTGACCGTGACCGACGCAGGCGGCAGCAACACCAACAGCCAGCCCGTCAACGTCCCGGCTCCAGCGCAGAGCGCGCCGAGCATCGTCGAGACGACGCCGGTGCTGCCGGATGTCAACGCCAACCCGCTCAAGAACAGCCTGACGGGCATCTACAACAACGGCGCGAACCAGGGCAACCACGCTGGAGTCTTCTCGGTCGCGGGCGACGACAGCGCCGTTGGCTTGCTGACGCCGTTCGCCACGGCGGGCAGCTACCAGTTGGACGACAGCAGCAGCAACCTGCAAGCTATCATCGACTGGTATAACCAGGTGCAGTCGAACGGCGCGACCAGCTTCAATCGCGCCAGCTCGGCAGCCAGCGGCGGTTGGAGCGTCGGCGACCTGCTCGCGCCTGATACCGGACTGTGCAGCGACGGCAGCAGCCGCATCCTGTGCGAGCTAAAGACCAATCAGCCATCGGTGGTCATCATCAGCGTCGGCAATAACGACCTCAACGGCGATCCGAACAACTTCAAGAGCCAGCTTCAGCAGGTTGTCCAGACCGTGACCGATCATGGCGCGATCCCGGTGCTGCTGACGATCCAGCCGCACGCCGAGAACCCGGCAGGCGCGCAGGCGATCAATCAGGCGATCATCGAGCTGGCAGGCGCCTACAACGTCCCGGTCATCAACCTGTGGGCGCAGTACACCTCGCTCGGCAACAGCAATCAGGCTCCCGGCGGCCCCGGCGACCTGACCGCCGGAGCGACTAATGCCAACGGCATCAACGCGCGTAATCGTCTGATCCTGAGCGTGCTGGCCGACATCCGCGATCACATCATCCCCGGCGACGCGACACCGTAAAGCCGACCTCAGTCCGATTCCCCTCTCCGCAGGCAGAGAGGGGAATCGGGTTTGCAGCGAAGCGGAACCCGCGCCGAGGTCGATTGGCTCATCCGCGCGGGTTATGCTACGATACCGGCCCATGACAAAAGCGCGATTCCTCTTTCCCCTGCTCGTCGGCTGGCTGCTGCTTGCGGCCTGCGCGCCATCGACTCCCCGGCCAGAAATGCTCGTTTCGCTGGTGGCCGATGGCCGCGAGCGCACCTTCTCCTATCCGCAGCCCGTCACCGTCGATCAATTCCTCAAGGACTCCGGAGTCACGCTCGGCGACCTCGACCGCGTCAACCCGGAACGCTATACGCAGATCAGCGACGGAATGCGTGTCACCGTCGTCCGCATCGTCCAGAGCGTCGATTGCAAGCAGGAAACGCTGGCTTTCAAGCAGCGCACGATCCCTAACGAAGGCTTGCAGCCGGGCGAAAAACGGCTCGGTCAGGCGGGGAAGAACGGCACGGTACAGGTCTGCTATCGGACGACCAGCGAGGACGGTGTCGATCAGACCCCGGTCGAAATCAGCCGCACCACGCTCACCAGCTCGCAGGACGAGGTGATGTACGTCGGCCCATCCGGCCAGATCGACCCGGTCGCCATCAATGGGACGCTGGCTTACCTGAGTAGCCAGAACGCCTGGGTGATGCGCGGCAGCAGCACCAGCAAGCGCCCGCTGACGACCAGCGGCGACATCGACGGTCGCGTTTTCAGCCTCTCGTCTGACGGTCAGAAGCTGCTGATTACGCGCCAGTATGGCGGCGGCGATCAGGCCAACACCTTCAATAACCTGTGGGTGTTGAGCAATATTGGCGGCGAAAGTCAGCCGGTCGAACTGCTGCCCGATAACGTCCTCTATGCCGACTGGGTTCCCAACATCGACGACACCATCAGCTATTCGACCGGACAGGCGACCGCCGCCGCGCCGGGCTGGAACGCGCTCAATGACCTGTGGACGATGCGCATCGACCCGCAGACCGGCGAGGCGATCAACACGCGCAAGGTGATCGACCAGATGCCCGGCAGCCTGTATAGCTGGTGGGGGACGCAGTTCCAGTGGTCGCCCGATGGCAAGGCGCTGGCCTACATCGACTCGAACTCCATCGGCACGATTAACCCCGATACCGGCGACCTGAAATCGCTGCTGAGTTACCCGGTCTACAACACCTTCCAGTCATGGTCATGGCGCGCCACCGTCTCATGGTCAGCGGACGATGCCCTGCTGCTGACGACCGTTCACGGCGCGCCCATCGGCAGCGAGCCGCCGGAAACCAGCCCGGCCTTCAACGTCGTCGTCACCGATGCTGCCGGAACCTTTCAGGCCACCCTGTTCACCAACGCCGGAATCTGGGCCTCACCGCGCTTCTCACCGCTGACCCCAGGCAGCGACAGCCAGCCGCGTGGTTATCTGGCTTTCCTGCGCTGCCGCGACTTCCCCAACTGCGTCAGCGACAGCGCGCAGTATGACCTGATCGCAGCCGACCGCGATGGCAGCAATCAGCGTGCAGTATTCCCCGACGCCGGACAGCCCGGTTTGACGCAGCGTGACTTCACCTGGAGTCCCGATGGCCGACAGATCGCGGTCATCTATCAGGGCAACCTGTGGGTCGTCGATGTCGAGTCGCGCGTCGCCAGCCAGTTGACCCTCGATGGCGGCGCGTCCAAACCTGTCTGGGCGCAATGAAACGCCAGTTTGTGATTTTTGTCATCGCGCTGGCCGCGCTGGCGGGGAGCCTCGTGGCCGCCTGGGCGACTGCCAGCGCCCGCGCCATCGACCTGCGCGGCTACGTCGACGCGACGCAGGACGCAGCCCTGCCCTTCCGCGTCCCGCGCCTCGGCGTCAACGCCGAGCTGACGCAGTACACGCCCGATCATCTCGATGCCCGACTCACGCAGATGGAACAGGCCCACGTCGTCTGGGTGCGCCAGTTCGCCCGCTGGGATGAAATCGAAGCCACCCGCGGAACTTACGACTGGTCACAGTGGGACGCCATCGCTGCCGCTTTCGACCGGCATCCCGATCTTAAGCTGGTCGCCGTGCTGATAGATACGCCGAGATGGGCGCGCCCCGCCAGCACCACTGCCCAGCCGACGACGCCTCCCGCCGACCCTGCCGATTTCGCCCGCTTCGCCCATGACTTTGCCGCCCGCTATGGCGCGACGATTAACACCTATCAACTCTGGGACGAGCCGAACCTGACGGCCAGTTGGGGCATGACCGAGCCGCGCCCCGCCGATTACGTCGCCCTGCTCCGGGCAGGGTACGGGGCCATCCACAGCGCCGACGCCAGCGCTACCGTCATAGCTGCCGCGCTCGCGCCGACGACCGAGCAGGGGCCGCTCAACATCAGCGACCTGCGCTACCTGAGCGACCTGTACGCGCTCGGCGCGCGCGATTCGATGGATGCCGTTGCCGCCAAACCCTATGGCTTCAGCACCGGCCCCGACGACCGCCGCGTGAGCGACAGCCTGCTCAACTTCTCGCGGATCATCGCCCTGCGTGAGATCATGACTGCGAATGGTGATGAGACTAAGGCGCTCTGGGCCAGCGACTGGGGCTGGAACAGTCTCCCGGCCAACTGGAGCGGCAAGCCGTCGATCTGGGGCAGCGTGACAGCGGGCGAGCAGACGCGCTACACGCTGGCCGCGCTCGACCGCGCCGAGCGCGAATGGCCGTGGCTCGGCGGCATGATTCTCGATGACTGGCAGCCCGCCGCCGCGCCCGATGATCCGGTCTGGGGCTTCGCGCTCGTCAACGCCGACGATCAGCCGACGCCGCTGCTGGCCGCGCTCGCCAGCCGCTCACAGCCGGACGCCGCCGCTAATGGACTATACGAACCTGCGAATCCCTACACGCGCTACAGCGGCGTCTGGACGTTCGGCGCGCTCGGCGCAGACATCGGCTGGGTTGGCGACAGTCAGTTCACGACGGCCTTCGATGGCTCGGCGCTGTCGCTGCTGCTGCGTAAGGGCGATTACGTCGCTTACCTCTACCCGAAGATCGACGGGCAGCCGGCCAACGCCGCGCCAACCGATGCCAGCGGCAACGCCTACCTGATTCTGACCAGCCCGGAACGGACGCCGCAAACTGCCCTGATTCCGGTCGCGCGCGGTCTGGCGGACGGCCCGCACATGCTCGCCGTCGCAGCCGACCGGGGCTACGATCAATGGGCGCTGGCTGGAATCGCGGTCAGCGACGGCGACCTCGCCGCGCCCTACGCCCGGCAGATTCAGGTGGCGCTGCTGGCGGCAGTCGTCGCGGCGGTCGCCGTCGGCATCTCTGGCTGGATGGTCGAATGGGGACAAGTGCTCAGGCCGCTGTCCGGCGCATGGAATCGGCCTGGCGATGTCGCGCAGCTAGCGATCAGCGCTGTCACCTCAATAGCCCTGCTGATCGGGATGCTGCTGACGTGGAACGACGCCGCGCCGAACCTCTTTCGCCGTGACGCCGTCCAGCTTGGCGCGGCGATTGTCAGCGCCGGTCTGCTCTATCTTCAGCCCGGATTCGTCCTCGCTGTCGTCGCGGCGCTGGCGCTGTTCGTCATCTTCTACAGTCGACTCGACCTCGCGCTGACGCTGATCGTCTTTTTCGCGCCCTTCTTTCTGTTCCCGGTGACACTCTACCAGTTCGCCTTCCCGATGAGCGAGCTGCTGGTGCTGATCGCGGCGGCGGCCTGGCTGCTGCGGCTCCTCGCCCGATGGGGCCGACTGCGGCAAACCGTCCCGGCAGCGTTTCGGGCGCAGCCTGTGCCGCGCTGGATCGCGCAGCTCCAGCCGCTCGACTACGGCGTGATCGCATGGCTGATTGTCGGCGGCGTCTCGATCTTCTGGGCCGAGCGGCGCGGCCCCGCCCTGACCGAACTGCGCGCGATGATCGTCGAGCCGGTGCTGTTCTACGCCATGCTGCGCACCATCGCATGGAACCGCCGGACGCTGATTCGGCTGGTTGACGCGCTGCTGCTGGCTGGAATCTTCGTCGCCTGCATCGGCCTGTGGCTCTACTTCCACGGCCAGGGCATCATCACGGCAGAAGACGGCGCGCGCCGTCTCGCCAGCGTCTATGGCTCACCCAACAACGTCGGGCTGTTCCTCGGTCGCTGCCTGCCGTTCGCGCTGGCCTACCTGCTGATCGCTATCGACCGTCCGCGCCGCGCCGCCGCTGCTCTCTGCCTCGTCCTGTTCGTGGCGGCGATCATTTTCAGTCAGAGCGCCGGGGCGCTGTTCATCGGCGTGCCGGTTTCAGTCGTCGCCGTGCTGCTGCTGGTCCTCGGTCGGCGCGCCCGGATGCTTCTCGCCGGGCTGGTCGTCGCCGGAAGCGCGGCCTTCGCCGTCGCGCTGCGCTCGGCCCGCTTCGAGCGCCTGCTCGATTTCAACGAAGGCACGAATTTTTACCGCATCCGCGTCTGGCAGAGCGCCATCAATGCCCTGCGCGACCATCCACTGACCGGCCTCGGCCTTGACCAGTTTCTCTACGCCTTCCGCAGCCAGTATATTCAGCCGGACGCCTGGCAGGAACCGAACCTGTCGCACCCGCACAACATCCTGCTCGACTGGTGGATTCGGCTCGGCATCGTCGGTCTGGCGGTGCTGCTCTGGCTGCAAGGCGCGTTCTGGTCGGCGGCCATCCACCTCTATCGGCAGCGGAGTAGTGATCCGTACCGGTTCGCGCTATTGGTCGGCGCGATGGGCAGCATGATCGACCTGCTGGCGCACGGGCTGGTCGATAACAGTGTTTACGTACTCGATCTGGTTTACATTTTCGTCTTGCTGCTCGGCATCATCGCCAGTTTGCAAGCGTGGCAGCGCGCCGAAACGGACGCTATGACTCCACCGCGCTGACGCAAAGGAACGCCCACATGAAAGCGCAGATCAACCGGGTCGTCATCGAGCTGATCGAGGACGATCTCCTGTCGCAATCCGCCGAAGGTCTGGTCGTTCAGGTCGGCCCAAACCTGCGCCTGCCGCCGGACGTTGCCGCGAAGGCTGGCGCGGAAGTCCACCGCCAGATCGCTATCCTCGGACGGCTGACGCGGATTTCCGCCGTGTACGTCGATGGCAGCGGCATCGACGGCAAAAAAGTGCTGCTGGCGCTGACGTCCGGCTCGAGCGAAACTGACGAGCGGAACAAGCTCGCTACGATCACCTATGAATGCCTGCATCTGGCCGAAACTCACGGCCTCGGTTCGCTGGCCTTTCCGGCGCTGATGGGCGGACTGCACGACTATCCGGTTGAGAACTGCGCGACGATCATGCTCAGTCAGATCGTCGATTACACCTTTGAAGACCTCGAACACCTGCGCGCCGTCACGATCTGCCTGAGCGACGCCGTGGCCTGTGACATTTTCGAGCAGGAGCTGCTGTCGCAGATCGACGACTTACGTCGCAGCAACGACGGCACGGTGAGTCTGTAGCCTGAGAGGTCAGCGGTCGCGCTTGTCGGCAAGTGAACTTGTGGTACACTTCGGCTCGTTCTGGCGTCGGCCCATTGCAGCGAAGAAGGTGGCAAGTTGCGCGTACTCATCACCGGCGGAGCCGGATTTCTCGGCTCGCATCTGTCTGATCGTTTCCTGGCCGAAGGTCACTCCGTCATTGCGATGGATAACCTGCTGACCGGAAACACCCGCAACATCGCTCACCTCGCCGGAAACCCAAACTTTCTCTTCATCAAGCATGACGTCACCAACTACATCTATATCGCCGGGAAAGTCGACGCGGTGCTGCATTTCGCCTCGCCCGCCAGCCCCGACGATTACCTGAAATATCCGATTCCGACGCTCAAGGTCGGCGCGCTCGGCACACACAACGCGCTCGGTCTGGCGCTGGCAAGAGGCGCGCGCTTCCTGCTGGCCTCGACTTCGGAAATCTACGGCGACCCGCTCGAACATCCGCAGAAGGAAACCTACGTCGGCAACGTCGATACCATCGGCCCGCGCGGCGTCTACGATGAAGCTAAGCGCTACGCCGAAGCCCTGACGATGGCTTATCACCGCGCGCACGGTCTCGAAACACGGATCGTCCGCATCTTCAACACCTATGGCCCCCGGATGCGCCTCGACGATGGCCGCGTCGTGCCGAATTTCGTCGGTCAGGCCATTCGCGGCGAGCCGCTGACGGTCTACGGTGACGGCCAGCAAACGCGCAGCTTCCAGTATTGTGAAGACCTGGTTGATGGCATCTACCGCCTGCTGCTGTCCGACTATGCCGAGCCGGTCAATATCGGCAACCCGGACGAACGCACGATCCTCGATTTCGCGCAGGTCGTCAACGAGCTGACCGGGAATCCCGGCGGCATCATTTACAAGACTGACGCCCGCATCAAGGGCGATCCGCAGTCGCGCAAGCCGGACATCACCCGCGCCCGGACGATCCTCAACTGGGAGCCGAAGATCGATCTGCGCGAAGGTCTCAGGCGCACCATCGAGTATTTCAAGCAAGCTCAATGACCGGACGAGCGCTTCCCCGCATGGGAACGCGCCGGTTCTCGACGCCCATCCCCGCCCTGCTGACAATCCTCGCGGTCGCAGTGGGGCTGATTTCTGCAACTCAGCCGCCCGCCGTCGCGGCAACGCTGCTGGCGACGGCGGCGCTGGCGCTGCTGGCCGCCGTGACGCCGCTGGCCGCGCTGGTGGCGATGCTGATCCTCGCGCCACTGCGGACGCTGATCGCCACTGAAGCTTCATTTCCGCTCCCGCTCGACATCGGCCAACTGACGCTGGCGATTTTTCTTTTCGTCTGGGGAATCAGCCAACTCAGCCGTGAAAAACGGTCGTTCCGGCTGGTCTGGTCGCCAGTCTACCTGCCGATTCTGCTGTTTACAGTCGCGGGCGGTATCAGCGCCTTCGCCGCGATCTCGCTCGGCGCGTGGCTGACCGACTGGCTCAAATGGGTGCAGATGCTGGTGCTGGCGGCGCTCGTCCTGACGCTGGCCGTGGGTCGCCGCTGGGAATGGCTGCTGTTCGGCCTGACCGCCGCCGCCGCCGCGAACGGGCTGACCGGTATTTACGAGTTCTTCGGCGGCAGCGGCGCGCTGGTGCTGCTGGTCAATAGCCGCTATTTCCGCGCTTTCGGCACGTTCGGGCAGCCGAATCCTTTTGGCGGCTTCATGGGGCTGGTCGCGCCGCTGGCGTTGATGGCCCTGCTCGGCTACGCGGCCAATATCGGGTCACGCTGGCGCGAGCGTCAGCCGATCCATGCCGGACACTGGCTGCCGGTCGTCTATTACGCCTTCGCCTCGGCAGTGATCGTCGTCGCGCTGCTGCTGTCGTGGAGTCGGGGATCGTGGCTCGGCTTCGGCGCGGCAGCGCTGGTGATGGCCTTCGCCCTGCCCCGAAAGATCGGACGCAGTCTGGCGCTGATGGGGGCAGTTGTGCTGGTGGTCGCGGCGCTCTGGCTCACCGGCAGGCTGCCCGCGTCGATCATCACCCGCGTCAGCAGCGCCACCGAAGAATTGTTCGCCTTTTCGGATGTGCGCGGAGTCGATATTACCGGTGAAAACTACGCCATCATCGAGCGGTTGGCCCACTGGCAGGCCGCCGTCAACATGGCGACGGCGCATCCCTGGCTCGGCGTCGGCCTCGGCAATTACGAAGTCGCCTACCCCGACTACCGGCTGATAAACTGGAAGTTCCCGTTAGGCCACGCGCATAATTACTACTTGAATGTTTTCGCCGAGGCTGGCATCATTGGCCTGACTGCCTATACTGTGACCTGGGCCTGTCTGTTCGCGCTGACCTGGCGCACGCGCCGCCATCCCGACCGACTCTCGCGCCTGATCGCCATCGGGCTGCTAGGAACCTGGACGTATCTCTCTGTCCACAGCCTGACCGACGACCTCTATGTTAATAATCTCTTCTTACATCTCGGCGTTATGATGGGTTTACTCGCCGTCCTGTACCGTCAGACCTGGACTCATGTTCGCTTGAGGATGTTATGACCCAGACCGATACGCTTGGGAATGTCTCGCGCCGCCGTGCTTCGCGCAACCCGCTTGATACGCTGATCTGCGCCATCGCGGGCCGCTGCGGCAATAAGGCCATCGAAGTCGAGCGCTTCCTGCGCTTCGCCTTCGTCGGCAGTATCGGCGCGCTGATTGATGCCGGGACGCTGGCGCTGCTTCAGGCGACGATTTTGCCGCCGACACTGCGCGAGCCGGTCGATTACAACGTCCTCATCGCCCAGACGATTGCCTTTGTGGCGGCGCTCATCAGCAACTTCATCTGGAACCGCTACTGGACATACCCCGACTCGCGCTCGCGCAAAATCCATCATCAACTCTTGCAATTCGGCCTGATCAGCGTGATCGGCTGGGTCGGTCGCTCGATCTGGATCGTCTCGGTCCATCAGTTCCTCGGCCAGACCCTGATGCCGGTACTGCTGCCAGCCATCCACATGATTAAACCGCATTACCTTCCCTCAGAAGTCGGCGAAGCCAAGCTCGGCACGATGGCCGCGTGGCTGGTTGGCGTGATCGTCGTCATGGTCTGGAATTTCGTCGCCAATCGACTGTGGACGTACAACGACGTGGACAAAGCATGAGGCGAAAAGAAGAACCGAGAACCGAGAGCCGAGAACCGAGTTTAGCACTATCCAACTCGGTTTTTGTTTTTAGCTCATCTTTTCCCGGCTCTGGAAACTTCTCAGTCCTTCCCGCATTCGCCTTCAATCTCTTTCTCGGCTCTCGGCCTCCCCTGCCTCCGTTCGCGGAAGGTCGCTAACTTTTGTCGCGGATCGCCATCGACTACACGCCTGCCTACGAGCAGGGCGGTGGAATCGGGCGCTACGTCCGCGAACTGGTCACGGCGCTGGCCCGCCACGATGCCAGCACCGAATACCGGCTGTTCGTCGCTGGCGCGTCAGCCCGCCAACTTCCTTCGGCCCCTGGCCCCAACTTCATCTGGAAGCCGACCCGGCTGACGCCTTCGTGGCTGGCGCGACTCTGGCATCGCGCCCGCGCGCCGCTGCCGGTCGAAGCCTTCGTCGGGCGAGTCGATCTGTTCCATGCCACCGACTTCGTCCTGCCGCCGACGCTGCCTGGCACGCGGACGCTGCTGACCGTCCACGACCTGTCGTTCGTGCGCGTGCCGGAAGCTGCCAGCCCCGGCCTCAAAGCCTATCTCGACACGGTCGTGCCACGCTCGGTCGAACGCGCCGACCACGTCCTCGCCGATTCACAGGCCACCAGAGACGACCTGATCGCGCTCTATGGGACGCCAGCCGACAAAGTGACCGTCCTTCTCAGCGGCGTTGATCCCCGTTTCCATCGCGTTGAGGACGCAGACGAGATAGCCGCAGTCCGGTCGCGCTACGGCCTCGGAAGCCAGCGCTTCATCTTCTCGATTGGCACGGTACAGCCGCGCAAAAACTACGTCCGGCTGATCTACGCGCTCGCGCGGCTGCGCGCCGACGGCTTCGACGGCCATCTGGTCATTGCGGGCGGGCGCGGCTGGCTCGACGACCCGATTCATGCCGCCATTCAGGCAGCCGGCTTGCAGGAACAGGTGAAGCTGATCGGCTTCGCCGCCGATAGCGATCTCCCGGCCCTCTACAGCGCGGCGGCCTGCCTCGCCTTCCCCTCGCTCTACGAGGGCTTCGGCCTGCCGATCCTCGAAGCGATGGCCTGCGGGACGCCGGTCGTCACCGCCAACGTCTCATCGCTGCCAGAAGTCGCCGGGGACGCCGCGCTTTCAGTCGATCCTTATGACCTCGACGCGCTGACAGCGGCCCTCGACAACGCGCTGCACAACGTCGATCTTCGCGCAACGCTGATCGAGCGCGGGCTGGCGCGCGTCAGCCTGTTCTCGTGGGACAGCGCCGCCGAACAGCTCCGACGCATTTACGCCGAGCTGATCGGCTGACGACTCATCTCCACGCACAGCACGTTATAACCGCCTTATAATAGATGGGTGGATGGAAGCAGTTCTCATCAGGAGCAGCGTCATGCCTGCCAAAAAGTTCATAATCGACCCTGCTAAACCTTTTTTCATCTTCGACACCCGCGGCGATGCCCACGGCGTCAAGATCGGCGATTATCTCTACGATATGCGCGGCGAATACATGGGCTTCGTGCGCGGCGAAAGCTACGACGTTTACACCAGCTACGGTGAATGGATCGGCTATCTGGTTCCCGATGGTCGGATCGTCCGCAAACGCAATTATGACCGCCCACCGCTGCTTCAGGATAAGCCCGCCTTACAGCCGAAAATTCGCATCACCGCGCGGATGCCGCTGCCGCCGATGACCGCCGACCTGGGGTTCGACCGAGTTGACGTGTTAGAATGGGACGACGAGATTTTCAAGCGTGTCTCTGACCTGATGCCGGATAAGGATTAAGGTCGGGAACCGAGTAAAGAGCCGAACTGAGAGAGAAAAAGCGGGCATCCTGTATCATGCTGCTTTCTCGGTTCCCGATTCTAAAATCTCCGTCGGGTCGATTTAGACAGTCAGGACTTCCATGCTGCCGGTTCGCCAGAGCAAGCGCATCGCCGATTCGCGCTTCACCCTGAGCGCGTTGATGGGGCCGCAGGACACCAATTCACACGGCAACGTGCATGGCGGCGTCATCATGAAGATGGTTGACGAGGCAGGCGCGATTGTCGCCATGCGCCACGCCAACCGGCAGGTCGTCACGGTGGCGGTCGACTCGATGACCTTCATGGAGCCAATTCTGGTCGGCAATCTCGTCCTCTGTCGCGCCGAGCTAACCTACGTTGGGCGAACGTCGATGGAAACGCGCGTCGAAGTCGTGGCCGAGAATCTCGTCCGCGGCACGTCGCTGCTGGCGAACACGGCTTACGTCGTCTATGTCGCGCTCGATGGCGACGGCCACCCGACAGAAGTCCCCGATCTGAGCTTCGAGACGCCGACCGAAAGCGCGCGGGCAGAACAGGCGCGCGCGCGTCAGGAATATCGCAAACATCAGCGCGCGCTCGAAGCGGGTCACCGATCCTCATGAGCGACTTCCTTCCCCCGCTCGGCCAGTCTGCCGAGCCATCGACGCTGCTCAAGCTGCTCAATAACGCCGGAGCGCGGCGCGTGCTTTCGACCGCCGCCGTCGATCTTGGGATCGCCGAGCAGATGCCGTTTCCCTTTATGGCGATGGTCGGTCAGCATGAGATGCGAATTGCCCTGATGCTTGCGGTCATCAACCCGGCCATTGGCGGCGTGCTGCTGATTGGCCCGCGCGGAACCGGCAAGACGACTGCCGTTCGCAGCCTGACGGGTATCCTGCCCGATGTCGAAGTCAGCGACAGCGACGACGGCGCGCTGATCGAAGATTTCCAGTCGGAAAACGCCGCCTTCCTCTACCCCGAAAGCTACGAGAAATATCAGGCCGGTCAGCCGATCTCACACTATGAGCCGGTCAAGCTGGTCGAACTGCCGCTGAACGCGCGCCTCGATGACGTCGTCGGCGGCATCAACGAGCGGATCGCCGTCCAGCAGAGCAAGATACGGTTGGAGCGCGGCATTCTGGCGCGCGCCGACAACAACCTGCTCTACATCGACGAGGTCAACCTGCTCGACGATCAGATTGTCGACGCTATCCTCGACGCTGCCGCGCAGGGGATTTACACCGTCCGTCGGGGCGCGATGGCCGGAACCTACCGGGCGCGCTTCGTCCTGATCGGCTCAATGAACCCGGAAGAAGGCCGTCTGCGCCCACAAATCCTCGACCGCTTCGGCCTGCGCGTTAACGTGCGCGGGTTGATGGAACGCGACGACCGGCTTGAAATCTACCGCCGCGTCCGCGCCTACCGCCATAACCAGCGTCAGTTTATCCGCGAATGGGAGAAGCTGACCGCCGACGTGCGCGAGGAAATCATGCTGGCGCGCGACCTGCTTAAGGAAACCACCATTGCCGACGACGCGCTCGAAGCTGGCATCGCGCTGGTGCAGGCGCTCGACATCGACTCGCATCGCGCCGATCATACGATGTTCGAGGCGGCGCGCGCCTATGCGGCTTCTGACGGGCGCGACGCAGCCGACATGCGCGATCTTCGCGCGGTCGCGCCGATGGCACTGCGCCAGCGGCGCAGCGAGTTCATGACGCAGTTTTTCGAGAGTCAGCACAGCGAAGACGCGCAGATCGTCGCCCTTATCGACTCGCTGATCGGCAGCCCCTGAGACAACGATGACTGAACGCCAATCCCTGACAGTTCTGACTACGCTGTTCGTGCTGGCGCTGATCGCCTACACCCTGCCGTGGGTCGTCGGCAAAGGCGCGGCGATGACTTACGGCGCTTACGACTTCGCCGAGTGGACGAGCCTGCATCCGGCGTCCCATGCGCAGAACCCGACGCTGCTGACGCCCCTGCTCCTCAGGCTGCCGCTGGCGCTGCTGGTCGTCGCGCTGGTTTTCGGCACGTCGTACCGCGCCTCGACTCGTCACAGGTTGTTTCTCGGCGGGCTGGTCATCGTCACGGCAATTGCGCTGTTCCCGCCGCTCGAATTTATGACCGTCGCGCGTGACGACCCGAATTTCCGCCAGCAGGCGATGCTCTCCGGGTTGACGCTGATCGTCGGGCTGGTCGCGGTGAGCGGGATAACTCGCCGCGTGAGCCGCTGGATCGGCGCGGCCCTCGCCCTTGTCGCGGCATTGGCCGGGTTGATCGGGCTGGCGCAGGGCTTTGCGCTGCTTCAGGGATTCCATGTTCCCGTAACCCTCAGCGCCTTCGGCCCGCTGTTTGCCGTTCTGTCTGTCGGTACAGCGCTCATCACCTGTCTCGCCAGACCGCTCGACAGCTCGCCCTGAATCGTCGGCTTCATCGTATACTTTCAAGACTTATGCCGCGTGTGCATGGCAGGCATCGTTCCTGACGACACGCTGAAAGGGGCGATCATGTCTCAATCTCCAACACCAGAGGAACAAAAGCGCCGCATCCGTGAGCGGTTCAACACAATGGCCTCGGGCTATGACAGCCTGACGTTCGTCAAGGTCGTCGCCGGCAAATTGCTGGAACTCGTCGATCTGAAACCGGGAATGCGGGTGCTGGACGTCGGCACGGGGACGGGGATGGTAGCGATGGCAGCGGCGCAGGCTGTCGGCCCGACCGGCAGAGTGATCGGACACGATCTGGCTCCAGAGATGATTGCCGCAGCGCAGGCGAAAGCCGCCGCTTCAGGGCTGACCCAGATTGATTTCCGTTTGGGCGACGCGGAACACCTGCCCTTTCCAGATGAATCGTTCGACGCCGTCATGTTCGCTTCCTCGTTGTTCTTCGTGCCGGACATTCCCGGCGCGCTGCGCGAGGCCCGTCGGGTGCTGGCTCCCGGCGGATGGGTGGCCTTCACCTGCTTTGCCGAGCAGTTTATGTCGCCGCTGCTTGACCTCTGGGTAGCGCGAACGGCGCGTTATGGAATCGCCGCATCGCCGCGTCCGCACAGCCGGTTGGTCGACCCGGCGGTGTGCGCAGCGCGCCTGCGTGAGGCGGGCTTCGAGCGCGCCGACGCCCACACTGAGGCGCTCGGATTCTATTTGCCGAGTGTCGAAGCGCGCTGGAATCAACTGACTGTCGGGCTGGACGGCAACGCGCTCCACCTTCTGACGGCGGAGCAGGTCGAGCAAATCCGCGCCGAGCACATGGCTGAACTTGAAGCGCTGGTCACGCCGCAGGGAATCTGGTTCGACGTATCGACCAATTACGCTTTCGGTTGGAAGAAAGCCTGACTGAGAAACACAAACAGAGCAGTTTCCCCGTCAGGAAACTGCTCTGCCATATGCCCTGATTGCGCTGCGTGGAGACGAGCTAGTCGCCGCCCATATGAGTCTGAATGTAACTCACGGCTTCGCCAACGCTGGTGATTTTCTGCGCGTCCTCGTCGGTGATCTCGCCACCAAATTCTTCCTCAAACGCCATAATCAGCTCAACCAGGTCGAGCGAGTCGGCTTCCAGATCCTCGCGGAAACGAGCCGCAGGAACCACACGATCCTCATCCACCCCCAGCAGATCGATGACGATATGTTTCACGCGCTCTTCAGTTGACGCCATTCGTTTT
The DNA here is from genome assembly GCA_964652205.1 of uncultured Anaerolineaceae bacterium. Taxonomy (GTDB): domain Bacteria; phylum Chloroflexota; class Anaerolineae; order Aggregatilineales; family Phototrophicaceae; genus ZC4RG36. The sequence goes on along the minus strand of CAZZAO010000046.1, from coordinate 9,770 downwards.
CCTCCCGAATTATGGGATTTTAGTCTCGCTCACAGGAGACACATTATACAAAACTTATGCGTTCGCGCCAGTCTGACCGGTTTGACAGGCGCAACGCTGGTCGAGTATCATGACCCCGCCCATAAAGGAAACCCCGCACCATGACTAAAGTCACGGAAACGCCCGCTGGTTCGATTGAAAATCGCAAGACTGAGCATATCCGCATCAATCTGGAGAAGGACGTTCAGTTTCCGCGGCTGACGACCGGCCTCGAAAATTACCGTTTCGTCCATCGCGCGCTGCCAGAACTGAACCTCGCTGAGGTTGACAGCACCGTGACGCTGTTCGGCAAAACGCTGGCCGCTCCGTTACTGATCTCGTCAATGACGGGGGGAACCGACCTCGCGCTCAGGCTTAACGAGCGACTGGCCGAAGTCGCGCAGGTCAACCATATTGCGATGGGCCTCGGCTCGCAGCGCGCCGGGATCGAACACCCGGAACTGACCTATACCTATCGCGTCCGCCAGCTCGCGCCGGACATTCTGCTGTTCGCCAACATCGGCGCGGTGCAGTTGAACTATGGCTACGGCCCCGACCAGTGCCAGCGCGCGGTTGACATGATCGAAGCCGACGCGCTGATCCTGCATTTCAACGTGCTTCAGGAAGCCGTACAGCCGGAAGGCGATACTAATTTCGCGGGCCTACTGGCCGGGGTCGAGCGGGTATGCAAGGCAGTCGGCGTGCCGGTGATCGCCAAAGAAGTCGGCTGGGGCTTCTCGAAAGAGGACGTCAAGGGACTGGTCAACGCGGGCATCGCCGCTATCGACGTGGCCGGTTCGGGCGGGACGTCGTGGAGCGAGGTCGAATATCACCGCGCGCCGACCAGCTTTCATGCCCGTGTCGCCGCCTCGTTTGCCGACTGGGGCATTCCGACCGCCGAAGCCATTGGCTACGCGGTCGAAGCTGCGCCGAGCCTGCCCGTGATCGCCAGCGGCGGCCTGCGTGATGGCATCGACGTCGCCAAATGCATCGCCCTCGGCGCGCTGATCGGCGGGATGGCCGGGCCATTCCTCAAAGCCGCCGACGATTCGACCGAAGCCGCCGACCAGTTCGCGCGTGAGCTGATCGCGCAAATCCGCATTGCCATGCTGTGCAGCAGCGCAGCCAGCATCGCCGAACTGCAAAAAGTCCCCCTGATCCATACCCCAGCCTGAATTTTCACCTCCCCCATGCCGGGGAGAGCGAAGAACCGGATGATGACCCTGCCTCATTGATTTGAGGAACAGCGTCAGATTAAGTCCCGAAAGACGATATTACTCAACAGCCGTCCGCGCTCGGTCAGGCGAACGCGGTCAGCGCTGACGTCGAGCAGGCCGAGCGCAGCGAAACGGTCGATGGCCGCGCCGCGCAGGTCGAGTAAATCGCTGCCGAAGCGCTGCTCAAACTCGGCGCGCAGCACGCCGCGCTGTGTCAGGCGCAGGGTCATCATCAGCGTCTCGGAAATTTCGGTATCATGATCGACGACCGAGCCGGTTTCGACGACCGGCGTATAGGGGAACTCGTACTCCCCGACCGGGCCTTGCAGCGCGGCGATGTAGCGCTGCGGCGAAAGCAGATTGGCGTAACGGACACCCCCCGCGAAGCCATGCGCCCCCGGCCCCAGACCGACGTAAGGCAGGTTGACCCAGTATTGCAGGTTGTGGCGGCAGCTTCGCCCCGGCTTCGACCAGTTGCTAATCTCGTACTGTTCGTAGCCCGCCGCGCCGAGCAGCCCGGTCGCCAGCTCGTACATATCAGCGGCGAGGTCATCGTCGGGAGTCGGTAAACGGCCATTCTCGACCCATTCCTTCATCGGCGTGCCGTCTTCCAGGCCGAGCGCGTAGAGTGAGATGTGGTCAGGCTGAAGCGCGAGCATCTGCTGTAAACTGATCGTCCAGCTTTCGAGCGTCTGAGTCGGCGCGCCATAGATCAGGTCGAGGTTGAGGTTGTCGAACCCGGCCTCACGCGCCGCCCTGACGGCATGGATCAGCCCTTCGTTGTCGTGGCGGCGGGCGTACATCATCAGCTCGCTGTGAACAGCCGACTGCATCCCGATGCTCAGGCGGTTGATGCCAGCCTGCCGCAGCGCCGCCAGATAGCTCCCATTCAAGTCGTTCGGGTTGGCTTCGAGCGAAATTTCGGCGTCTGGCAGCAGGGCGAAGCGCGCGCGAATAGCGACCAGAATCGACTCGATCTGGGCTGGAGTCAGCAGGCTCGGCGTGCCGCCGCCGAAAAAGATCGTCCCGACCGGGTGGCCGGGATTGCTGCGTCCGACGATCCCGATCTCGGCGATCAGCGCGGCGACGAACGGCTCGATCAGGTTTTCGAGGTGGATGTAGGTATTAAAGGCGCAGTAGGTACACTTTGACGTACAGAATGGGACATGCAGATAAATCGAGAGCGGCGTTTCCGCATCGGTCGTCATCAGGGGAAGTTTGAGATTCGCGTCAGGGCAAACGCATCAAATCTGATCGGAGTTTCAAGAAAGCTCATATCGGTTTATCCAGGGTCAACGGTAGCGTAGGGGCGACCCGGCGGGTCGCCCCTACAAACCCTCATGACCTTTTATAGCCTGAGTTGCGATTTTGATGCGATTGCCCGAGATTCGCGTAACCTTCATTGCAGTATTCTGGCAGCTTACTTATAATAATTCAAGATCGCATTCACCATCCCGGCCAGGCCAGAACACTCAGCCTTATCCGATTCGCCCGTGTGTCAGGCAGCTAAATGTCCGAAACAACACAGTTTGCGAATAACAGCGGAAGTGGCGGCGGCACTAATCTGCTCAAAGCCAATGCTGTTCTGTTGTCGCGCTATAAAGTCATCGGCGTACTCGGCGGCGGCGGCATGGGGACGGTCTATCAAGCCCGCGACCTTCACTTCCCCGATACGCAGCGGCTGGTGGCGGTCAAGGAAATGCAGACGATGAGCAACGACTCGGCGCTCAAGACGTCGATGCTCAGGACTTTCCAGCGCGAAGCCAACATTCTGGCGACCCTCAACCACTTCGCCATCCCCAAGATTTTCGACTTTTTCGACCAGAACGACCGCGCCTATCTGGTCATGGAATATATCAACGGCAGCGATCTGGAACTGCTGCTGCAAAAGGCCAAAGAACTGCCTATCGAGAAGATTGTCGAGTGGGGAATCGACCTGTGCGACGTGCTCAATTATCTGCACAGTCATGAACCCGACCCGATCATTTTCCGTGACATGAAGCCGTCGAACGTCATAATCGACAGCCGGGGCAAAGTCCGGCTGATCGACTTCGGCATCGCCAAGATGTTCCAGACCGGGGTCAAGCATACGATGATCGGCACGGAAGGCTATTCCGCGCCGGAGCAGTACAAGGGCGACGTCACGCCGCTGAGCGACATTTACAGCCTCGGCGCGTCGCTGCATCATGTCCTGACACGCAAAGACCCGCGGCTGGAACCACCGTTCAGCTTCGGCGAACGCCCGATTCTGACACTCAACCCCAGGACGCCCCCTGCCCTGGCCGATATTGTCGACCGCGCGCTCAGTTTTGATGCCAAAGACCGCTTCCAGAGCTGCGCTGAAATGAAAACGGCGCTGGAGAACGTATTATCGCGCCCCGGCGTCGTTCAGATGCCAGCAGCGCCCACGCCCGCCGCGCCCGCAGCCCCCGGCGCAGCGACCAGACACACGCCACCCAATCTGCCTGCAGAACCACGCACCGACTTCTTTGACGATGTCTCTGCGACCGGCGCAATCCAGCCCAAGTGGGTCTTTAAGACCGAAGATGAAATTCGTTGCAGCCCGATTGTGCAGGGCGACCTGGCCTTCGTCGGCTCGTATGATACCAATGTTTGGGCGCTCAACCTGGAAACCGGCGATTTCGTCTGGAAGTTCCCCACTAAAGGCGGGATCGCCTCGTCACCGGTGGTTGACACGCGCAATAAGACAATCATGTTCGGCTCGGAAGATTTCTGGTTCTACTCGCTCGACATGCGGACGGGCCGCCTGAGTTGGAAGCACCAGACGGAAGGCCGGATTCGCGGCGGGCCACGGATCGCCCACGAGCACGTGTTTTTCGGCAGCGACGACGGCCACCTGTACGCGCTCAACGCCGCCAATGGCCGCGTGCTCTGGCGCTACGATACCGGCGCGCCGGTACGCAGCCGTCCTTACGTCACCAATGACCTGATTATTCTCGGTTCCGAATCCGGCGAAATCGTCGGGGTGGAGCTGTCTGGCTCGCGCAAATGGAGCGTCCGCACCAAGCGGGGTGTCATGTCGTCACCTTACGTCGATATGAAAGAAGGGATGGTTTACGTCGGCTCGGCGGACACCTACCTGTATGCGCTCGACGCCGCCAATGGTTACAGTTCATGGCGCTTCCGCACCAATGGAGCCATTATTTCCTCACCTATAGTCAACGAAAATCTGGTTTTCTTCGGTTCTGCCGATGGCTTTCTCTACGCTGTCAACACCCAGACCGGCAAAGAACGCTGGAAGTTTAAGACCGACAAGCCGATTGTCTCATCGCCGATTGTCACCAAAGACGCGGTCTACTTCGGCGGAACAGACGACTACCTCTACTGCCTCGACATCGATAATGGCCGCGAGCGCTGGAAATTCAAGACCAGCGGGCCGATCACGTCCGCGCCCTATGCCGGGGACGGCGTGATTCTCGTCGGTTCGATGGACAACACCTTATATGCGCTGCCGCTCGTCACCTGAAAGGGCTGGCAGCGCTCATCAGATCGTAAATGGAGTATCCTCTATGAATTTCTTCCGGCGCCTGTTCGGGCAGGGTGAAACCAGCACAGTGCCAACAGGTGCAGCGGCCCCGGTTGCCCATAACGGCTCTGGCACGCTTGATAAGCCAGTCCAACGGACAACACAGACGCGGCCCTCGATTGCGGACGGCGTGACCCGCCCGCTGCCGCAGGAACCCGTCAGTATCCGTACCGGCAACGAGCACCTGTGCTTCGGTCAGGCCAGCGACATTGGCGTGGTCAGGACGAATAATCAGGACTCGGCCTTTTCGCTCTACACAACCTTCCGCAGCGTTGACGACCGCCCCGACTTCGGTCTATTCATCGTCGCGGACGGCATGGGCGGACACCACGACGGCGAGAAGGCATCGGCTGTCACCGCGCAGACCTTCGCCGGTGAAGTCATCAACACCGTCTACAGCCCCCTGCTGCGTGGCGAACGCGACCAGAGCGTACCGATCAGCGAGACACTTGAAGCGGCAGTCCAGAAGGCCAACGCCGCCGTGATCGAATCTGTCCCTGACGGTGGGACGACCATCACCGCCGTGACCATCATCGACGATCTGGCGTATATCGTCCACGTTGGGGACAGCCGTATCTACCTCATCACCAGAGAAGGCATCGAGCAGGTCACGCGCGATCATTCGCTCGTCCAGAGGCTGATTGAACTGGATCAGCTCACGCCGGAAGAAGCGGCGGAACACCCGCAGCGCAATGTCCTCTACCGCGCGCTCGGCCAGAGTGAGTCGCTCGAAGTCGATACCATCACCCGGCGTCTGCCGCCCAGTTCCCGCCTGCTGCTGTGCAGCGACGGCCTGTGGAATCAGGTTCCCGAACATGAGATCAACGCGGTTGCGATGGCGCACGCCGATCCGCAAGCCGCCTGCGAGCAGTTGATCGCGCTTGCCAACGCGCGCGGCGGCGCGGACAACGTGACGGCGATTCTGCTGCATATGCCCGGTTAGTCCAAATTTATTCGGCCTCTCACTCGTAGAGCATTATGCCTAACGCCAGCGATCCGTACACCATTCTGGGCATCTCAAACTATGCCACGATGGAAGAAATCAAGACGGCCTATCGCCGCGCTGTGCGCCGCCTGCATCCTGATGTCAACCCCAACAATCCGGGCGCGGTCAGCCAGATGCAGGAAGTTTCCGCCGCCTACGAGCTGCTGCTGGATGCCGAGCGCAAGCCGCTGGTCGATAAGGAACTCAGCCGCCTGCACCCGGATCGGCTGATATTCAATATGGCAGTGACGCCGAGCAAGCGGACTGTCGCTCAACTGTCCGAATCACAGGTTATTTATGTTCTCGCCGACATCACGCCAGATCGGCGCGCGCGCGAGCAAAGCGCGCAGCGCGAGGCGCGGCTCAACCTGACGCTGGTCCTCGACCACAGCAACTCGATGAACGGCAGCCGCATGGAGCGCGTCAAGGTCGCGGCACACCAGATTGTCGATCAGTTGAACCCCGACGACATCTTCTCGGTCATCAGCTTCAACGACCGGGCTGAAGTGGTCGTGCAGGCTGCCCCGGCCACCGACAAGCCCGCCATGAAGGCCAAGATCAGCATGATGGCGGCGCGCGGCGGGACAGAAATCTTTCAGGGGCTGAGCGCGGGTGTCGATCAGAACCGGCGCTTTCTCGGCCCGCGACTGGTCAACCACATCATGCTGCTGACCGACGGCAACACTTTCGGCGATCAGGAGCGCTCGGTCAAGCTGGCCCAACTTGCCGCCAAAGAAGGCATCAGCATCAGCACGATGGGACTCGGCCAGGAATGGAACGATGAATTTCTTGACCAGATCGCCTCGGTGACGGGTGGCGTCTGTATGTATATCAGCTCGTCGGCGCAGGTTGTCCGTTACCTCAACGACCACGTCCGCAATCTGACCAATGCCTTTGCCGAGCGGATGTTCATCTCAGTCGCGCCTGACCCGAATATTAAGCTCGAATCAGCCTTCAAACTCGCGCCCAGCCCGCAGCCGCTCCCGCTGAATGAGGGCTACATCGCGCTTGGCAGTATGCAGGTCAACCGCTCGATCAGCGTGCTGTTCCAGTTCGAGATTCCGCCCGGTTTGCCCTTCGGTTTCCGCTCGGTCGCGCGCATGGTCGCCGTCGGAGACATTATGGAAAACCGCTCGCAGAAGCATGTAATTCTCAGCGATCTGTCGATTGAAGTCAGCGAAAATGGCCTCAGCGAAGAGCCGCCCCTTGCAATTCTCGAAGCGTTAAGTAAGCTAACCCTGTACCGGATGCAGGAGAAGGCGCAGGAAGCCGTCGTCGATGGCGACATCGAAGAAGCGACCCGGCAGCTTGAGCGCCTGGCAACCCGTTTATTCGAACTCGGCCAGAACGCGCTGGCGCTCGAAGCGCAGAACGAAGCACAGCGGGTCGCCTCGACCAGCGCTTTTTCCGATAAAGGGAAAAAGACGCTGAAGTACCAGACGAGATCGCTGATGGCTCCTGATACTCAAGGCGAAGACAAAAGCGAATGAAAGCATGTCCAACCTGCGGACATAAAAACCGCGAAGGCTCATTATTCTGTGAGGAATGTGGCACGAACCTGCAAGGGCTGGTCAGCGCGACGATCCCCACCAAAGAAGTCAATTCGACGACCGATGAACTCCACGCCCGCGCAACCTGGGGAACGGCCCGTTTCCGCGATGGCGCCTCGATTCTGCTCCACATTCGCGGCGCGAATGAGCCAGTCACGCTCGAACCGAACAAACGTACCGTGCTGGGCCGGTCGGACGACAACAGCGCCGCCCGCCCCGACCTCGACCTGTCGAGTTACGGCGCGCTGGAAAAAGGCGTCTCGCGTATTCACGCCGCCATCTATCGCAATGAGGACACGCTGACGCTGGTCGATATGGGCAGCGCTAATGGGACGCACCTCAACGGTCAGCGGCTCGTGCCGGAACAGCCGCGCGTGCTGCGTGACGGTGACGAAATCCGGCTCGGCAAGCTGGTCGTCCACATTTACTTCAAGTCGGGCGGGTAGCGACCTACGCCATGATTACACTCCTACTCCACATTGCGAACTCGGAGCCGGTCAAGGTTGATGTCGATGAGCTGCCCGGCCTCGAGGATACCATCCTCGTCTGCCGCAACCCGCGCGAGCGCACCGACCGCGAAGTGTCATGGGTCGAAGATGGCGTCACGACCATCATTTACCCGATGATGCGGATCAACTTCATCGAAGTGCTCCCGGCGGACGACGAAGCCGAGGAATTCCCGCTGCCGTTCCGTAACGACTAAACAGAAGCAAGAGCCGAGAACTGAGAACCGAGAAAAGGCAAGCGAATGACAGGGTCGCTTTTCCCGGCGCATATCCTGTTTTCGGATAGAAATCAGATCAGATTATGACGACTAAACTCCCCCGTAATAATCCGCGTGACGGCAAGCGCATTCTAGTGGTTGACGACGAGCCGCGCATGATCGGCTTCATCCGTATGAATCTGGAACTGGAAGGCCATCAGGTGATCGAGGCTCACAGCGGGCTCGAAGCGCTGGAGGCGGTGCGGACCCGGCTTCCTGACGTCATTCTGCTCGACGTGATGATGCCGGATCTGTACGGCTTCGAGACGCTGCGGATGCTGCGCGAGTTCTCGAACATCCCGGTCATCATGCTCACCGCCAAAGGCGAAGAAAACGACAAGGTATACGGCCTCGAACTGGGCGCGGACGACTACATCACCAAGCCGTTCGGCCCGCGCGAGCTATCGAGCCGCATCAAGGCGGTGCTGCGCCGCGCCGAAGCGCCGACCAGCACGCCCGAACATGCCATCCTCAAGATCGACGACCGCCTGAGCGTCGATTTCAACCAGCGCGAAGTGATCGTCAACGGCGAGCGCATCAAGCTGCGCCCGACCGAATATCGCCTGCTCTACCACCTGATCGAAAACGCCGGTTGGACGGTTCCACACGATCAACTGCTGGCGAAAGTCTGGGGCTATGAGTACCGCGACGAGGCGCATTACGTCCGCCTGTACGTCAACTACCTGCGCGAGAAGATTGAAGAAGACCCGGCCAATCCGAAGTACATCCTGACCGAGCGCGGCGTTGGCTATCGCTTCGTCAATTTCCGCCAGCTTCAGGAAGACGAGAAGCAGGCCCACGAAGGTCAATAACGAGGGTCTGCAACCTCACGATCAAACAACCTCAGGCAGCAGGCTGAGGTTGTTTCGTTTTATTTTGAATTCAGCCCCCATTGCTCATTACTCAGCACTCTGGCGTCTTACATTCTTTATATACGACTCCAACATTCATCTGACACCCCTGACCTATACTGATAATCGTTACATCAAATCGTACTGTGATGAGGAGTAATTAAAATGAGCAAGATTGTCGGAATTGACCTCGGAACCACCAACTCGTGCATCGCCGTTCTCGAAGGCGGCGAGCCAGTCGTCATCACCAACGCCGAAGGCAACCGCACGACCCCGTCGGTCGTCGGCTTCACCAAGAACGGCGAGCGGATCGTCGGTCAATCGGCCAAGCGTCAGGCAGTCGTCAACCCTGAAAATACCGTCTTTTCGATCAAGCGGCTGATGGGCAAGAGCGCTGCCGACGTCGCAGACGAGGCCAGGCGACTCCCCTACAAGGTCGAGGCGGGGCCAGCGGGAGATGCCCGCGTGAAGATTCCGGCTACCGGCAAGACCTACACGCCGCAGGAAATCAGCGCCATGATTCTCGGCAAGCTGAAGAAGGATGCCGAAGCCTATCTCGGCGAGCCAGTCACGAAGGCCGTCATCACCGTCCCGGCCTACTTCAACGACAGCCAGCGTCAGGCGACGAAGGATGCCGGAAAGATCGCCGGTCTGGACGTGCTGCGGATTATCAATGAGCCGACTGCGGCTTCGCTGGCTTACGGTCTGGACAAGAAGCACACTGAGACGATCCTCGTCTTCGACCTCGGCGGCGGCACGTTCGACGTGTCGGTGCTGGAAGTCGACGATGGCGTGATCGAAGTCAAATCGACCAGCGGCGATACCCATCTGGGCGGCGA
>CAZZAO010000045.1:5721-37965 GCA_964652205.1 uncultured Anaerolineaceae bacterium | reverse complement strand
TCGGCTCTCGGCTCTCGGCTCTCGGCTCTCGGCTCTCAGCTCTCAGCTCTCGGCTCTCGGCTCTCGAATCAGGATGCTGTTTTGACCTATCGCCTGTTCGTCGCTATCGAACTCCCGGACGCGCTCCGCGAACGGCTGACTGCGCTGCGTGCCGACATCCCCGGCGCGTCATGGTCGAAAGCGGTGTCGCTGCACCTGACGCTGCGCTTTCTCGGCGATGGTCTGTCCGAAGGGCAGTTGACCGCCGCGCAGCGGGCGCTGGCGACTATTCGCGCTGCGCCGTTCACCCTGGCGATTCAGGGCGTCGGTCGCTTCCCCCGCGGGCCGAAACCGGCGCGGGTGTTGTGGGCGGGCCTCGCTGGCTCTGAGGCGCTGATGGCGCTTCAGGCCCAGGTTGAGGGCGCGGTCGAGCCAATCGGCTTTCCGCCAGAGCGCGAATACAACCCGCACGTCACCCTGGCGTGGCTCCGGGGGCCGAAAGCTGGCGCTCAGGTGCAGCATTTTCTCAGCGTCCACGCTGACCTCGAATCCGAGCCATTTCCAGTCGAGCGGTTCGTCCTGTTTTCAAGCGACCTGACGCCGCGCGGCCCGATTTATACCGCGCAGGGCAGTTATCCACTTCAGGCCTGAACTTACGCGGCGCTGGCCTCGAATGTCGGCTCCTCGGTCGCTTCGCTGCCGTTGACCGCGTTGAGCGACGCGCCGCAGCCTTTCATCGCCTCGGTGAAGTCGTTGAGCTGCGTCTGGTCGGTGACAGTGGCGGCTTCGGCCAGCGCGTAGCCCTGCTGAAGCAGTGGAATAGCGGCGCGGCAGTTGTTCATGGCGGCGTTAATGCGCCCCGCTGACAGATAATGGCGCGGGTTAGTCGTGCCGATGTCGATGACCTTCATGAATGAGGCAGCGGCTTTGGCGTTATCGCCGAGGCCGAAGTTGACTGTCCCCATGTAGTAATTGCAGTCGAGGTTATTCGGGTCGGCGGCGACACAGCGCGTCAGGTAATCGAGCGCCTGATTCGGGTCGCCATACGTTGCGTAGGAAAAGCGCGCCAGCGCGTCGAGCGCGTCGGTGTTCATCGGGCTGATTTCGGCGATGTGCTGGAGCGTTTCCATGCCTTTATCGGGGTTTTCAAGCTGTAAATCCATCCACGCCGCCGCCACGCCGATGTAGTGCATGTTGGGCGCGAGATCATACGCCTGCTGGTAGCTGTCGAGCGCGCTCTTGAAGTCGTAATCGGCGCTTTCAAGGATTCGCCCGTAGACATAGAGCGCCTCGAAGCTGTTTGGGTCGGCGGCCATGGCGTCTTCGACCGTCGAGCGGGCGCGTTCGACCTGGTTCGAGTCGAGGTAGGCTTCGGCGAGAAAGGCTTTGGCCCGCGCGCTGTCTTTCTGGAGCGAAAGCGCCTGCATGGCGTCGGCAATCGCCTCGCCCTGACGATTGAGGCTGTTGAGGACGTGCGAGCGAATCGCCCAGGCATCGGATGAGAACGGGTTGGCCGTAATGGTGTCGTCGGCGGTCGAGAGTGCCTCGGTCTTTTTGCCTTCCATCAGCAGGCCGAGCGCCAGACGATAGCGCGGCGTGACTTCGTTTGGCGCGTTGTCGATCACGCCCTGATAAGCGCGCACAGCTTCGTCAATCGCGCCCTGCTGCCACGCGCTGTCGGCGGCGCTCAGGCGATCCGCCGGGTTAGTCGTCGGCGCGGGCGTCGGCGCGGTCACGGTCGAGAAGCTGTTGCCGGCGTTATTCATCGCCTCGCTGATGAACTGCTGTACCGGCGGCGCGAATTCCTCGCGGTGCTGATAAAGCAGCAGCCCGCCGATAACCACAATCGGCGTCAGAATCCACAGCCAGAGCCAGCGCGTCGAGCCGATCAACTGGCGGCGCTGCTTCTGATAGCGTTTCGGTGTGCGGAGATACATCAGCCCTTAGCCCCCGATGGGTGTTGGGGGAATGGCGGTCGGCGGAATATCCGTCGGCATCGGTCGGCCCAGATAGCGGCTGCACTTGGCGACCACGCCCGATAAGCCATCGCGGATCTGGCCGTCGATGGTCGTCGCGGCGTAGCTGGGCAGAAGCTGCGCCAGCGGCAGCGACTCGTTGAGCAGCGTCCACGACTGGTCGCACTGGCCGAGATAGTAATGCGCCAGCCCGCGCATGTACCAGCAGCGGATGGTGTTCTCGTCGATCTGATCGCTGCTGACGGTCGTGCCATCGGTCAGCCGAATCATTGTCTCGGGTTTCGCGCCCACGCTGGTCTGCTGAAGGTGGGTTGAGCAGGTCTGAAACTGCTCGATGGCCCCTTCGTAATTGCGGCGGCGATACATCACCCAGCCCATCGTTGCCATCGCGCCCGCGTACTCCGGGTCTGCTGCCATCGAGTCCTCGCAGTAGCCCTGCGCGCGGTTATCCTGACCGATCTGGATATAGACCTGACACAGGCGCAGGTTGGCTTTGGCGTCACCGGGATGGATCGTCAGCACCTTTTCGTAGGTGGCGACGACTTCCTCGAACTTGCTGTCGCCGAGGTACTGGCCTGCCAGCTCGAAATAAGGCGCGGTCAGGTTGGGGTTGATCGAGATAGCGTCCTCAAGCTGGCTGATCGCCTCATCGCGCCGCCCGACCCAGATCAGCGCGAAGGCGTAGACGCGGTGCGCCTCGGCGTCGAGCGGGTCGAGGCCGACAGCCTGCTCGGCGAAGTCGAGCGCCTGATCGTAACGGTCGATGCTGCCATACGCGCCTGACAGGGCCGAGTAGAGCGGGGCGAAATTCGGGTCGATCTGAAGTCCCTGCTGGCCGATAGGGATGGCCGCTTCTGGCTGGTCGTCGAGGTCGAGGGCGCGCGCCTTGAGGGCGTAGCCGCGTGGATCGCGCGGGTTGGCGTTCATCGCCTGATCGCCCGCCGCAATCGCCGTTGTGTAGTCGAGATTCTCAATCGACATCCGCCCGTACTGGTACAGGTAGTCGATATTGTTTGGCTGCTGCGCCACAGCCTGCCGGAACTTGTCCGCCGCTCCGGCGACATTCCCGGCCAGAAACAGCTTGTAACCTTCCTCGGCGATGGTGCTGGCGAAGGCGGTCGGGGCTGGCCCCTGGCCGACGGCGTGGAGGGCCATATTCTGAAGCTGAGGGAACTGCGAGTCGACGAAGTATAACAGGCCGACGATCAGCACGATCAGCATCAGCGCAAACTTCCACGAGCTGCGTTTGCGCCGACGGTCGCTGAAAAACGGCTGAGAATAATCCCGGCGGATCTGCATCAGGATTCCTCGACTATACGATCAGAAATGTGTCACGCCCCCTGCTCCCCGTGCGACTCATCCCATTATAGCGCTCCGCTGCCGCCGTCGGAAGAGTGACAACTACCCTGGCGACCTGACCTGTCTCTATCCCGGCTCGAGCCAGTAGTCGGCGGTGTTGCTCTCCGCCGTCCAGCCAGTGATGTCGTTGAACTGGACTTCCCACCACGTCAGGCCCTGCGCGCAGAGCATCGAGTGCTTACTTCCACTTTTCAGGGAAATAGGCTTTCGCTTTTGCGACAAGACCTACGTCATTACGGTCGTTGAGCGGTTCGAGCTGAAAACGGTCCGATGTCCAGAGAGCATCCCTTGTTTGAGGGTAATATTTGAATTGGCCGCCGGAGAATCCATACCATTCATAAAGGACATTTCCCTTATATCGTCCGATTAGGGTACGTGTGGCTGATTCAGTGGTATTCGCACGACGGATTTCACAAGCCCAATCAATTCCTTCTGAAAGTGGCAGCGCAATCGGCAATTGATAGAGGCGATAATACCCGCTTGTGTTGTCCCAAAGTAGAACGAGGTAATAACTGCTGTCAGCGACGATTGGGCCATGTACGTAGCTGGAACTGCCACGTTTTTTCATGAACTCGATTGCTTCGATGACCGCTGGCCCGGCCAGTGTTGCATTATCAATCAGTGTTGCTTGAGTAATCCCTGTATTTACCAGAGAACTCCAAATTTCTGCTGACGCATTCGTGACCTCAACTGTAATCAGACCAGCGTTTTCAGCTTTACGAAGTTCGCCACGCATTTTGCAATCCACACCATAGAAAGTATCTGGCGCTTGCGTCAGAGCGAAAATAACGTCGACAAAAAATTTGCTCTCCACCGCCACGCCGCCGAATACAGCCGCCGTTGCTCGTTCAAAGTCACGAAAACCCGGCAGGCTAGTTGTTCGTTTGCCTTTCGGGGGTAGCATCCCGCTGCCGTCCTGATAGGTGCTGAGTAAAAGTCGCAGACGCTCCAGTTCCAACTCATTCGGTGCTCTATGAACAAAGGGAAGACCAGTCATTATGATCCTTCATCAATCGTTACTTCAAGCTCATCTTTGAGGAGTTGATCGGTCGTCACGCCAAAATAACGCGCGATTTTTAACGTAAGCTCAATCGTCGGAAGTTTTTTTCCGGCTTCGAGTTCACTGATATAACCATGTGCCGAATAACCCATGGCGCTGGCAAGCTGCTGTAATGACAACTTGCGCGCTGTACGCAAGGTGTGTAATTTATTCCCGAATCGGTGAATGGCTCGTTTTTCAGACACAGGTTGACTTCTTGTACTTTTGATGTAAACTGTCTCTATTGGAGACAAGACAGATGTGGAGATGGCTGGATGCTGAATAGTCCCATCAAATGGGTCGGCGGCAAGTCACGACTACGAAAACAGATCATTGAGCTTATTCCTCAGCACACATGCTACGTGGAACCATTCTGTGGTGCTGCATGGGTCTTATTTGGTAAACAAGCCTCAGATGTAGAGATTATTAACGATATTGACGGTGATCTGATTACCTTTTTTCGTGTTTTGAAGATGCAACCGGAAGCATTTTTGAGATCGTTCGAGTGGGAGCTTGTTTCCCGCTCAGAGTTTGATCGTTTAGCAAGCCTTGAAACCTCAACACTGACAGATATTGAACGAGCGCACCGCTTCTTTTACCTCATCATGGCGGGTTGGGGCGGTGAACTCAACTATCCACGTTTCCAGACGAGCATTACAGATGGCGGTCATGGTAATCGCTTGATCGGCGCGCTGGAAAACTTACGTAAAAGGGTTGAGCCGATTCATAAACGCCTGAGTACGGTAATTATCGAGAATTTGGATTGGCGCGCATGTATTGAACGCTATGACCGGCCCGGCGTTTTTATGTATATTGATCCCCCCTATCCGGGCAATGGTGTCAATTACGCCCATAATATGCGGACATGGGAAGCTCATCGTGAGCTTGCAGAGCGGCTGACACGCGCTCAATGCCAGTGGATGCTTTCCTCGTATGATAATGAGCGTATACGAGAGTTATATGCGGATCAGGTTATTCTGCCTGTAACGTCCGCTTCCGGGATGCGTAAAGCGAAGTACGATACTGACCGAGTTGTGGTGAACGAAGTCCTCATCCTCAACTTTACCCCCAGGCAGGCTGATGGACAAAGCGCACCGCAGCTTTCCAGCAAAAGCACGGAAGACTCAGCAAACCTGACATTTACCCAGAATAGTTTGCTTTGACGTCGCCGTTCTAGCTAGCCACTGGCTCGAGCCAGTAGTCGGCGGTGTTGCTCTCCGCCGTCCAGCCAGTGATGTCGTTGAACTGGACTTCCCACCACGTCAGGCCCTGCGCGCAGACCGGCCCGCTGACGACCGTGAACTGCTCGCCGCCCGCGATCTTGCCGACAATCGGGCTGCGTGTGGTCGGCTCCTTGCGGACGTTGTTGGCCGCGCCGGGAGTTACCCTGCCGAAGTGGCCGACGGTCAGGCGCGGCTGTTTGCCGCCGGGGCAGGCTTCCGGTCGCGGCGGCTCGATGGCCTGAAACGCTGCGCTGGCCTTGGCGCCGAGCGGCGTGCTCTCGACCAGCGTGACGAAGCCATCGAGCTTGCCGACTTCCGCGCGGGCGGCCTGCCCGTCAGCGACGGTCGTGTGCGTGATCGTGCCGTTTTCGAGCGCCAGCCAGCCATCCGGCGTGCCGGTGAGGAACTGATGCGCGTCGAGCGTGACTGGCGCGGGCGGCGCGTCGGCGGACACCAGCATCGTCACCCCCTGACCGGGCGCCGGGAAGACGAGGAAGGCGTTGCCGTCGGCGACCCAGCGCGTCGAGGTCAGTTTGAGGTTGTCGGGATCGAAGTAGACGACTGCGCGCCCCTCGCTGGCGCGCTTGCCGGTCATGACGATGACGTTGTAGCTCGGCGGCAGGCCGCCGCTTTGCCCGTCCTCGAACAGGCCGGGCGGCTCAGGATAAAGCGCGCTGGTCTGCGGCGTGAGCTGCTCGCCGGTCAGCGCCAGCGTGTCGCCAGAACCATTGAACGTCTGGCCGGATGGCGCAGTCTCGCCAGTGGCCGGATTCCACGTCAGCAGCGCGTAATCGGCGCTTTGCTCGACGCACAGGATGCAGGACATGTAGTAGGAAATGCCGCTCGTTCCCCATGACTCGGCGATAGCATAGTCGATCCTGCCGCCGTCCGACGGGGCGCTCGGCTCGGCGTCGAAGCGCGTTTCTTTGCCAGACTCAAGCTTGAAGGCGACGATTTCGGCCTTGTACGGCTTCTCGACCAGGTAGGCGACGGCGATTTGTTGGCTGTCCGGGCTGAATCCGGCGAGCGATCCCTGCTCGACCCGCTCATCGCTGAATGTGAGCGTCTGGCAGCAGGTTCCCGCCTGAAGATCGGCGATCTCGACTGCGTTTTTGCCCGGCGCGAGGACGGCGGCGTAGCGGCCATCGGGCGAGAGCTTCGGCGCGTCGAGGCCAATGTTGAAGTTCTTCGGCAGTGGAATCGGCTGGCCGATGCCGGAGTCGGTGACGACAACCAGCTCGTGCCTGTCGGCGTCGGAGCGCAGCAGCACCGCCCGCCACGCCGGGGAATCCTGGGCAGATGTTTGCGCGGTTACGATCAGGGACACAATCAGAAAGGCGAAAAGCCTCTGCGGGAAATTCATGTTTGCTCCTCGCTGACCCTCGCCCCCAACCCCTCTCCCTCAGGGCGAGGGGAGAAAAATGGGTGGAGTATTGAGCTAACTTGTATATCTACGTTTAAAATGACGCTCCTTGAGCGCATTTTCCGCAGATTGTCTCATAAACAGTGATCGTATCCTACCGCAAATCTCGCACCCCTCGCCCTGAGGGAGAGGGGCGGGGATGCGGGTTTAAGGGGGTGAGGGCTGACCCACCGTGTACGACTGCGGCTCGGCGTAGCTGGTGACGTTGAACGGGCGCGGGTCGGTGGTTTGCGTTGTGCCGTCGGCCAGCGTCGCCTGCGCGGTCAGCTCGTGATCGCCGAGCGCGAGCGGCCACCACAGGACCCACGGCGCGCTCTCGACTGTGCCGATGGCCTGTCCATCCATCCGGTAAGTCACCGATTCAGTCCCCGGCGGCGCGCCGACCGTCAGCCGAATCCGCTGCGACGCCAGCGGTAAGATGGGCGAGAGCTTGAAGATCGTGTGCGGGTCAGGGTCGAGCAGCCGCAGCCCCTGATCGGCGTCGGGCAGCAGAATGGCTGCGCCGGTCGGCGGCGGCAGGACGCCATGTTTCAGGCCCCAGTCACGCGCTTCCTGCGGCAGGACAAGATAGACCTTATCGACGCGCTGATCGGGCGGTGTGGCGGCGGTCGCCAGCGCGCCGGTCGTCCGGTCGATAGTGAACGTCTGGTACATCGTGTCGTCGGTCGTCGGCTGCGTCCCGTCGATGAACAGCTCCATCCGCCGCCGCTGACAGTCCGGCGTCGGCAGCAGGCCGCTCAGCGCGCAGACCTCTGCGCGGACGAGTCCCGGCGGCTCGGTGAAGTTCACTTCTGGCTGGCCGCGCAGCACCTGACGCATGAAGGCGTTCCAGATCGGCGCTGCGCCGCTGACGCCGGTCACATCGACCATCGGCGTGTTATCGGCGTTGCCGACCCAGACGCCGACGACCAGGTTAGGCGTGTAGCCGACAATCCAGTTATCGCGGAAGTCGGTCGTCGTCCCGGTCTTGGCGGCGGCGGGCCGCCCGATGTTGAGCGCGCTGTTGCGGCCAAAGCCGGGAATGCGCGCCTCGTCGTCGCTCAGGATACTGGTGATGAGGTAGGCAACGCGCGGGTCAATGACGCGGCTGGTCAGCGGCGTGGGCTTCCACTGGTAAAGGATATGGCCCTTGTGGTCGGTGACTTTCAGTACCATTGTCGGCGTGACGCGCATCCCGCCGTTAGGGAAAATGCTGTACGCCTGCGCCATGTCGAGCAGGCGCACCTCGCCGCCGCCGAGCGTCACGGCGAGGTCGAGGTTCGGGTTATTCGCCAGCGTCGTCAACCCCGCGTTGGCGGCCAGTTGAATCATCGTCTGGATGCCGACATGGCTGAGCGTGATGACCGCCGGGATGTTGAGCGATGAGGCCAGCGCCGTCCGCGCCAGCACCGGCCCATGTTCGACCAGCGCGAAATTGGCGGGCGTGTAGCTTTCGAGCTTGCGCGTGACGAACGGCGTCTTGACGTCGAGGATCATCGTCGCGGGCGTCCACGGGTTCGGCTGTGTCGGGTCGAAGGCGGCGGCGTAGGTGAACGGCTTGAGCGCGCTGCCGGGCTGCCGCGGGGCGAGCGCGGCGTTGACCGCGCCATCGATGCGCTCATCGAAATAATCGGGACTGCCGAGCATCGCCAGCACCTGCCCGGTGAACGGGTCGATTGCCACCAGCGCGGCGTTGTTGGCCTCGGCGGGGACTTTGCCGGGGTCGGACGGATGGTTGAGCGCTTCAAGCTGAAGCTGGACGATATTCTGTGCCGCCTTCTGCCAGTTGAGATCGACGGTCGTCGTCACTTCGAGGCCGTCCGTATAGAGCGCTTCGGGATAATCGCGCTCCAGTTGCTTGAGTACCGCCATGACAAAATGCGGCGCTTCAATCGGGAACGGCGACGAGGCGAACGACAGCGCTTCGTCTTTCGCCTGCTTCGCTTCAAGCTCGGTGATGCTGCCAGCCCTGACCATCAGGCCGAGGACTTCAGCCTGTCGCGCTTTGGCGGCCTTGAGGTCAGCGAGCGGGTCATAGGCGGATGGTGACTGGAGCAGCCCGGTCAGCAGGGCGCACTCGGCCAGTGATAGTTCCGGCGCGGATTTGCCGAAGTAGGCTTGCGCGGCGGCGTCCAGCCCGTAGGCCAGATTGCCGAAATACGACTGGTTGAGGTAGAGCGCGAGGATATCGTCCTTGCTGTAGGCCGTTTGCAGGCGCACGGCGTGGATCATCTCGCGCAGCTTGCGCTGCACCGTTCGCTCGGCGCGCTGCGCCGGGTCGAGCAGCAGATTGCGCGCGACCTGCTGGGTGATCGTGCTGCCGCCCGCCAGCACTTCGCCGCCGCGCAGGTTGATAGCCGCCGCGCGGACGATCCCGACCATATCGACGCCGGGATGGCTGTAGAAGTTGGCGTCCTCGGTGGCGATGACGGCGTTGATACACTCCTTCGGCATCTGGTCGAGCGGGATGGCATTGTTGCGCCCGCCGCTCTGGCCCTGCGTCAGAATTTCGTAGAGCAGTTTTCCGTTCCGGTCATAGATGCGCGTCGAGGGCAGCGCCATCCCCGCCTGCAAGCGGTCAATCGACGGCAGATCGGCGAACAGCCACGCATACACCGCGCCCGCGCCAACCAGCAGCGCGGCAGTCAGCGCGAGCAGAACCTTGTACCGCCGTCTGAGGTGGATGAGTTGTCTGAGGATGGGAAGCCGCGAAATCACAGTCATTTCACTCACTCGTGAATGGCATCGTCAGTCTATCCGCTCTGTCGTTCGCTTACGCGGCGGCAGTATGCCGGTTGACCTACGGCTTTCATGCGTTTCTCACCGCCACTGGCAAGCCATTGCGATCTCAATCGCTTTACAATATGCGCCTGAATAGGGCGGGTGACATTGGCCGAAAGGCTGAGAATCTGTACCGATGGCTGCGACAGGCCAGCATACAGGACTAACCTGCCAGCAGCGCCTGAGGTCGGTCGAGCAGGAAACACGGCTCAACCTGACGCTGACCGTAGGTCTGGCGCGCCGGGCCGGTGTTGCCGTTGAGATCGGTGACGAAGATCGTCGCCAGATCGAGGTAGCTCCACGCCGCGATCAGGTGTCCATCCGGCGACCACGCTGGCCCCCAGATGCCGCCGCTGCCGTAGACGCTGTCCCGCGCCAGAGTGAGCGGCCAGCGAAGGCCGCTGGCGCGGTCGCGCAGCATTAGCCCGCCGCCATCCCCGTAAGCCAGTACGCGGCCATCCGGTGACAGGTCGGGTGACGTGCCGGGGCCGAGCGCGCGCTGCACAGCCGGATTGGCAACGTCGATTTCGAGCATCTCTGCGCCGATCAGCGAGTAAGTATTGTTCAGGTTGTAGCGAAACGACGGCTTCTCGAACAGGACGCGCGCTGCGTCTGGCGCGAGCGTGACCGAGGCGACGCCGATGAACTGAAGCTGCATCGCCGTTTCCATGATTTTCGTCACCGAGCCATCGGCCATGTCGAGCAGTGAGACGACGAACAGACTCTGATCGCGCACGGTCAGCAGCGCCGCTTTGCTGCCGTCGCCGGACAGGCTGATGCCGAGCAGCCCTTGCCGCTGTCCACCGACCGGACGCGGGGCGGCATCGTTGACGGCCATTGTGTACAGTTGGTTCTCGTCGATGAAGGCCAGATGGGTTCCATCGCCGGAACAGGAGAACTGATAGAACGGGCGTCCCTCGAACCGCAGCGGCTGGACGTCGCTGCCTTCGACGGTCATGACGTAGGCGCTGCCGACGGCTTCCTCGCCGGTGAAAGCGCGGTAAATGATCTGAAGGTTACGGGGATCGCTCGGCGGTTGCAGGTCGGACGCGGCGTTAGTCTTGAGCAGCGCAGCCAGCGTGGTCAGCGCCACGGTCAGGATGAGCGCCACTCGCGCGACCCGTCCGGTGACGGCGAGCATCAGCTAGCCCGGTGTTTCGCTACGACGCATCGAGCGCGGCCTGAAACAGCGCGCAGAGCTGCGGGTCGGTAGCGGCGTAAATATAGCTGAGATGTTCGCCCTGCCGGGTGAAGGAGCCGCTGCTGCTGCACGGCTGAACCTGCGCGTCCTGCGCGGCGAAACCGCGCTGCGCCCCGGTGTTGAGCGCGCACGGGAGCAGGTCACGGGCGACGCGGTCGGTGTTGACGATGCCGAGCGCGCCAACCTTCGGAATGGAGCCAGTGGCAAGCTGGGAGATATTGGCGTCAGTATAGATTCCGGCAGCAATCGCCCCGACGCTCTGATAGCAGTTGACCATATCGCCAATTTTGGCGATCATCGCCGCCGTTGCCGGGTTGCCTGAAATGACCTGCGCGCCCGCGCCAACCGCCGTCAGTGCGTCGGTCAGGTTCTGGGTGTTGGTCATGATATAACCGTAATTGCTCAGGTTGGGCAGGGCGCTCTGCGCCGAGGCAGCGTCGGAAGCCTTGTCGGCGCTGGTTGGCACAAGGTTGATCTGAATGTTGCTGCATCCGGCAATCAGCAGAAAGCCGAACAGGGCCAGAAAAGCCAGCTTGCGCATCGTCCATCTCCCTGGCGCGCCGTTCAGCGCGCCGACATGCCCACCATCTGCGCTCATTATATCGGAGCGCCAGACCCTCGACTCCCCCCTAAAGCGGGGGGCTGTCGTCGGTCGGCGCGTTCGCGGCCTTCGCTCCCGAATGCCGACGGTCGTCGTTCCAGGTGGCGACGAAAATCAGAATCGCGCCGATGACGATGGCGTGGTCGGCCAGATTGGAGACATTCGAGACGACGCCTGGAATCTGATAGTGAATGAAGTCGATCACCGCGCCGTGCAGCACCCGGTCGAGCGCGTTGCCGAGCGCGCCGCCGATAATCAGGCCAATTGAGAAGCGGATCAGGCTGCTGCCCGCCGGGATACGCGGATAGAAGTAAAGCATGACCGTGACGACGACCACGGCGATGACGAAGAACAGGTCGCCTGCCTGCTGCAAAAAACCGAAAGCCGCGCCCGTATTCTCGCTGTGGGTGATCTGAAAATAGGGGTAGAGCGCCGAAACAGGCTGCGCCGATTGGCCTAAACGCAGACGATCGAGCACGGCGCGCTTGGACAACTGGTCGGCAGCGACGACGGCGACCACTACTAGCAGTAGATAAAACCAGTGTCGCAGGGACGATGACATGCGGAGTCCTCGAAGGCAAGCAGCGCGCGGGCCGCAGGAACCGCGCCATTGTAGCACAACTGCGGTCAGCCGGGCGGTTCCCACGACAGCTTAAGCTCAACGCCAGCGTGGTCGGACGGGTAGAACCTGTGACCATCCTGCGGGATACGATCCTTGAAGCGCAGGCGGCTTTCGACCGTCAGGTTGGGCAGGGCCGGAGCGCGAAACAGCGCGTAGTCGATGACGTGGCCGCGAAAGCGCATCGGCATCCCCGTGCGCGGGTGATAGGTCGCCTCGGTCGCCTCGGCGCGCGGGTCAGTCAGGCCGCTCGATGTCATGAATGAGTCGTACAGCCACGTCCTGCGCGGGACGTTGAAATCGCCGCAGACGACGACCAGCGTATCGGCGGGCTGCTCGTTGACCAGTGCCGCCAGTTCCTGAAGCTGATGGTGCTCGTGGCGGGCGTAGGCGCTCGACTCACGCCAGTCGCCCATATAGTTCGCCGTCAGGTGGGTATTCAGCACGACGACCGGCTGGCCGCTGATCGTCAGACGAGTCAGCAGCACGCCTTTATGCAGAATCCAGTCGGCGATGGCGGGCGTGTACCACAGGCCGCGCTCGCGGTAGAGGATGAAGCGGCTGTCCTCGATATGCGCGGCAGCCAGCGTCAGCAGGCCGCCTTTGGGCGCGTGGACGAACGGCTCGAAGGCGCTGGCCGGGTAGGCATCGGCCTCATCGACGATCAGGCGGCGGTAGGTGTGCGCCTGCACTTCCTGAAGGCAGACGACCGTTTGCGCCTCGGCGTTGAAGGTCGCGGCCAGCCAGTGCAGGCGGCGGCGCGTGCCGGGAGCGAGGACGCCAAAGACGTTGAGGGTCAGCAGGGAGAACGTGGGCATCGCCTGAGGTTTTTGCCTGACGACATGGACAACAATTGTGACTGTAATTATAATCCCTGTCAATCGAATCGACCAGAGAGGCGGCCCGTTGAAAGTAACAGACCTGCTACGCTACGGTTTATGGACGGCGGTCGCGGCGACCGCTGCGGCCAATGAGCGCGAATACCACATGACGACCACCTGGCTGCCGCACTTGCTGACCAATTCGCTGACGCTGCTGTTTCCTGAAGCGGTGCGGCTGGTCGTCGGCGACCGGCGTCACGGCGATCACCTGGTCGAGGATGTGCTGATCCGCATGGGGCGCGACAACGACGATTACGCCTACTACGTCGCGCCGCTGGCGATTGGCTACATCCTCTCGCACCCGCGCTTCAACATTTATAAGGGGGACTGGGCGGCGATCCGTCTCGGCCCGTTCGGGCTGGACGCGCTGCCGCACGCCGCGACCGGCTTCGCCCTGACGGCGCTGGTCACGGACACGCTCAACGAAACGCAGCACATGCGCCTGCCGCATGATGCGCTCGGCGAAACCGCGCGGGAAGCGCGCAAGAGTCCGGCGATCAGCTCGCTGGCGATCCTGTCGCTGCTGACCTTTATCTGGGAGTTCGGCGAGTACCGCGTCCACAACCACGAGCTGGCGCTGCGCGGTGACGCCAGCAAGATCAACATGCAGTGGAGCGGTCAGGACACCGCTAATGATATTCTCGCCAACCTTGCCGGGTGGGCGCTGGCCTCACTGTGGCGGCGCAAAGACCCGACGATCAACCGCCGCAAACGCAGGCTGTTCGGCTAGCCGTCGCCTTTAGAAGAAACCGCGGCGCTGATAGCGTTCCTCTTTGAACGGGTCGCCTTCGTTGTGGTAGCCCGCCTGCTCCCAGAAACCGGGCTTGTCGGTCGGACTGAACTCAATTGCCCGCAGCCACTTGGCGCTCTTCCAGAAGTAGCGGCTCGGCACGAGCGTGCGCAGCGGATAGCCATGCTCCGGGTCGAGCGGCTTGCCGTCGAACCTGTGCGTTAGCATCACGTTATCAGCCATCATCACGTCGAGCGGGACGTTGGTCGTGTAGCCATAATCGCAGTGAGCGATGACGTACTTCGCCGTCGGCTTGACGCCGAACAGCCTGACGAACTCGTTAAAGCGCACGCCTTCCCAGATCGTGTCGAACTTGCTCCAGCGGGTGACGCAGTGAATATCGTTGGTCTGCGTGACCATCGGCAGCCTGAGATACTCGTCCCACGACCAGCGCATTTCCTGGTCAACTTCGCCGAAGACGCGCAGATCCCAGGTCGTCGGGTTGAACTGTGGAATCGGCCCGTAGTGCAGCACCGGGAATTTCTGCGTCAGCGACTGTCCCGGCGGCAGGCGTCCTTCGCCTTTAATCCGTTCCTCTTCGCGCCTGCGTCCCAGAATATCGTCGAGCATTCCCATAATGTTCCTCGGCCAAAACTTGATGGTGCTGGCACCACAGCGATGCGTGATTGATATGAGCCTTTAACAGAATAGCACAGGCCGTTCGCAGAATCATGAGTAGTCTTGCAGATATTCACAGCTTTTTCATACGGGCGCGCTGCGCCGGGAGCGCTTCGCCTGAGCCGCCGACCGTTGCCGTAGCGCGAGCGCCGCTTGAGCGTCCGGTAAGCGTCGAACAGGATGCGCCGCGATGTGCGATGATGGTAAGATGCGGGAAGCTGGCGCTCAGGAATGCGCTGGCTGAGTCACTGTAGGAGACGAAATGATGATACTCAGACTACCGAAACTGGCACTGGCATTGACGCTGGCGGGCGCGGTCGCGCTGCCGGTTCTGGCGCAGTCAGCGCCGCTCCCGCCGCTGGCGGCAGTCGAGGACGGGCAGTTGATCGTCCACGGCGCGGGTGGCGACACGACCGTGCCGGTCGAAGGATACGACAATATCGGTGAGTTGAGGTGGAGTCCCGACGGGCAGCGGTTGCTGTTCGTCGCCTTCGACCAGAACCACAACGCGACCCTGTTATTGACGAATATGTTCGGCGACGTGCCGCGGACCGTCGCCAGTCCGATTGCTATCGGCTTTCCCGCCACCTTCGCCGATGCCAGCACTGTTCTTTATGCCCGCGATCATGCCAGCGCGCCAGAGGCGTCTGGAGACTGGCTGATCGACATTTTCCGCACTGGCCTGACGGAAGGCGCGGAGCCGGAACTGGTTGGCAGCTTCGCCAGTCAGATCGGCTGCGGCGGCGGGTCGCCGTATCCTGCCGACTGGCAATACGAGCTGGAATCCGGCTTCGTCGGTAATCCGCTGATTCTGGCGCAAACCCCGGTCGGCATCGTCCACAGCGCGTCATGCGCCGGAGAGAAAACCGCGCTGCTCGATACGACGACCGGCGAAGATCAGCCGATTGGCTTCAGCCTGGCCCGCGTGTCTGTCTCGCCCGATGGCACGAAACTGGTCGGAATCGAGATCGCGCAGGGGACTGCCGACGGTCAGCCGCAGCGCACGCTCGTCACGGTCGATCTGGCGACGCTGACCGAAACAACCGTCACGACGGCGGCGATGCCGGATCAGGTGACGTGGTCGGCAGATGGCAGCGCCCTGTTCTATTCGAGCCGAGAGGCGACCGGCAAAGTGGCGCTGACCGCCGCCGAACAGCAGGCGTTCGCGCAGGCGACCTTCATCGACACCGGCGTTGACCGTTACAGTGCGACGCTGCATCGCATCGACCTTCCGAGCGGACAGGAGACGACTCTCGCGCAGCTCGATGCTTTCATCATCGGTCGTTTGAGCGCCGCGCCGGACGGCAAATCGCTCTATTTCAGCACAGTCGCCAACATGGACGGCTGGGCGAAAGGTATCGCCAACCACACCATCGACCTGGCGGAGATGGCGCAGCAGACCGCTGCCGTGCCGGTGACGCTCTATCAGATCGACCTGAGCGGCGGACAGCCCGTTATGCTGGCTGATACGCTGCAAAGCTTCACCCTCAACCGCGCGGCGATGCGTTAATGCCCTCAGGGTGAGGAGTAGCGAGTTTCTGGATCGGGATATTTGCGGTTTCAGAAAGCGGGCGCTCGGCCTATAATGGCGGCACTACCTCTATAACGATTGATCTAACGATCATGAAAGTGTGAGAATGCGGCGGTACGCGGTTCTGGTGTTGGCTCTGCTGCTGACGGCATGCAATTTGTCCGTCCCACAGACCACGCCCACCGTCGCGCCGTCGCTGACTCCCAGTACGACGCCGCTCATTACCTTCACGCCGAGCGCCTCACCGACCAGCGTCGTCACCCCGACTGCAATCGCGCTGCTGCCGAGTGTGACCTCGACGGCTTCGCCGCTGCCGACACAAACGGTGACTTCGACCGCAACGGTTGAGCCGCTGCTGACCGACACGCCCGCGCCAACGCTGATTCCGTCGGAGACACCGACCGGGACGCTGCCGCCGACGCTGACACCGACGGCGACCGCGACGCCGACCAATACGCCGAGCCTGACGTCCACCGATACCGCGACGCCGACGGCGACCAACACGCTGCCGCCGACGCTGACCGATACGCCTGCGCCGCCAACACCGTCACCGCTGCCACTGCCGACGCAAACGCTGATCCCGACCGAGACGCTGCCGCCGACGCAGACGCTGACGCCGGTTCCGAGCCTGACTTCGACTGCGCCGAGCATCGCTATCGGCCCGCCGATTGTGCTGACGCCGCAGTTCCTGCCCAGCCCGACACCGCCGCCAGTCACGACTGCCGCGCCGACGCTCGACGTGACGCCGACGTTCATCACCCTTGAAGCGCCATCGCAGTCGATCCAGACGCCGATTCCGGCGACCGTGCCGCCGATTATCGCGCCGCTGCCGACCTCGCTGCCAGCCAGCATCCCGACGCCGCTGCTCTCGACCAGCCCGCAGTTCCCGACCGGGATTCCGCTGCCGCAAACTGGCCCTGGCACGTTCGCCTATGCCCTGTCATCGACCG
The DNA here is from genome assembly GCA_964652205.1 of uncultured Anaerolineaceae bacterium. GTDB lineage: Bacteria > Chloroflexota > Anaerolineae > Aggregatilineales > Phototrophicaceae > ZC4RG36. The sequence goes on along the minus strand of CAZZAO010000045.1, from coordinate 21,015 downwards.
GAAACGGCGTCGATTTCAGCGTCTTTTCGCCCGGCTTCGACGTCGATACCTTCGCCCAGAATCCGGCCAACCCGAACCAGTACGCGGCGGTCAACGGCGCGGGGCAGTTGTTCTTCATCAGCGATTATGCCAGTCACCAGACTGACCGCGTTCACCTCGACATCTTCACCGACTACACCTATCAGGTGGCGACGCGCGCCGACAACGATGCCGCCGTCGAGCGCGTGGTCTGGTCGCCCAACGGGCAGTACATGGCCTTCATCATTCGCGGCGGCAAGGTCAATAAGGACGGCGTCTGGTTCTACTCGCCGTCGAGCGGCGGCAGCCAGATTTTGCGCGACTGTCCGCCGCAGGCTGGCTGCGACACGACGGCTAATCGCGGGCAGGAAGGCCGACCGGCGCTCTATCAGAGCCTCAATGTCCACTGGTCGCCGGACAGCGCCGCGCTGCTGATCGCGCTGAATCTGCCTGAAGAAGGGCGGCGCGCCTTCGCCATCTCCAGCGGGCTGGCGACTGATCCCTCGATCATGCCGCCGGTCATCCGCTACGATTACGCCAACTGGTCGGCGGACGGCCAGCGCGTGATTGTCTCCGGGCGCGCGCCGGATGGTCGCCTCGTCCTCGGCACGGTCGACCGGAACGGCCAGAACGAGCAGGTGGCCGATATGGGCGCGCTTGGCTGGTCATGGGTCCAGGACGGCATCGACAGCGGCAGCCGACTGATCGCGCTCGGCTCGCATAACGGGCCGGACTCGCCGCAGCAGTTGGTTGACCAGAACGGCAGCGCGATCAGCGACCCCATCGGCGGCTCGAAGCCGGAGCGCGTCGACTGGTCGCCGGATCATCAGGCGGTGCTGGTCGTTACTGTTGAGGGCGGCGGTCGGCGCTACTGGGTCGCGCGCGTCGGCGAGCAGCGTCCGCGCGAGATCACCGGGCAGGTCGCTAATGCGCTGACGGTCGAGTGGGTCGGCGGCAGGCTGCCATCCAGCCCGATTGCCCGGCAGTCGGCCCCCGCCGCGCCGACGATGGCGCCGCCGCTGTCTGGCGCGCCCGCGCCGGTTGGCGTCCCTGTGACTGCCGTTCCGGGTGTCCCCGCCGCCCCGCCCGCTGGCTCAGGCTTCGCCGCCGGGCAGCAGCTTCAGATTGTCGCGGATGGTGGCCTGAATATTCGCGCCGATCCTACGCTGACATCGGATAACCAGATTGCGCTGCTGCCGACCGGCTCGACCCTGACTGTCCTCGAAGGCCCCGTCGAAAGCGCCTCTGACGGCAACACCTTCATCTGGTATCGTGTCCGCCTGGACGGCGGTCAGGAAGGCTGGATCGCTGCGACTGTGAATGGCGTGGTGATGGCGCGTTAGCCCGGTGGTTTTTTCGCGCCTCATGATAAAATTTTGACATCATCCAGATAGGTGGGCGGCCCCTGTACCCGCCTGATTCGAAGCCCGTCAATCAACGCGCGGGAAACTGCCGTCTGCTGAAGCAGGCTCCCTTCGCTCACGTGCCGCCGCTGTCTGTCGAGGAGATGTCTATGCCGATTGAAGATGCCAGCATCCTGCGTACCATTCCGCTGTTCGCCCTGTTCGACGATGACGCGATTACGACCTTAGCTCGGCGCGTGCATCATCATGGTTTCCTCGCCGGACAGTTGGTGTTCGCCGAGGGCGATCCCGGCAGCGAGATGTTTCTGGTGCAGTACGGGCAGGTCGAGCTGTTCCTGAAGGATGCGACCGGCGACCCGATTGCTATCGGCGTGATGGGGCCGGGCAACCTGTTCGGCGAGCTGGCGGCGCTCGACCTTCAGCCGCGCTCGGCGGGGGCGCGGGCGCTGGAAAATACGCAGCTTGTCGTCGTCAGCCGGGACGACCTGCTGGGGCTGGTGCAGACGAATCCGCCGGTTGCTCTGCTGATGATGCAGACGCTGGCGCAGCGCGTCCGTAACAGCGCGGCGATGGTGCAGGAGCGGAGCATCCGCAACGTCAACGAGGAACTGGCCGCCGAACGCAAGCTCGGCGATAAGATCAATGACGCGGTAATTCGGGTCGTCAGCAGCAATCAGTTCATCATGTTCAACATCGTCCTGTACATCGTCTGGCTGTGTAACAATCTGGGGCTGCTGCCATTTGGCCGTGTGTTCGACCCGCCGCCCTTCGGCCTGCTGACAGTGCTGATGTCGGTCGAGATGATCTTTATCTCGCTGTTCATCCTCATCAAGCAGAATCGGCAGGCGGCTAACGACCGTGTCCGTAACGACATTGAGTACGACGTCAATGTTCGCGCCGAGCAGGGGATTCGCTCGCTCGGCAGGCAGGTCGGGACGCTTCAGGACTTGCTGATCGAGCACCTGACTACGCTGGAGACCTTTCAGAAGGCGCAGGAAATCAAGCACGTGCATCCCTCAGTTGAGGATGCGCGGGACGAGATCGCATAATGAAGTCAAAGCGTGGGATTACGATTCGGCTTCCCGATGAGCGCTGGGAACACATTACAACCGAACACGCTGAACTTGCAGCAATATGAGATCTGTTGAAAAGGACTCTTGAGGAGCCTGAACAGATTTTTGAAGGTTCTCAGGGAGAGAAACTCGCGGTGCGCGAAGTGGAAATAGGCAAATGGCTTGTCATCGTGTATCGTGAATTTGAAGACGACGGATTTGTCATCACCGCCTTTCTTACCCGGCGGTATCGTTCGCTAGCGAAAAGAAACGTACTATGGCCGCCTTAAACCTCGACTCCTATTTGCGATTTTTGCCCACGATTGCCCAGACACCAGAGCGAAATGTCTGGATGTCGTATGACGACGAGGCAGATGTCCTGTATATTAATTTTAGAAAGCCGAGCCAGGCTGATGATAGCGAGCTGACCGATGATGATATCGTCGTTCGGTATGCTGACGATGAAGTCATCGGCTATACGGTTTTGCACGCCAGCCGACGATAACTAATTTTCGCCAGCCTCATCGTCGTCGGGTTCGGCGGGCAGCGGTTGATGGACGAGCGCTTCGATGGCTTCCGCCGGGACGCGCCCGTAATGCAGACCGACCGCGACTTCGAGATCGTCCCTGATGTCGAGCGTTGGCACGGCGGCGCGGCTCTCGCTGCCGAGGTAGACCTGAACGCCAGCTACCAGCAGGGCATCGAGCGGCATCCGCCCGTTGTTCAGGCGCAGGTTGGCGCGCGGGCAGTGAACAACCGCGCACTGATTGGCGGCGATCCGCAGGATGTCGGCCTCGCTGACGTGGATGGCATGAACCAGCAGCGGCCTGAGTTCCAGCGCCCCCAGATCGTCGAGAAACTGAATCGGCGTCTTATGCGGCGACGGCGGCGGTTCCAGATTAAGCTGGATATAGTAATCCTCGACCAGCGAGCCGGTGTCGAGCATCAGGTAATCGAACTCCGCCGGGCTTTCGGCGATGTGGATGCACAGCGGCAGCGCCTCTGTGCGCGCATAGTCGAGGGCCTTTTCCCACAGGCTGGGATGGACACTGTAGGGCGCGTGGATCGACAGGCCGACCTGAATGCCGTTGCGTTCTTTCGGTCGCCACTCGTCGATGATCGTCCGGGCGCGGCGCAGGTAATCGTCGGCTTTGGCCGGGTTGAGGCCGACCGTCTCGACATAGACTACGCCCTTGAGGCCGGACGAGAGCAGCGGGCCGATGCTCTTGCCGGAGCTGCTGATGTCGCCGACGTGGGTCGTCCCGGCGCTGAGGAGATCGAGGATGCTGTCCTCAACCGCCGCCTCGTAAACTGGCTCCCAGGTTTTGTGAATCTCCCAGCGGCGCTCGACCAGCCGGGCCAGCCAGGGCGTGAAAGCATCGCCAGCGACGGATGGACACTGATCGGCCAGCCAGCCTAGCTCAAGGTGCGTATGCGCGTTGGTCAGGACGGACATAACAGGCTTTCGATCTTACGAACAATGCGCGAATATTCTAGCGAAGGGCGGGCGTGAATCAAAGCGCCGACCGCCGCAGGTCAGGGCAAACGCATCAAATTTGATCGGAGTTTCAAGAAAGCTCATATCGGTTTATCCAGGGTCAACGGTAACGTAGGGGCGACCCGCCGGGTCGCCCCTACAAACCCTCATGACCTTTTATAGCCTGAGCTACGATTTTGATGCGATTGCCCTGCGCCGCAGGTCGGCGCTGGCAGGGCCGACGAGGCTTCGATGCTCAGGGCGCAGGCGTCGGCGTGGCGACATCCCTGATCGGCAGGTCTTCGCAGCTCGCAGCGGCAGTCGCGTATTGACCGTCGATCCAGCCTTCCCGGTCCTCATAGCGGACGAACCACGAGCGCAGATCGCGGCTGCGGGCGCTGGCAGCGACGCTGCTCTTGTAGGGGATGACTGCCAGCGTCTCGGCGTCGGCGAACGGCGCGGCGCGGAGGCGCAGGTTGTAATTGATCAAGATCAGGCAGCTTACGGCGGGCGGCGTCACCGTCGCCGTCTCCTGCGGCGTGCCGTCGAGCGCGCCGAGGTTGCCGATGGCGAAGGCGTCAGCGTAGCCGACCAGGGTCAGCGTCGGCGTGTCGGTCGGGTAGGGCGTGCGCGTCAGCGTCGGCGTCTCAGTCGGCGTGGCGCTCGGAACAAGGGTGTTGGTCGGGATCGGCGTCTCTGTGCCGACCGGCGCGCCTGCCGCGCTCGACGAATCGGGGATGACCGCGCCGTTAGCCGCGACCAGCGTGGCCTGTCCGGGCGTGTAATGAAGCTGGGCTGAGACAATCGGCACGGTGAATGACGACAGCACGACCAGCAGCGCCGCCCACAGGCCGAGAATCCCGCGCGATTGCTTCAGCCCCTGCTCGCGGCGCGACTCGATCAGCATGAAGATCAGGCTGACGACGATCACCACCCCCGCAGCGCCGAGGACGACGAGGGTTGCTCCCGGAACAAGCTCGCCCTCACTGCCCATATGGTTGAAGATCAGCGCCAGCACCAGCAGCACGGTCGTCGTGAAGGTCAGGAACAGGTCAATCGTCCCGACCTTATGGTTGCCGCTCAGTGTCTTGAGCAGCACATTAACCAGCCAGATGAGCGCGAACAACGCGCCAGCGCCAGCGAACAGAAATACGCGAACAACAGGATTCACAGCGGGCCTCGACAGGGTACAAAGGAATGCCCTTACAAAATATATTGTAGCACCAATGCTTCTTTGTGAATAGGAGAACAATTAGGTTTCGTTCTGAATTCACATTGAGCCGGGTTCTGGTGTCAAAACCTTATACGCAGGGGCATCGCGCGGGTTGCGCCTGCCGCTTATGCTCTCCGAAGTGTTATAATTGGTGTTATCCAGCGATATTTAGCAACGAGGGGAGAAGAAACGTTGACTTCCGACCTGCAAACTCTAGCCATTAACACCATTCGTATGCTGTCGGTCGATGCGGTGCAGAAGGCCAACAGCGGCCATCCGGGCCTGCCGATGGGGGCCGCGCCGATGGCCTTCACGCTCTGGACGCGCCATCTGCGCCACAACCCGCACGATCCGCACTGGCTCAACCGTGACCGCTTCATCCTCAGCGCCGGTCACGGGTCGATGCTGCTCTATTCACTGCTCTACCTGACCGGCTACGATCTCTCGCTCGACGAGCTGAAGCACTTCCGCCAGTGGGGCAGCAAGACGCCGGGACACCCCGAATATAACGTGGCCGAAGGTGTCGAGACGACGACTGGCCCGCTGGGGCAGGGCGCGGGCAATTCGGTTGGCTTCGCTCTGGCCGAGGCCTATCTCGCCGCGTATTTCAACCGGCCCAATTTTCCGGTGGTCGATCACTATACCTATGTCATCGTCAGCGACGGCGACCTGATGGAAGGCGTCAGCGCTGAAGCGGCCTCGCTGGCCGGTCACTGGGGCCTCGGCAAGCTGATCTTCCTCTATGACAGCAACCGCGTCACGCTTGACGGCGAGGCCGACATGACCTTCACCGAGGATGTGGCAGCGCGCTTTCGGGCCTATGGCTGGCATACGCTCTACGTCCCTGACGGCAATGACCCTGACGCGATCAACGACGCCATTATTGAGGCGAAGGATGTCAAGGATAAGCCGTCGCTGATCTCGATCCACACCATCATCGGCTACGGCAGCCCCAACAAACAGGATACCCATAAGGCCCATGGCGAGCCGCTCGGTGTCGAAGAAGTGAAGTTGACGAAGGACTTTTTCAACTGGCCGCAGGAACCATTCTACGTTCCCGGCCAGGCGCTGGAGTTGTTCCGTCAGGCGGTCGACACGGGCGCGGAACAGGAAGCCGAATGGAAGGCGATGTTCGCCGAGTACCGCCGAGCCTATCCTGAACTGGCCGCCGAGTGGGATCGCGCCTTCAGCCATCAGCTTCCCGACGGCTGGGATGCCGACCTGCCGAGCTACGGCGCGGACAAGAAGCTGGCGACGCGCGTGGCGTCGGGCGAGGCGCTCAACGCCATTGCCCAACACATCCCTACCATGATCGGCGGCGACGCTGACCTCGCGGGCAGCACGCGCACGCTCATCAAGGGGGCTGAGAACACCGGCCATCTGCACCCTGCCGCGCGGAACGTCCGTTTTGGCGTGCGCGAACACGGCATGGGCGCGATTGTCAACGGGCTGGCCGTCCACGGCGGCATTATCAAGCCATACTCGGCGACGTTCCTGACTTTCAGCGACTATATGCGCCCGACGATTCGCCTCGGCGCGCTGATGAAGATTCCGACTCTGTACATCTTCACCCATGACAGCATCGGGCTGGGCGAAGACGGCCCGACGCACCAGCCGATTGAGCAGGTGATGTCGCTGCGGCTGATCCCCGGCCTGTACGTCTTCCGTCCCGCCGATGCCAATGAGACGGTCGCAGCCTGGAAAACGGCTATGACGCTCGACAAACCGGCGACGCTGATCTTCACGCGCCAGAGTCTGCCGGTGCTGACCGGCGATCATATCGCTCCCGGAGCGGCGCGCGGCGGCTATATCCTCGGCGACTGCGAGGGGACGCCGCAGGTCATTCTCATCAGCAGCGGCAGCGAGGTTCATATCGCCTTCGACGCCTATCACCAGTTGACAGCGGCGGGAGTCAGGGCGCGTGTCGTCTCGCTGCCGTGCTGGAAGCTGTTCGACGAGCAGTCCGACAAGTACCGTGAGTCGGTGCTGCCAGAGGCGGTGACGGCTCGTGTCAGCATTGAGGCGGGCGTGACGCTGGGGTGGGAGCGCTGGGTTGGGCGGACGGGGACGATTATCGGCCTCGACCACTTCGGGGCGAGCGCGCCTTACGAGCGCATCTATCAGGAGTTTGGCCTGACTGCGGATGCTGTGATTGCGGCGGCGCGCAAGCTGATCGGGGGCTAGGGGTGGCGGCAAATCGACAGGTGTCTCTGGAACACCTGCTGAACGAGACTGAAGCCGCGCACGGACGCTACGAGGCATCTGAGCTAGGGGGTGTTTACGACGAGCGTTGGGCGGACTGGTATGCGCGGCGGCTGATCGAGCATGGCTACCCTCATCTCGTCAGTGACACCACAGTTGATGAGGGAGCCTTATCGGCGCTGCTCGTTCGGCTGTTCGAGCGCTATCAGGCTAGCGGTAGTCATGAGAGGTGGTCGGCCTACTTCGCGCGGGAGATCATCGGCGATTAGGGCTGAATCGAGCCGTTCTGACCTCAAACAGCCGCCGGTTCCCGATCAGAACCGGCGGCTGTCTTTATGCGCGGTCTGAAACGATCAGCAGTGAGCGACCATCTGCTTGACCTGTTCGATCTGCGCCTGAATCTGACTCGTGTCGACGCCGGGCATACTCGGCTGCGCGGCCATCGCGGAACCGATCTGATCGAGCATCGCGCGGTACTCTGCGCCCGACATCCCGGCCTGCGCCAGCGCGGCACAAATGTCCATGCCCGGCGGCACGTTCAGCCCGCCATACAGCGACATGCCGCCGCCCGTCCCCCCGCCTGAGCCGCCCCGTCCATTCTCGCGGTCGATATCCTGCTGCGAGGCCGGATCGGCCACCGTGATCTGTCGCGGCAGCACGTCAACCGGCAGGTTGGCGACATCGTCCACGCTGTACGGCTCGACATCGCCGGGTGGGCCAGACGCCTTCATATCCTGATCGACCGGTACAGCCACCTGAGCGCCTGCTGGAACCGTGACCGTCTGACCGTTAGCGGTGACTTTGCCTTCGCCCTCGATGACCTTGAGGCTCATATCCGCTCCGGCGCTCGCCTGAAAGTAGCCGGTTGAGCCAAGCTGAATATCGACGTCGTTGGCGCGCAGCGCGATTTTGCCCGCGCCTTCCGGTGTCTGGATCAGGATGCCGTCCTGCGGCGCGCCGTTACAGGCCGATTTGCCGATGCCGGTGCTGAAGTAGAACGCCTGCATCGGCTTGAAAGCCGGTTGATGATCGTCGGCGCTGAAAACGCTCAGGCTGCTCAGATCGCCGCCGGTCGAGACGAGGCTGGCAGATACCCAGCCGAGCGCGCTGCTGCCGGGAAGCTGAATTCGCAGCCAGCTCGTCTGCTCATTGCGGCCATTGGCCGTGGCGATGTCGCCCGTGCCGAGCGAGCCGATGACGCCGTAGTTGGTCGATGGGCCGCTGCGGACGTTGATCCGGTTCTTTGAGGTGACATCGACGGTCTTTAGCTCGGTTCCGGCGGGGACGGCGTTAGTGACTTCGACGTTGCCGAACATCAGAAAGGTGACGTTCTGGCCGGGGAGCGTGTCGGGCAGGTTGGCCTGCAATTTCATCAGGGCGATCCCCCAGGTCTGTTTCGCCTGATCGAGCGCGCTCAGGCGCAGCGTCTCGACGTCGGCGACGTTGGCGACATCGCCTTCTCTGGCGAAATTGAAATTCTGGACGCCGTCGCGTGGCGTCGCGTCGAGCGCGACGTAACCATAACACGCCTGATTGCGTCCGGTCGAAGCGCAGTCATTTTCGACCGCGCTCAGGGCCTGCTGAACGAAGGGGCCGCAGGTCGCTTCCTGCGCCATGGCCGTCGAAAAGCAGAATACGATCAAAAGCAGCGCCAACTTTCGCCATGATCTCATGAGCTTTTTCCTCTAACGCTTCAACCTGTTTGACGAGGGGACTGGAGAAGGTCATTATGCGAACGTTTTGTCTTCCGTAGGGCGCCATTTTTCGCGTCTGCGAACGAAAGTCCTCGCCCAAAATAGCGACCCATAACGTGCCTAATTCAGTATGCGATGAAATTTGTAAAGGAAGCATCCGCCTTTCGTCGGAGATACCTGCCCGGTTATACTCGTCACAGACAGCTCAGACGGAAGCACCGCTGATGCCCGCCTGAGACAAGTTTCGGTATGGCGCGCGCCGGAACAGGCGGAGCTTGTTTTTCCTGTCTCATGCGCCTAAAATCCAAATTCACCTCAGAAATGCCGATAGATGGTTAGAATTGTTGGACGCAATGCGGCATTATCACGCCCGGCTTGTGCAGAATCTGGATCATTTCGACAACTTGCATGAATGGATGTTGTATAATTTGTGGTATATCCCGCCGATTGAGCATCAATCATGCGCTTCTTCACCGCTGAGGTTGAGGCATTCACGCCGGGCGCTTTCATAGAAAACATTTTGCGTAAGGTGGCCGCCAGCCACGAGGACAAACCGCTGTGGAGACATCCATGACAGGCGAATCTGAAACTGAGGATGGGGTTCTGATCGAGCGTCTGCGCGCCCACGACCTCGATTCGCTCGGCATTCTGTTTGATCGTTACTACCCGCAAATTTACCGTACCGCCGTGACCGTGACGCACGATAGCGCGGTCGCCGAAGATATTGCTCAGGACTGCTTCCTCAAGCTGCATCATTACGCCGACCGCATCGACACCACGCTGCCGCTCGCGCCCTGGCTGTATCGGGTGACGGTCAATCTGGCTTATACCTGGATTTCGCGCAGCAAGAAGCGCCGCGTCTCGCTCGAAGCGCTGGTCGATCAGTTGATGATGCCCTCGTGGCATTCGCCGGATCAACTGGCCGAACACGCCGAAGTACAGGAGCAGGTGCGCGCCGCCATCGCCGAGCTTCAGTTCCCGCAGCAGGTGGTTGTTGTGTTACACTACATGAGCGGCCTGAGTCTCGATGAAATTGCCGAAGTGGTTGATTGTCCCGTCGGGACGGTCAAGAGCCGCCTGTATTATGCCCGTGAGAATTTACGTCGGCGGCTCGGTGACAGCCGCCGGGTCAGTGAGGTTGCGCATGGTTATGCAGGACTACTCGGATAGTCGGCTCGACAGCCTGATCGAGCGGAGCCTGCGCTCTGGCGCGAGGCTGCGCTATGGGCAGAAGCAGCGCGCCTGGGCAGCGCTGCGCGAGCGCGTGGCTGCCGAGGCGCTGGTCGCCGCCGAGCGCGCGCCCGTCGTTCCGGCCAATCCCGGTCTGCTGCGTTCGGTGCTGCGCTGGCTGGTGTGGATGTGCCTCGAAGAAAGCCATTATGAGCGCGCTGCCCGGCAGCGCTGCTTACAGTCCTATCCGCTGGCGCTGTGCGGCGAGCCGCTCGGCGGCGGCATGTGGACAACCTTTCAGCACGGGCCGGCTAACCCCTGATTTCCGTCTGGTACTTTCGTCCACTCCATGAAAATCTTAATGCTTGCGTCCACGGCTTCGCAGTCAGCGTTGTCGCCTTCAGCGTATAATCAAGGGGACTTAGACCGCAGACCTCTGACAGCCGACGGGATTTTTTATGGCCGCTATTCCCCGCGTCATCACTGTAGACCCGACCTGGACGATTTCGCGCATCGTCCGCTCGGCAATTGACCTGACCGACCGCGCCATTATTCAGGTTGACGTGCCGGGAACCGAGGACGCGCTGGCCGAGTTGACTCGCGGCGCGCAGCTTGTCGTGACCGCGCTGATGATTGGCGACGGCAGCGACGGTGTCGAGCTGGCGCGGCGTGTCCGGCAGGCGTCGCCCCATACGCCGATTGTCGTGCTGGCGGATTTTGATAGTCCGACCGGCCAGGATAAGGCGCTGTTATCGGAGACGGCGTTCCTTTATCTGCGCCGACCGATTGACGTGCAGGCCTTCATGCGCGTGCTGATTGCCGGACTCGACGGGCGCAACATCGTCTCGGCGTTCGACCCGGTGACGACGTCCGCTGCCAGCGCGCTTCCTGCTGCCGATCTGGGGCCGGTTCCCGCGCTCGACCTCAAGGCGGCGCAGGTGATTATCGATAAGCTGTTGAGCGACGTCGGCGCGCGAACGGTCGTCCTGAGCAACCGGGTTGGCGGCGTCATGCTCGAACAGGGGGTGGCGGGCTATCTCGACCGCGAGGCGCTGACCAGCGCGCTGCTGCCAACGGTCACGACGACGATCTCAATGGGGGGGCTGGTCGGCGGGCAGTCATCGGCGCTCAGTTTCTACGACGGCGATGCCTACGATGTCTTTGTCCTGTCGGTCGGATTCCATCATTTTCTCTCGCTGATTTTCGACGGCGCATCCGGCGTCCGCCAGTTCGGCGCGGTGACGCGCTTTGGCCGTCGGGGCGCGGAAGACCTCAAAGCGCTGCTCGGCGCGAGCGCTTATACGCTTCAGGCTCCGACGCCAGAACCGGCGCGGCGCAAGCAGGCGACCGGCCCGCTGACTCTGCCTGAGGAAATGCCGCTGCCGCTGGCGGTCAAGGCTGACGACTGGACGCTCGATCCGCTGCCGGTGGCTGAAGAAACCGAGACTCTCCGGCTCGACCCGCTCGGCGACCTTGACCTGAGCATCTTCGATCAACTCAGCGCGCTCGATGCTGACGATGCTGACGCGCTCTTCAACCCGGATGAGCTGGCGAAGCTCGCCAGCGAGTCGCGGCGCGGTCGCGGCCCGATCTCTTACGACGAAGCGCGTAACCTCGGCATCGTGCCGTAAAGCGAAGAACCGAGAGATGAGAACCGAGCGCCGAGAAAGGCCAGACCGGCATTGGCTTCCGTCGGGGCGCGGTTTCTTATGACGTAAGGATTTACATTCGTTCGGAAGACTGTATGGAATGTCAGCCAGCTTTTAGCTGGCTTCATTTCCTTTGCCGGATGGCTTCCAGCCTCCGACAGCACGGTCGGGGAGCGCGGAATCCCGTAGAGTCATGAGGCGTCGTCCGGCTTTTTATGCTTCAGGCGCGCACAGGGTGAACAGCGTCAGCTCCGGCGGACAGTTGAAGCGAATCTGCTGGCCCGACATGCCCAGCCCGCGATTGGTGTAAACCATCATGCCGCGCTTCTTGCCCAGACCGGCGACCAGCTTGCGCCCGAAGGTCGGCAAAGCCAGGCGCGTCAACACCGGCAGGCGAACCTGACCGCCGTGCGTGTGGCCGGAAAGCTGCAAATCGAAGCGCCGTGCTGCCGCGCTGATGTACATATAGTCCGGCTCATGCGCCAGCAGAATCGCTGGCGAGGCGTCGTCTGGCAGCCGGTCGAGTACCCGGTCGAGCCGCGCGTGCGCTTCGAGCATACTGGCGACTCCGCCGAAATGCAGCGCTGAGCCGCCGCGCTCAATCGTGTAGACATCGTTGTTCAGTTCGATGATGCCGCTGCGCTGAATCATGCGGCGGACGTCCTTGACCTCGCCCCAGTAATCGTGGTTGCCGACGACGGCCAGCGTCGCCTCACGCGGGCGAAGTTGGCTCAGGGTGTCGGCCAGTCGATCTGCGACCGGCTCGACTTCTTGATCGACGAAGTCGCCGGTAATGGCGACGATGTCTGGCGCGAAAGCGTTGGTCGCCTCGATGACCCGTTCCAGCACCGGCCAGTTTTGCCAGATTTCCATATGCAGATCGCTGAACTGGGCGATGCGGAAACCGTCGAAGGCGCGCGGCAGGCGCTTGAGCGTCAGCTCGACCGGGTGAATGTCCAGATGATTAGGCTCGACAAAATGAGCATAGGACAACAGGCCCGTGCCGAGCGCGGCTGCGCCTGCGGCCAGCGCCAGAAAGTCCGCGCGCAGGCGGGCATGATGATCGGATGAACTCACGCGAAAATCTCCGTCTCGGACGTCAGAATCGTCTTATTGTACCTGACGCGCCTGACAGAGTTGATGAGGAAACGACCAGAGTCCAGCCTAGAAAGTCCCGGTGCCGCTCCCCACGCCGTTGAACAGGCTGGCAAACAGGCCCCCGGCGGCGGCGCTCAGACAGAGTTGCAGCGCGAAGACCACGATGACATAGAGGATCATCGTCGCGCAGCCTCTAAACCAACTGACACTGTAGTTCCGGGCGATAATGCGCGCGCGAAAATAGGTCGCGGCGGCGGCGAAAACCATGATGGCGAGCCATAGTCCCCAGAACAGCGTCGAATCAAGCTGCATGTTCGGCTGTGTCTGCGCCTGAGTGAAAATCGGCAGCAGAGCGAGGACAAACGCCACGAAGAGGACACCGCCAATCGCCAGTAGAATGATCTGCAGGAAGGCCAGCTTGTGGATCAGTGAAGTCAACATCCCGCTGCCGCCCAGAGCCGACTTGACGATCAGGTGTTCGAGGCCAGCTTCAATCAACAGCCCGAAAATCGCGCCGAGAGCAGAGAAGAGGGCCAGTGGCAGCGCTGCGGCTAAGGTGGTCGCGCCGCGAAGCGCCTGCACCTGCTGCTCGAACTGCTGCATCTGGAGCTGCTGCGCGGGCGTGAGCTGCGTTGCGCTGGCGCTTTGCTGGACTTGAACCATGAAATCAGCCAGCGGCCTGACGGCAACCATCATGAGGATGAACGTGAGCGCGCCTGCCGCGAGGCCATAAATCAACAGGTCGAGCAGCGCGCCGCCCCAGCCTGTCTGCGCCCCATCGATGGCGACTGCGCCGCCGCCTGTCACCGAGGCGGCCCGCCCGCCTTTCGCGGCGATGAACTGCGCCCGCGCGCTGCGGTCGAGGAACGTTCGCGCCGCTGCCGTCGGCCCCTGACCGGTCAGGTCGGCGGCGAGATTCTGCGCCAGCGGGTCATTGGCGAGCGCCGGGTTAAGGTCGAAGGCGCGGCCCAGCAGCTCGGCAGCCTTGAGGACGTTGCCGCGCATCTGGAAGTCGAGCGCCTGACTCATATAGCCCGCCGCGCGCTCGCGGTTTAGCTCGGAAACCGGGGCGGTTGAAACGGCAGCGGCGGTCTGCGTTGAGACGGGATCAGTGGGCGCTTGTGGCCCCATGTTCGCGCGGATATACTGTCCGGCTTTCAGCGCCATATCGCGCACGTTCGCGTCAGAATCGCTGCGGTAGATTTCCGCCAGCACCGGCAGCATCGACGGGTTCTTGCTTTTCCCGACCTCGATGACCGCCTGACGGCGCATCTCCGCGTCGGGGCTTTTCAGTTGGATCAGTGCTTCGTCGATGGTCATGGACGTGCTCCCCGGCAGAAACCTGTGATAGTCGCAGGTTCATTTTACGCCGGGGCGCTGGAACCTGACAACAGACTCGTTAAGATTTGCGACAGGATACCGATCAGGACGACGTTGAGGATCGCCAGCGTGAACGCCGCGATCAGGATCGAGGCGCAGCCCATCGCCGCGCCGGAATGATAGGCTTCGCCGACGCTGCCGAGCAGCTTGACGCCGGTCAGGAGCGTGAACAGCACCAGGCCGAAGAGAGCCACGTAGATCAGGAAGAAAAAACCGATGCTGCCGCCAATTCCTGCCGCCACCGACCCGACCAGACAGATGACCAGCAGGTAGCGCGAATAGAGCGGAATCATCTTACTGAGCAGGAAGCCGAACGTCCCTTTGCCGCGCAGCAGGAAACGGGCGACGCCGTGGATGATTGCGGCCTGCCCGACCAGATTGAGCAGCCCGATCAGCACCGACGCGACGACGATCAGCAGCAGCGCTGGAAACGACGAGCCGAGCGCAACCACGCCGCTCAGGTTGTGGATAAAGTCGGGAATGGCTGATTTTGCCGCCTCTTCGGGCGAAAGCGCCAGCAATTGCCCCAGCCCCTGAGCGACCACCAGCACCAGAATCAGCGGGCCAAGCGTGCAAACGAGCGCGTACAGCGCCAGATCGAGGCTCATGCTGCGTCCGGTGAAGCGGCGCGCTTCCTGCATGTGTTCTTCGACGGCTGCCGTCTTGCGCTGCGTCGTCACTGTTCTGGCGAACTGGCCGCGCTGCTGCGCGTTCTTAAGCATCTCCAGCGCTTCCGGCTTGGGCAGGTCGAGGATCATCGAGACGATGCCGGTGAAATAGGTGTCCTCGACCAGCGACGGATTGAGGTTCAGCGCCTTCGAGAGCGAGTTGACGGCTTTTTCGTTATGCCCCTCGATGTTGAAGGTCAGCGCTTCGTCGGTGTAGCCGCGGGCGCGCTGGATGTCCTGCGGGCTGATGCGCTTTTCGACCACCTGCGGGCCAGACTCGCGCTCGGCGGCCAGCTTTTGCTGCTGGCT
>CAZZAO010000045.1:0-5689 GCA_964652205.1 uncultured Anaerolineaceae bacterium | reverse complement strand
CGCCTTACGCGCCAGTTCGCGCAGTTCGACGCTCGGATCGGAGCGGTAGGTATCCGCCAGCGGCTTGAGCGCTGCCGGGTTGCCGGTTTGGCCGAGCTTCAGGATAGCGCGGCGACGTCTGGCCGGGTCGGGGTTTGCCAGGTCGTGGACGTAGGGACTCAGGGACGATTGGCTGTCAGTTAGTTGCTGGCTCATGGTGGCGACGCGATTCATGCGGGTTGACTCGATGATACCCGGTAAAGTAAGGCAGCATCTGGCTTCAGTCGGTGTATTGATAGAGCATAATCAGACTGGCTGTTGATTTATTCAGGCCAACCTTATCTTAATTTTATGGCCGATAAGCGCGAAATAGCCGTAAGTTTTTTCTCACGACCGTGACAGAATCGAAGAGGAGCGGCCTGCTGGACGCTCCCCGAAGGGCTGGGTGCGGTTTTATTAGGGTCGTGCTGCGAGTGACCGATCAGTGAACGGTCGAGGTGGCTTCGCTGGTCGCCTCATCGCTGCCGCCGACCGGGATGAGGATGGCATTGCTCGGCGCGCTGATCGTCTGTCCGCCATTGAAGTGGCTGGCGCTGGACTCGAACTTGAAGGTCAGCACTGGAGCCGGGCCGGTCACGGTCGCTTCTTCAGTGGCGCTGCTTTCCAGCTTCATCAGTTCGGTCATGTCGAAGCTGAAGTCGAGCGCCGTGCTGCGAACGAAATGATCGTCCAGACCGATCTTCTGCGTCAGGGTCAGGGTCAGGCCATTGAACGCCTGCTTGACGGCGGCAATTTGCTCGTCGGTCAGGCGATCCTGCGACTCGGCAGCCGTGTTGATCGCGTCCTCAACGACCGTGTCACTCAGCATCCCCTGAAGGTCGAGGGTGTACTGGAAGACAGCGACACTCGTGCCATCGACCTGCCCATCGGCCACACGCTCGACCAGCAGGTACTTCTGGACGAATTCCGGCTTCATCAGCTCGGAAGAAACTTCGCTGGCGCTGCTCAACTCGTCGCTGTTGATTGACTGAGCGCCCTCGGCGATCAGGCCGACGATGTCAACGCCGCCCCAGCCGGGGGGCAGGCCCAGACCGGCGTCTTCACCAAAAGCGTTGGTCAGCGCGTCGAAATCCAGATAGCCCTTGCCATCGACCAGCCGGACGTTCACCGGGATGTCGGCGGGAATCGGGAATGAGGACGCGCTCAACAACTGCTGTGGCAGCGAAACCTTGATCTGAAGGTCGCCGTTCAGGCCGCCGATGATCTGCTGGAAATAAGCGGCGGACGCGGCGGGATCGCTGAGAGTCTCAGCGGATGGGACAGTGTAGAAAGCCGACATATCGCCGCTCAACGTCCCCTGCCCGCTGACTGAGACACTCAGCGGGCCAGCAACGGGCATATCGGGGATGTTTTCGGCGCTGGCGACGAGTGAGAACGAGACGTCGGACGACTTGAGGCCCGCCATCGCTTCGACGGACTGCTGGAGCAGGGCGCAGTCGGCGGCGGCCAGAGCGCCGCACGGGACCTTGACCAGTTCCTGTGCTGAGGCCAGACCGCTCATCGCCAGCAGGCCGACGAGCAGAAGGGCGAGACTAATCAACTTACGCATGAGTTTCTCTCCTGAGGTAGAGACTAGAAAGGTCACAACTCGGCAGGTCAAACGCCTGTCAAGGTTGATGCCATTCTAGACGAGTGCGGGTTCCGACTCATCAGCCGAAGGGATGAGGATAGGCTGAACTCTTCGAGGGAGATTTTGACCCTGTTTTAGGCGGATAGCGCCGCTCAACAAAAAGGGCGACCTGCTGGGGTCGCCCTTTTTGTTTTCAGTGATAGAAGCTGCGAAGGATTAGCCCGATGTGGTCGAGTCCATGCCCTCCATCATGCTGTCGAGGCCGCTCATATCGGTGTCGAAGCCGCTCATGTCGCTCTCCATATCGCCTGTCAGCGAGCTGAGAGGAATGAGGGTTGCGCCCTCAGGCGCCGTGATCGGCTGGGCCGCGTTGAGGTTGCTCAGGCCGTAGTCGAAGTGCATCTTGACGACCGGCGCAGGCTGGGCCGACGTGGTGCTGTCAGACGACGACTGCGCCATCGCCATCAGGCTGGTCGCGTCGAAGCTGATATCGGTCGAGGCGGCGCGAACGATGTTGTCCGCTGTGCCGATTTGAGTAGTCGAGGTCACGGTGATGCTGTTGGCAAACATCGACGCCATCATCGCGGCGCTTGCGGCCTCTGAACTGCCCGACGCGGCAGCCTGCTTCTGGATTTCCGCCTGAATAGCCGGGTCGTTGAGCAGGCCAGCGATATCGACCGTGCTGTTGAAGACCGCTACCGCGTCGCCGTTGACAGTGGCATCCGCGCCGCGCTCAATCTTCAGGTACTTGCCGATGAAGGTCGGGTCCATGAACTGAGTCAGCGCGTCGCTGGCTGCCGCTTCTTCGGTCGCCATGCTCGACATCTGCGACATCATCGGGGCCATCTGGTTGATGGCTCCGACCAGGTCGATTCCGACCCAGCCCTTCGGCAGTGAGGCGGTATCTGCGCCCGAAGCTGCGATCACCGGGGCGAGCGAGTCGAGGTCAAGGTAGGCCTTGCCGTCGACCAGCACCAGGTTGAGCGGGATCGAGCCGGGAATGCTGGCGCTGCTGGACGACGAAGCTGCCGCCATCTGCGTCAGCGCTTCAGGGATCGTCAGCGTCAGGTTCAGCTTAGCGCTGACGCCAGCCAGCGCCGTCGCCATCTGGGTCATCGCTGCCGCAGGATCGCTCATGCTGCTGGGCGACATGCTTAGACCCGACGGGTTCCCGGAGAATGAGCCAGTTCCGGCCAGGCTGATCGTCAGCGGCTCGGTGGTTGGCATATTGGGGATATTTTCCCCGGAGAAGCTGAGGTTGAAGCTGACATCGGCTGAATTGAGGCTCTTCATCGCGGTGCTGGACTGTTGCAGGATGCTACAGTCTGCCTGGGCCAGGGTGCCGCAGAAAACAGGAGCCGCATCTTGCGCGGAGACGACGCCGCCCATCAGCAGCAGCCCGGCCATCAAACACAGGATAACAACTTTACGCATGGAGTTCTCCTTGAACGCGCTCAAACAAGGGACTGCAACTATCACCGCAGTCGTCCGTCTATTTTACTCATCTTCGATGAGGAAGGTGTTATAAAACTTATAAAAATGTCAGCGCTAATGTCTCTCTCATGTCGCCCCGACAGCCCAAACGCCGTTATACTTAGAGCATGATAGATTTCCCTCTGGCTGCCCGGCTGCCTGATCCGTCAATTGGCGTCCGCACGGTCGCGCTGACCGACATTGACGCGCTGTTACAACGCTGCTGGCCGCACGGGCAGCGCCCCGCTATTCACCGGATGATTATGCGCGCCGAAGAGCTGGCCGAGCAGTCGTTCGGGCGTGGGATCGTCGCGGTTGACGAGCAGGGCGCGTATGGCTACAGCCAGATTACCTGCTGGCCGCGCTGCGCTGAGATCAGCGATCTGATCGTGAGCGAGCCGCTGCGCTGTCGGGGAATCGGCACGGCATTGATTCAGCACCTCGTCCAGACAGCCCGCAGCCTGCATGTGCGTTGTGTCGAGATTGGCGCGGCGGTCGATAACCCCGGCGCGGCGGCGCTCTATCATCGGCTCGGTTTTCGAGACAGCTACACCGTCCATCTGACGCTCAACCGGGGCGAAGTTGAAGTCGTCTACATGTGCCTCGATCTAGCGCCGGAGCGAACGCGCGAAGGTGGGCAGGGCGCGTCGGAAATGCTAAGATAGCGCGCAGCACGTCCCCTCTTTCCGGCGACCTTTCAAGGCAGACCATGACCTCTCCTGCAACCCATCAATCGACCGCCCCGCTGGTAGCAGAGCCAGTTGACGGCGTCTTTTCGCTGCCGCTGCGCGTCTTTGAGGACGAGCGCGGGCGCTTTATGGAAACCTTCAGGCGCGAGTGGTTCCCGTGGATCGACTGGACGAATATCCAGTCGAATCGCTCCGATAGCAAGGCGGGCGTCGTGCGCGGGCTGCATTTCCACCGCAGGCAGATCGACTACTGGTACGTCCCGTTCGGCACGATCCGCGTCGGGCTGGCTGACCTGCGCCCGAACTCGCCGACCTATCGTAAGACGATGACGCTCGACCTCGGCGGTGGCGCGCAGACCGGCCTGTTCATCCCGATTGGCGTGGCGCATGGCTTCGCCGCGCTGACCGACGCGACGCTGACTTACACCGTCAATCAGTATTATGACGGCGGCGACGAATTCGGCGTCATCTGGGACGACCCTGACCTGGCGATTCCGTGGGGCATCGAGACGCCGATTCTCTCAGGCCGCGACCTCAAAAATCCGCGCTTCAAGGACATTCCGACAGAGAATTTCCCGCGATAAAATGGCACTATCGTCCGTGGGAGCGCGATTTTTCGCGCCTGCGGCAAACTCCACAAGCCTGACCGCTAACGCAAAAACGGACATGATGCATCATGTCCCGACGGAAGCGTGTCCGGCTTCTCTCGGTTATTCTTCGTTGATTTCGTCTTTTTCCTGCGTGCCGCTGAGATAACCGGCCAGCCACTTGAGCGCGTCGACGGCGCTGTGCGGCTGCTGCTCGCCAATCATCAACTGGCGGTCGACGTCGTCGCCCCGGCGCATCAGGCTGGCCTTGCTGCGATTATCGCCCATCGTGGCGATCAACTGCGCCAGCTCTTTGAAGTTGTTGGCGAGAATCTGCGTTTCGTGGGGCGTCAGGTCTTCCGAGCGCGCATCCAGTTCGGCGCGAATCGTCTGCGGATCGAAGCTGACCGGTCGGCGCGGCGATGGATCGAACGACTCAGTCAGCGCCTGCAAGATGCCGTAGGCCACGCCGACGTCCCAGGCGAACTGCTGCAAATTGCGCTTGCCGAGCAGCTTGCGGAAGGCGATGACGGTCTGAATGATCGTTCGCAGTTCGTCGAGCAGCTTCTTGCCGTCGAGCGCCTTGTCGAGCCGCTGAAGCCGTGCCAGCGCTGTCGCTCGGACGAAACTCCGCCACCACGTCATCACATATTGACGGACAGCGGCATTCCACTGAACGATGGTGTACAGGTGGAGCAGCGCCTCGGCGAAAGCGTTCTCGTCCTCGGTTGTTTCCAGTTCGGCGGTCAGACGGCGGGCGACGACGCGGGCGATGCCCTCGTCTCGGGCTTCGGTGGCGGCGTCGAGCGCCCGCCAGAGCGCGTCGGCGGATGTCGTCAGCGTGGGATGCTGGTTGAGCGTCCGCGACCACTGCTGAATCAGCGGCAGGGCCGTCTTACGCCATTCGAGCGTCGTCAGCATTCGCCCGTACAGATCGACGGATGCCTGCGGCGAAAGGTCGCCGCTGGTCAATAACTGGGTGACCAGCGTATTGATTTCGACCTCGGAGCGGGCGCTTTTCTGGAAGGCGTTACCGAGCAGAACCATGAAGTTGTCGTGGTCGGCCAGCGGATGTGCCAGCTTGAGGAACAGATCGTCGCGTTTGTCGCGCAGCGTCACGGTCAGCAGTGCTTGCAGTGCTGGCGTGTCGAGCCATGCCGTGCCTTCAGCCAGCAGCAGGGTCACGAGCTTATCGGCGCTGTACTGCGGCGCGATGTTCATGGGATGCGGGTTGGTGGTGTAAGCCCACAGTTGTTCGACCGACGCCGACGTAAACAGGGCTGGACTGCGCGCGCGCGGGGCTTCGTTTTTGCCCCGGAGTGTGGCTTCAC